>DASREC010000417.1:0-16517 GCA_035652295.1 Polyangia bacterium
ACCTGGGCTCGGTCGGATTCGACGATCAAGGAACCCGGAGTCGCCTGTTTCACCGAACGTGGTGGCAGCACTTCTCCGTCGAGAATGAATATAGCTTACGGACTATGCGCGTGCAACTTCTCGCCCGCGTCGACGGAGCCGCGCGCGTCGAGCCACGCCACCACGTCGGCGAAAGTCTTGACGCGATCGGCGGCGGGTTCGTTGAAGATCTCGTGATACTGGCCTTCGTAGATCTTGAGCGTCTTGTCCTTGGACGAGATGCCGGCGAACAGCTCCTCGGTGGCGCGCGGGTCGGCGACCTTGTCGCCGCCGCCGTGCATGACCAGGCAGGGGAGCGTGAGCTCGGACGCGCGGGCGAGCGCCTGCTCTTGCGCGGTCTGCGTCTCGGTGAACCAGCGCGCGGTGGCGTTCTTGTTGTTGAGCGGATCGCGATCGTAGAGCGCGGCCAGCTCGGGGTCGCGCGTCACATCGGCGCCCTTGAGGCCGGCGGGCAGCGCCAGCGTCGGGATCAGCGACGAGAAGAGTTTGCCGGCGAAGATCTTCACCGCCGGCACGGCGAGCGCCAGGCGGAAGAACGGTGACGACAGGATCAGGCCGTCGAGGGCGGCTTTTTTTTGCAGTGCAACATGCGTGGCGATCAAGCCGCCGAACGAGTGGCCGAGGAGGAACAGCGGCCCTGCCGTTTCGCGCGCGCGGCCGATGAGCAGCGCGGCGTCGTCGAGGTACTCGTCGAAGCGGCGCACGAAGCCGCGGCGGCCCGCCGACTCGCCGTGGCCGCGCAGATCGGCGCCGCGCACCGCCCAGCCGGCGGCGCTGAGCGCGCGCGCGGTCTCGTCGTAGCGCGCGATGTGCTCGCCGTAGCCGTGCAGGAGCACCACCGCGCCGCGCGGCTTGCCGCTCGGCGTCCACGTCATCTCGTGCAGGCTGGTCCCGTCGGCGGCGGCGAAGGTCGTCATGCCGACTTTTATATCACTTACGCTACGGCAGTTGCGCGCGCGCGTTGGCCGGCAGCGCGCTCGTCACGTCGACCAGCGCCCACGTGCGCAGCATCGGCTCGGGATCGATGTAGCGCTCGCTGCCGCCCGCGCGCCCGCCGTCGCGCAGCGAGATCGAGAAGTGCAGGTGCGCTCCCGCGTTCAAGATGCCGCTCGCGCCGAGCCGCCCGATGAGCTGACCGGCCTTGACGTGATCGCCCTCTTTGAGATCTTCGCGGATGGTGTCGAGGTGGATGTAGCGCGACACCACCGTGCCGTCTTTGTGGCCGATGCGGATGAAGCGGCCGGCGCGCGCGTCGGCGCCGTTGGTCGCCTTGGTCTCGTCGCGCTCGATGCGCTCGATGACGCCGTCGAACACCGCGAACACCGGCTCGCCGACGGTGGAGCCGAGATCGACGCCGCAGTGGCCGAGCTCGCACTCGGGCGGGCGCGGCTGCGGGCGCGCGGCGCCGAAGCGGCGCGACTCGTTGTTCGGCAGCGCGCGGCGCGGACCGGCGAGCGGATGAAACCACGCGATGGTCGTCGGCAGCGACTCGGGCGGCTGCTCGCCGGGCATCCACGGGCCTTCCGGAATCTTCTTCGGATCGGGCGGAATCACGATCGGCGCCAGCTCCGCCGGCGGATCGAATTTTTCGAGGTACGCCGCCATCGCGCCCACCGACGAGCGGTAGCCGCGCGCCATCAGCCCGTTGCGCTCGCCGACGAACCAGTCGCCGTGACGCCGGAGCGCGCGCCCCGTGTCGTCGGCGAAACCGAACGCGATGATCGCGGCGATGATCGAGTTGGCGATCGCGAGGAACAGGCCCGAGCTCGGCGTGCCTCGCAACTTTCGCCCGCGTAGGAATTCGGCGATGCGCCAGCGCAGGATCAGCGGCGCGCCGAGGGACACGAACAGGCCGATCGCGAGCCGCCAGCGCTCGTTCTCGACGACGTGCGAGAGCAGCGCCGTCACGATCACGAAGCCGAGCACCACCGGCACGCCCAGCACCAGCGCGCGCAGCGTGAAGAACGACGCCACGAGCCATCCGGCCACCGGTCGCTCCGGCTGCGGCACGGTCCCCAGTGGTCGATAGGCCATGCCGCATATAACGCGCGTCGCACGCGTTTTGTGCTGAGCGGCGCGCGCGAGAGTTTTTGCGCCTTTTCGCGCGCAGGTGTAAGTCATTTACCGTTGACTCGGAGCGTAAGCGGATGCTAGGGTCCCGTGGCTAAGTTGGCGCGACGATTGAGACACTGGCTATTGGTGGCGGTCCTGGGCGGCGCGGCTTGTGCGCCGGCGGCGGTGCGGCTGGATCCGGACGGTTCGGAAAAACGCTTTCTGTTGGGTGCCGATTATTTTTCCAAGGGGCTCGTGGGCCCGGCGCTCGAGGAGCTGCTCAAGGCCGTGGAGCTCAATCCTGCGAACGCGGACGCGCATAATCTTCTCGGTCTCGTGTTCCTGCGCAAAGGCGCCGAGGCCGAGGAGATGAGCGTGCGCGCGCAGTGCTTGAAGGGTGACGAGCTGAACCTCGAGAAGCAGGAGATGGACGGCCAGTTCAAGAAGGCCGAGGATCAATTTCGCGAGGCGGTGCGCCTCAAGCCGGCGTTCTCCGAGGCGCTGAACAACCTGGCGGTGATCGCGATCCACTTCGGCCGCTACGACGAGGCGATCGGCTTCGGCGAGAAGGCGCTCGCCAACATCATCTACCGCGAGCCGTTCGCCGCCGAGGGAAACCTCGGCCTCGCGTACCTCAACAAGCACGACTACGCGCGCGCGTCGAAGGAGCTGCGCCAGGCGCTGTTCGAGCAGCCGCAGTTCTGCGTCGGGCGATATCGCCTCGCCAAGGTGTACTACGAGCAGCAGGAGTGGGATCGTGCCGCCGAAGAGCTGGACAAGGTGACCGCGGACAAGGCCTGCCCGATCCAGGAGGCGTATCACCTGGCCGGGATGGTGGCGCTCCGGCGCCAGGATCGCCCGCGCGCCGCCGAGCTGTTCCAGCGCTGCGTGCAGCTCGCGCCCAAGAGTTGCATCGCCAAAGAGTGCACGCTTGCGCAATAGAGGCGACGACGTGGAGCTGGAGCATTTCGGCGCGTACCTCAAGCGCGGACGCGAGGCGCGCGGCATCTCGATCGCCGAGCTGAGCCGCGCGACCAAGATCAAGGAGCAGTCGCTCGAGCTGCTCGAGGACGCGCGCATCGACGCGCTGCCGGCGGCGGTGTTCGTGCGCGGGTTCGTGTGCGCCTACGCGCGCGAGGTCGGGCTCGACGTGGGCGAGGCGCTGGCGCGGCTGCGTCGCGTGATGCCGCCCGTCGACGCGCCGCTGCCGCCCTTGCCGATTCCTCCGCCGCCCGTCGACGCATCGCCGCACCAGAGCGAAGGGCGCCGCCGCGTCGGCGTGGCGCTGGTCGTGCTGCTGATTCTGGTGGTGGCGACCCTGACGCTGTCGCTGCTCTTGCGTCACGGCCGCGCGGGCGACGGGATCTCCGAGCGCGCGCTACCGATACAGCACGTTGAAGTCTGACGTCACGCAGGCCATCACCAACCGCTCCGCCAGCTCCTCGATCGGCCACGTCATGCGCTTGAAGTTGACGCTGATGCGGTAGGTGATGCGCTTGTTCTTCTCCGCCCAGCCCTCGACGCGCAAGAGGAAACGATCGTCACGCAGCTGGCCGCTCGCCTCGATGAGGAACACGTCCGGCCCGCCCGAGCGCGACATGGCGTTGAGCGCCACCTGGATCATCGTCTGCTTGCGTCCGAACTCGAGGTTGAAGTCGGCCTGCAGGTTGGGATCGCGCGCCGCGAGCGCCGACGATTCGCTCCACGTCAGCTTCTTGTCGTCGGCGGCCGCGCTGTTGAAGCGCTTCACCGCCTCGCGCAGCTCCACCGCCAGCGTGAAGAACCGCTCCGGCACTTCCTTCGAGAGCAGCTCGCGGGCGACGATGAAGATGGCGCGCGCCTCTTCGCGCTCGCGTTCGGTGTCGGCCTCTCGCTTGGCGACCTCCTCGAGGGTCTCGCGCTTCTCGGGCATCGGAAGGTTTTATCACGTCGCGCAGGAGCGGCAAAGCCTGTAGCATTTTCGCATGGCGCGGCTGATCACGCCCGCGGTGGTGCTGCGTACCGTCGACTACGGCGAGGCCGACCGCATCGTCACGCTGCTCACGCGCGACTGCGGCAAGCGCAGCGCGATCGCCCGCGGCGCGCGCAAGAGCGTCAAGCGCTTCGGCGCGGGGCTGTCGCTGTTCGGCGTCGGCGAGGCGACGCTGGCCGAGCGCCCGCAGGCGGAGCTGGACACGCTCGAGGCGTTTCATGGCGCGCGCGGTTTTCCGTCGCTGATGCTGGACGTCGCCAAGGTCGCGCACGGCGGCTACGCGTGCGAGCTGGTGCGCGAGCTGGTGCCGCCGCGCCAGCCGGAAGCGGCGGTGTTCGATCTCCTGCTGTCGCTGTTCGCGCTGCTCGAGGCGGAGCCGGCGCGCGCCGAGACGCTGCGCGTGTTCGAGCTGCGGCTGCTCGACGAGGTCGGCCTGCGCCCGCAGCTCGATCGCTGCCTCGCGTGCAACACCGAAGATCTCGACGGAGCGGGGCAGGTGTTCGATGCGCGCCGCGGCGGCGTCGTGTGCGGCGCCTGCCACGGCCACGGCCGCCCCCTCGACGGCGACGCGCGCCACGCGCTCGTGCACGCGCAGGATCTGGCGCTCGAGCGCGCCGGCGAATTTTCGCTCGCGCCCGCGGTCAACGCCAGCTGCCGCGACGCGCTCTCGACGCTGTTCACCGAGCACCTCGGACGCCCGCTCAAGTCGCTCGAGTTCATCCACAAGCTCAACCAGGCGGCGACGTGAGCGCGCCGGAGCTCGACGTGCTCAGCTTCGGCGAGGCGCTGGTGGATTTCTTTCCCGAGCGCCCGGGCGTGCCGCTCGTCGAGTGCGACGTGTTCCATCGCCACCTCGGCGGCGCGCCCGCCAACGTCGCCGTCGGCCTCGCGCGGCAGGGCGCGCGCGTCGGGCTGATGACACTGGTCGGCCCCGACGACTTCGGCGCGTTCGTGCGCAAGCAGCTCGCCGCCGAGGGCGTCGACGTCGCCGGCGTCGGCACGCACCGCACGGCCAAGACCGGCGTCACCTTCGTCGCCGTCGGCGCGCGCGGCGAGCGCAGCTTTTTATTTTTCCGCCACCCGTCGGCGGATCAGTTGATCGCCGAGCACGACGTCGATCCCGCGCTCGTGGCGCGCGCGCGCGTGCTGCACGTCGGCTCGTCGACGCTGGCGCGCGAGCCGGCGCGCGCCGCCACCTGGAAGGCGCTCGACGCCGCGCGCGCCGCCGGCCGCCTGATCTCCAGCGATCCGAACTGGCGCGCGCACCTCTGGGACGATCCGCGCGAGGCGCTGCCGCTCATGCAGCAGCTCCTCCAGCGCTGCCACATCGTCAAGATCTCCGACGACGAATTGCAGCCGCTCGTCGGCACCACCGACGTCGAAGCCGCCGCCGATCGCGTGCGCGCCCTCGGCTGCGCGCTGGTGGTGATCACGCTCGGCGCGCGCGGCTGCTATTTCTCGTCGGCGGCCGGCGCCGCGTATCTGCCGGGCGAGCGCGTCGAGGTCGTCGACACCACCGGCGCCGGCGACGCGTTCATGGCCGGCCTGCTCGCCGAGCTGAGCGCCCGCTTCGCCGAGGGCCGCGCGCTCGCCGACCTCTCGCGCGACGAGCTCGCCGCCGCGTGCGCGCGCGGCAACCGGCTGGGCGCGCTGGCCACCACCACGCTCGGCGCAACCGCTGCGTTAAAACGCGTCGCTTGACGGTTTCTGCGCTGACTCCTATAACCCGCGCAGTGGCCATCGACGAGCGCGAGCGACTGCAAGCCCTCCACATGACGCTCGAGAGCGCGCTCGAACAGCTCGGCTACGCGCAGCAGCACGCCACGCAGGGCACCGAGATCGGCTCGCCACCGACGGAAGAAATCCGAGCCGTCGAGCGTTTGCTCGGAGAGGTGACGCTCCTGCGCAACCAGATCCGCGAGCGTTTGATGAAGCTGCTCGCCAAACCGACGCTCAACATCATCAAGTAGCGGTTCCGCCGCGAAGCGCTAGGTTAACCAAATGCCGCAAGGTTCACGCCCGGTGAAGGTCTACGATCCACGAGCGGAGCGCGTGCTGTTCGACGCGCTCAAGACGAAGACGCGCGGCCGCACCGAGCTGGTCAAGCTCACGCGCGGCGACGCCGTGGCGCTCACCGGCCTGCCGACGGAGCAGGCCGAGCCGGCGCTCAAGTCGCTGGTGCGCACGTACCGCAGCCACCTCGCGGTCACCGACGACGGCGAGCTGGTCTACGAGTTCGATCCGTCGCTCGAGCGGCGCGACCGCGTGCCGCTGCGCGAAAAGCTGGAACGGGCCGGAAGGGCGGTTTGGCGCGGTTTTACCCTGTTCTTCAAGGTGTGGATCGCGGTCACGATGGTGGCCTACGTGGTGGCGTTCGTGGCCATGATGATCGCGCTCATGACCGCGCGATCGTCGTCCGATCGCGACGATCGGCGCGGCGGCGGCGGGTTCGGCCTGCCCTGGATCTGGTACTGGATGCTGCCCGATCTCGCGCCCGCGCCGACCGACGCCTACGGCCGCGCGCGCCGCCGGCAGGGTCCGCCGCCGAAGCGTTTCTATAACTCCGTCTTCGATTTCGTCTTCGGTCCGAAAGCGCCGCCGGTCGATCCGCGCGCGCTGGAAAAGCGCGTGCTCGCGTTCCTGCGCGATCACAAGGGGCGCATCACCGCGGCGGAGCTGACCGCGCTCACCGGCCTCGCGCTCGACGACGCCGACGAGGAGCTGACGCGCCTGATGGTCGACTATGACGGCGAAGTGGAAGTCGCCGACGACGGCACGCTCATCTACGTCTTCAAGGATCTGCTGACGAGCGCGGGCGAGAGCGGCGGATTCTGGCGCTGGGCGTGGGACGAGCCCGAGGCGCCGGCGACGCTCACCGGCAACACGCCGGGCGCGAACGGCGTCGTCATCGGGTTCACCGCGTTCAACCTGCTGGCGTCGTTCACCGTCGGGCCGGCGTTCCTGCACAAGTTCCATCTCGCGGGCGATCCGATCGCGACGTTCTTCATCACGCTCTTCCCGCTGATCTTCTCGGCGCTGTTCTTCGCGGTGCCGGGCGTGCGCGTGCTGGTCGAGCGGCGGCGCGCGCGTCGCAAGCTCGGGCGGCGCATCCGCCGCGAGCTACTGCGCGAGATCTGGGCGTCGCCCGGGCGCGCGATCGATCCGGTGGCGCTCGCGGCGCTGGTCGCCGAGCGCACGTCGCAGCCGGGCGAAGCGGTGCGCGCGTCGCTCGAGAGCTTGCTCAAGGAGCTCGACGGCGACGTCGACACCGACGCGCAGGGCGCGATCCGCTATCGCTTTCCGCGGCTCGCCGAGGAGCAGGTGGCCGTCGAGAAGGCGCGCGTCGCGGCGGGCGCCACGCCGGCGCTCGGGCCGGTGATCTTTTCGTCGGAAGACGCGCCGGGCTGATGCCGCCCGGCTGGCCTCTTCGCGGCAAGCGCCGCGTGCTCGCGACCCGCGTGTTCGGCGTCGACGCGCACCGGCTGGTCTCGCCGCGCACCGGCGCCGAGCACGAGTTCTTCATCGTCGACTGCGTCGACTGGTGCAACATCGTGCCGCTCACGCGCGACCGCCGCGTGGTGATGGTGCGCCAGCATCGCTACGGCACCGGCGAGGAGACGCTCGAATTGCCGGGCGGAATGATCGACGCCTCGGACCCGAGCCCGCTCGAGGCCGCGCGCCGCGAGCTGCTCGAGGAGACCGGCTACCACGCGCCGCTCGTCGAGCCGACCGGCGTGATCGCGCCCAACCCGGCGATGCAGTCGAACCGCTGCTGGTCGTTCCTGGCGCGCGACGTCGAGCGCGTCGGCGAGCCGCGCCTCGACGGCGGCGAGGACATCGAGGTGGTGACCGTGCCGCTCGACGAGATCCCGGCGCGCATCCAGCGCGGCGAGATCTGCCACGCGCTGGTGGTGGTGGCGTTCGCCTACGCGCTCGGCCTGCGCGCGCCCTGACCGACCAGCGTCGACAGCTCCTTCAAGAAGCGTTGCGGATCGATCGGCTTCTTGATCAGCAGGTCGACGCCGCGGCGGCGGATCTCGTCGCGGTCGAGGTTGAAGCCCCAGCCGGTGATCAGCGCCACCGGCGTCGACGGCGCCTTGGCCTTGACCGAGCCCGCCACCTGCCAGCCGTTCAAGTCGGGCAGCCCGAGATCGGTGAGCACCAGGTCGAACGCGCCGGCGGAGAACGCCGCGACGCCGGCCGCGCCCGAGTCGGCGACCGTCACCTGGTAGCCCGAGAGCTGCAGCAGCGACGACATCGCGTCGCGGTTATCGGGATCGTCCTCGACCAGGAGCACGCGCGGCGGCCCGTCGGTGGTGCGCGGCGGCGGCGACTCGCGCGCGGCGAGGTCGGCGGCGGCGACCGGGATCAGGCGGGGGAGCCGCACGCGCGCGCGCGCGCCTTTTTGCGGCGCGCCGTCGAGATCGATGCGCCCGCCGTGGCGCCGCACGACGCCGTACGCGAGCGCCAGGCCGAGCCCTTTCTTGCGCGAGCCGCGCGTGGTGAAGAACGGATCGAACGCGCGCCGCCGCACGTCGCGCGTCAGGCCGTGCCCGGTGTCGGAGACCACCAGCACCCAGTCTTCGCCGTCGGCGTCGAGCGCCAGCGTGACGGTGATGATCCCGCCGGTGGTGCCGAGCGCCTCGACGGCGTTCTCCAGCAGCGCGCTCACCGTCTGGCCCAGCTCGCCGGCGGCGCCGAAGATGGCGGCGCCCGGCGCGAGCTCGGTGCGGATCTCGACGCCCGCCGGCGCGCGCGCGCGCAGCTCGGCGGCGAGCGCGGCCACCAGCGCGTCGAGCTCGATGGGCGCGAACGATTGATCGCGCCGCTGCCGGCTGAACTCCTGCACGCGCTCGACGGTGGCGGCGCCTTCGAGCGCGCTCTTGCGCAGGCGCGCGAGGGCGTCCTCGAGCGGCGGCTGCCCGCGCGCGAGCTCCGCGAGCACGCCGGTCTGCGCCAGGATGCCGTTGAGCACGTTGTTGAAGTCGTGCGCGATGCCGAGCGCCATCGCGCCGAGCGCGCGCATCCGTTCGCCGCGCACCACCTGATCCTGCTCGCGCGTGCGCAGCCCGTAGGCGTCGCGCAACTCGCTGGTCGAGCGGCGCGCGGCGAACGCGGCCGCCAGCGCGGCGCCGAGCACGTCGAGATCCTCGGGCGCGAGCGTCGGGCCGTCGGCGACCGAGCACAAGACCAGCGCGCCGGCGGGGCAATGATCGAGCGCGATCGGCGCCAGCTCGACGCGGCGAAATCCCACCGAGCGCGCCCAGGCGCGGACCCGCTCGAGCTCGGCCGGCTCGTGCGACGCGAACAGGTCGTCGGGCGGCAGCAAGGCGAAGCCTTCGGCCGCCAGCCGGCGCGGCCGGTCGTCGCCGGGGATCGCCGGCGTGGGCGGCGCGTCGGCGTCTTGCGCGAAGCCGGCCAGGAACAGCGCGGCCGCGTCGGCGCCGAGCACGGTCCGGCCGAGCGAGCACGCGCGCGACGCGAGCTGCACGGCGCTCGCCGGATCGCCGAGCGACGCGGCCAACTGCGCCGCCGCCCGCACGCGCTCGAGCAGCTGCCGCTCGGTGGACATGGGATTGCGCAGGGTATACGGTCCGAACAACCGACGATGTTGCCAGGCCCACGATTTGGCCGGCGTGCAACCGGCGCACGCCGGCGTCCTTTGCTGCCCCGCTCCCGTCGGAGTCAACGTCCGATAAGATGCATTATGTCAACTACGCACGCGCTCATGTTGGCGTGCATGACGTGCCTGGCGGCGTGCTCCGGCGGCCGCGACGCGCCCGCCTCGTCCGATGCCGCGCGCGCCGCGCCCGCGAATCAAGCCGCGACGCAAACGCAGCCGACCTCGGACAAGGCGCCCGCCGAGTTCGTCAACGAGAGCTTCGAGGAGCTGTACCCGATCTTCCTCGTGCGCCGCTCCATGCCCCAAGGCGAAAAAGCCCGCCTCTGGACCACGCGCTACCTCGGCCGCTGGGTCCGCTGGACCGGCATCATCCGCTCGTTCACCTCGAGCGGCGTCACGCTCAAGCACCTGCAGTCGACCATCACCTTCGACGTCTCGCTGTGGCTCGAGGCCGATCAGCTGCCGCTCCTGCGCCGCAAGTTCCACAAAGGTGACGCGCTCAGCTACTACGGCCGCCTCGACAGCTACGACGACATCTTCCGCACGCTGTATCTCGGCCACGGCATGATCGTCGAGCTCGCGCCCGACGGCGGCACGCCCTAGCCGCGCTCGCCGCTCGTATAGCGCCGCCCTTTTTTCTTGGCGCGGCAGACGATGCGCACCGGCGTGCCGTCGAGGTCGAACGCCTCGCGCAGCTGGTTCGCCAGGTAGCGCCGATACGAAAAGTGAACGCCCTCGGGATGGTTCACCGACAGCAAGAACGTCGGCGGCCGCGACTGCGGCTGCTGGATGAAATACAGCTTCACCGGGTGCCCGCGAAACACCGACGGCGGATGCTTGGTGACGATGCCCTCGAACCAGCGGTTGAGCTCGCCCGTCGAGACCCGCTTGATGTACGCCGCATACGCGCCCTGCACGGCGTCGAGGATGCGCTGCACCCCCTTGCCGCTCTTCGCCGACGCGAACACCACCTTCGCCCACGGCACGAACTGGAGCTGCCGGTTCAGGTTCTCGCGCAGCTTGTCCTGCGCGTCCTGGTCGATCAGGTCTAGCTTGTTGAAGCAGATCACCAGCGCGCGCCCCGCGTCGTCGCACAGCCCGGCGATCTTCGCCTCCTGCTCGGCGAGCCCCTCCTTGGCGTCGACGACCAGCACGCAGACGTCGGCGCGGCGCACCGCCTTCTCCGCCATCGCCACCGCGATCTTCTCCATCGGCGCGTCGATGCGCGCGCGCTTGCGGATGCCCGCGGTGTCGATGAGCAGGTAGCGCCGCCCGGCGATCTCGACCAGCGTGTCGACGGGATCGCGCGTGGTGCCCGCCTGCTCGTGCACCAGCATGCGCTCCTCGCCGGCGAAGCGATTGATGAGCGACGACTTGCCCGCGTTCGGCCGCCCGACGAGCGCGAGGCGGATCGGCCGCGTCTTGTCGTCCTCGGGCTCCTCGGGCGTGTCGTTTATACTCGGCGCGTTTGGCAATCTGGCCACGATCGCGTCGAGCAGCTCGGGCATGCCGCGGCCGTGCTGCGCCGAGATGCCGAACACCTCGTCGGCGCCCGCGCGATAGAGATCGTTGGCCAGCGGCTCCTGGCCCGCGCCGTCGATCTTGTTGGCCACCCAGATGATCGGCTTGCCGCTCTTGCGCAGGACCTCGGCCGCGTCGTAGTCGCCGGGCGTCAGCCCCTCCTTGGCGTCGACGACGAACACCACCGCCTCCGCCTCCTCGACGGCGAGCAGCGCCTGGCGCACGATGCCGCGCGGCAGCGACGCGTCCTCGCGCTTGGCCGCCGCGAGATCGAGCCCGCCGGTGTCGACCACGCGATACAGGCGCCCGTCCCAGTCGGCGTCGCCGTAGCGCCGGTCGCGCGTGACGCCCGGCTCGTCCTCGACGATGGCGTCATGCCCGCCGACCAGCCGATTGAACAGCGTCGACTTGCCGACGTTCGGCCGCCCGACGATCGCCACCAACGGCCTGTCGATCGAATCGATCATTTGTCGCGCTCGTAGCCCATGTCGCGCAGCGCCGCGCGATCGCCGGTCCAGCCCTCGTCGACGCGCACGAACAGCTTGAGGTGGACCGGGCAGCCGAGGAGCTGCGCGATCTCGTGGCGCGCGCGCGAGCCGATCTCGCGCACCATGCGCCCGCCTTCGCCGACGACGATCTTCTTCTGCGCCTCTTTCTCGACGTGGATCGTGGCGCTCACCATCACGTCGCCCTTCTGGCGCTCGTCCCACTCGTCGATGGTCACCGCCACCGCGTACGGCACTTCCTGCTTGGTCAAAAGAAAAACCTGCTCGCGCACCAGCTCGGCGCCGAGCCAGCGCTCGGCGCGATCGGTGATCATCTCCTCGGGATACAGCGGCGCGCCGGCGGGCAGGAGCTTGACCATCTCGGCGAGCAGCCGCTCGACGCCGTCGCCGCTCTTGGCGGAGATCGGCACCATCGCCGCCCACGGGTGCACGCGTCCGAAGCCCTCCATGATCGGCAGGAGCAGTTGCTTGTTGTGCAGCAGATCGACTTTGTTCACCGCCAGCACCGCCGGCTTCTTGGTGCGCGCCAATTCCTCGACGGCAAACTGGTTGCCCGCGTCGAGCGCGAAGCGCGTGGAGGCCAGCTTCTTCGCCTCCGCGCCGGTCGGCGCCTCGACGATCAGCACCACCGCGTCCACTTCTTCCAGCGCGGCGAGCGCCTCGCCCACCATGAACTGATTGAGCCGCGAGCGCCCGCGTCCCGTCGGGCGGTGCAGCCCCGGCGTGTCGACGAGCACCAACTGCGCGCCCGGCACGTTCTTCACGCCGAGGATGCGGTTGCGCGTGGTCTGCGGCCGCGGCGTGGCGATGGCGATCTTCTGCCCGAGGATCTGGTTGAGCAAAGTCGATTTGCCGACGTTCGGCCGTCCCACCAAAGCGACGAAGCCCGCGACGAAGCCTGCGTGAGTTGCGGTCGAGTCCATGAGCCGCGGCGTCATACCACGCCCCCGCCCATTTTGCTTGACCGTCGGGAAGCCGCTCCCGATGATGACGTACCGTTTCTGCGGAGGTGAATCGTGGGCGTTGCCGCGCTGGTGCTCGGAATCATCGGGACCCTGTTTTCGCTGATCCCCTTCACGTTCTGGATCGGCGTCGTGCTCGGGCTGATCGCGCTCATCCTCGGCATCTTCGGGCGCAAGTCGGCGGTCGCCGCCGGCGGGCCGACCGGCACCGCGACCGCGGGCCTGGTGCTCGGCATCGTGGCGCTGGTGCTCGGCGTGCTCATGTGGGTCCTGTGCGGGCTCATGATCAGCGGCGCCAAGAAAGGCTTCGAGGAGGCGGTCAAGAACCCCGACAACTGGAAGCCGAAGAGCCAGCCGCTCTCGGGCGAGGTCATCAAAGTCACGCCCAAGCAGCTGCTCGCCGACTACTCCGCCAACGAGGTCTCGGCCGACATGAAATACAAAGGCAAGACCCTCGAGATCAGCGGCGCCATCGAGAGCATCAGCAAAGATCTCTTCGACAACATCTTCGTCTCCGTCGAGGCGGGCGATCCGATCCGCACCATCCAGTGCTACTTCGACGCGGAGAACACCAAGAAGGTCGCCGCGCTCACCAAGGGCCAGAAGATCACCGTCCAGGGCCGCGGCGACGGGCTGATGATGAACGTGGTGCTGCGCGACTCGGTCTTGAAGTAAACTCTAAGCCCAACTTGGAGGTGCCGCTTGGGTGCAGCCGCGCTGGTGCTCGGAATCATCGGAACCGTGTTTGCGATCATCCCCGGCCTGTTCTGGATCGCGATCCCGCTGGCGCTGGTCGGCCTCATCCTCGGCATCGTCGGCCGCAAGGCGGCGGTCACCAACAACCAGCCGACCGGCACCGCCACCGCCGGGCTCGTGCTCGGCATCGTCGGCCTCGTGCTCGGCATCCTGATGTGGGTCCTCTGCGGCCTGCTCGTCTCGAGCGCCAAGAAGGGCTTCGAGCAGGGCCTGAGCGATCCCAAGCTCAACCAGGAGTTCAACAAGGCCTTCGAGAAGGCGCTGGAAGAGTCGCAAAAGCAGCAGCAGCAACAACAGAACAAGTAGCGCTTGCACCCCGAGCTGTTCCGCCTCCACCTCGGCGCCTACGAGCGGCCGTTCTACTCCTACGGCGCGTGCATCGTGCTCGGCGTGGCGCTCGGCATCGTGGTGGCGGTGGCGCGCGCGCGGCGCTACGGCGTCGGGCGGTTCGACGAGCTGGCGGTGGGCCTGCTCGGTTTATCCGGTGGGATCGCCGGATCCGTGGCGTTATACGTGATCGTCCACGCGCGCGAGTTCCTCGCCGATCCATCGCTCTTTCGCTCGCCCGGCCTGGTCTTCTACGGCGGCGTGGTGGGCGGCGCGATCGCCATCGCGCTCTACTGCCGCAAGTTCGGCGTGCCGATGGCGGCGGCCGCCGACGCCGGCGCGCCCGGCCTCGCGCTCGGCCACGCCGTCGGGCGCGTCGGCTGCCTGCTCGGCGGCTGCTGCTACGGCCGCCCGTGCGCCGCCGACTTCCCGTTCGCCGTCCGCCTCCACGACGCCTGGCGCCACCCGGTGCAGCTCTATGAAGCCGCGGGCCTGCTCGTGATCGCCTGTGCGCTCGCCGCCCTCTCGCGCGTCCTGCGCCCGCGCCCGGGCGCGCTCATCGCGCTCTACCTCGGCGGATACGCGATCCTGCGCATCCTGACCGAGTGGTTGCGCGGCGACGATCTCGAGCGCGGCTTCGTCTGGCCCGGCGTACTCTCCACTTCGCAGGCGATCGCGCTCGGCATGCTCCTGGTCGCGATCGCGCTCTACGTCTCTCGACGACCACAAGGAGCCCGCTAGATGGCCGAGGACCGCGCCCCGTCGAGCTTCTCCAAGTCGCTCTACTTCGGACACATCCCCGAGGCGATGGTGATCCCCTATCCGCGCCTGCGCGAGGAGGAGCGGGAGAACCTCGAGCTGATTCTAGATTCGTTCCGAAAGTTCGCGGCCGCCGAGATCGACTCCAAGAAGATCGACGACGAGGCGCGGCTGCCGCGCGAGGTGCTCGACGGGCTCAAGCAGCTCGGCATGTTCGGCCTGGCGATCGGCGAGCCGTACGGCGGGCTCGGGCTGTCGGTGACCGGCTACGCGCGCGCGATGCAGGAGGTGGCCGGCATCGACGGCTCGGTCGCGGTGACGCTGGCCGCGCACCAGTCGATCGGCTGCAAGGGCCTCGTGCTGTTCGGCACCGACGAGCAAAAACAAAAATACCTGCCGCGCCTCGCCACCGGCGAGTTGATCTCGGCGTTCTGCCTCACCGAGCCCGGCTCCGGCTCCGACGCGGCGTCGATCCAGACGCGCGCGATCGAGCAGCCCGACGGCAGCTTCGTGCTCAACGGCTCGAAGATCTGGATCACCAACGGCGGCATCGCCGACTTCTTCACCGTGTTCGCGCAGACGCAGGTCGACAAGGGCGGCCAGAAAAAGGATCGCATCACCGCGTTCCTCGTCGAGCGCGCGTTCGGCGTCAAGTCGGGGCCCGAGGAGCACAAGCTCGGCATCAAGGGCTCGTCGACCACGTCGGTGTACTTCGAGGACGTGCGCGTGCCGAAGGAGAACGTGCTCGGCCAGGTGGGCGGCGGCTTCAAGGTGGCGATGGGCGTGCTCAACAACGGGCGGCTCGGGCTGGCGGCGGGCGCGGTCGGCTCGGCGCGCCAGGTCATCCGCCTCGCCATCGCGCACGCGACTTCTCGACGCCAGTTCGGCCGCACCATCGCCGAGTTCGGAATGATCAAGGACAAGATCGCGCGCATGATGCTCGAGTGCTACGCCGCCGAGTCGATGGTCTATCTGACCACCGGCCTCATCGATCGCGGCGTCGAGGACTACTCGGTCGAGAGCGCGGTTTGCAAAGTTTATGGTTCGGAAATGCTGTGGCGAGTGGTCAATGAGTCGCTGCAGATCGCCGCCGGTGTCGGCTACATGAAGGAGTATCCTTACGAGCGATTATTACGCGACGCTCGAATCAACTTAATCTTCGAAGGCACCAACGAGATCCTGCGCTGCTACATCGCGCTCACCGGCATGCAGGGGCCCGGCGATCGCCTGGCGCAATTGGCCGAGGCGATCCGCTGGCCGCTCAAAGGTTATGGATTGGCGCTCGACTTCATGGTCGACAAGTTCAAGACGCAATATTACGGCGGCGAGCGGCTCGACCACGTTCACCCGACGCTGAAAAAAGAAGCGGTGCTGTTCGAGGACTGGGTGCCGGAATTGGCCAAGGCCGTCGAGAAGACGCTGCGCAAGCACGGCAAGGTGATCTCCGAGATGCAGTACGTGCAGCGCCGCGTCGCCGACGTGACGATCGATCTGTACTCGATGATGGCGTGCATCGCGCGCGCGACCGCCGCGCTGCTCGAGCGCGGGCCCGAGGCCGAGCGCGAGGCCAAGCTGTGCCGCGCGGTGTGCGGGCGCGCCGCGCATCGCATCAAGCGCAACATCCGCATGTTCGACGACAACGACGACGAGTTGCTCAAGGCGATCGCCAAGGACGCCGTCGACGCGGCGGCCTATCCGTTCGACATCGTCTCCGGCTAGTCGATCAGTAGATGCCGCACCAGCGGCAGGCCGGCCAGCGCCATGCGCAGCCAGGTCGCGCGCAGGTGGCCGTCCTCGACGAGGAACAGCAGGCGCACCGGCGCGTAGAACATGAAGAACGCCGGAAGCGCGACGACCAGCAGGATCGCGCGGGCCCACAATGGATCGGTCGCGGCGACGTGCATGCCGGCGACCGCGGTGTCCCAGATCAGCGAGAAGAAGATCGCGCAGTAGAGGATCAGCGCGTCGGCGAGCCACTCGCGCCATCGGCGCGGCAGGCG
>DASREC010000418.1:0-5877 GCA_035652295.1 Polyangia bacterium
GCGCGCGGCTTTGGGCGTTCCATGCGCCGCTGCTTTTGCTCGCGCTAATGGCGGCGATAGCGCGAGTTATATGGCACTCGAAAATGGAGCACGGTGCGCTCTTGCCGAATGGGCGCCATCTATTGATTCAAAGCGAGGTCATCTGGCGTTATCTGAGGTTGTTCGTGGCGCCGTTCGGCCAGACGATCCGCCACGCGGTGCCGGCCGAGCCGACGTGGCGCGCGTGGCTCGCGGCGGCGGGGCTGCTCGCGCTCGCCGCGGCGGCGTGGCTGGCGCGCCGCAAGGCGCCGGCGGTCTCGTTCGGCGCGCTGTGGTTCTTCGCGTTCATCCTGCCGTCGAGCGCGGTGCCGCTGCTGGAGCAGATGGCCGAGCACCGCGTCTACGAGGCGTCGGCGGGGCTGTTCGCGATCGCCGCGATCGCCATCGCGCGGCTGCCGCGCGCGGCGTGGGCGCCGGTCAACGTCGCGCTGCTGGCGGCGCTCTCGATCGCCACCGTCGCGCGCAACCGCGTCTGGGCCGATCCGATCCGCCTGTGGCAGGAGGCCGCGCGCGCGGCGCCGAACGACTGGGGGCCGCGCTATGCGCTCGGCGACGCGTACCGCGAGCGCGGCGACTGCGAGCGCGCCGCCGTCGAGTACGCGGCCGCGCTGGCGCTGCGGCCGACCGAAGCGCGGCCGCACGTCAACCGCGGCATCTGCCTGGCGCAGCTCGGCCGCCCCGACGAGGCGGAGGCGGAGTTTCGCGCCGCGCTGGCGCTGTTCCCGCGCAGCGCCATGGTCAATCACGATCTCGGCACGCTGGCCGCCGGCCGCGATCGGCTCGACGAGGCGCGACGCTATTTTCAGCGCGCGCTCGAGATCGATCCCGACTACGCGCCCGCGCGCGCCGCGCTCGCCGACCTCGATTCTCGACGGTAGCGCCGGTCGAACGCCGTGTTAGGATCGCCCCGTGCGCATTCTGCACGTGACGCCCTATTGGGAGCAGGCGTGGGCTTACGGCGGGATCCCGCGCGTGGTCTCGGCGCTCGCGCGCGGGCTGCAGAGGCGCGGGCACGACGTCACGGTCTGCGCCACCGACGCGTGCGACGCGCGCGCGCGTTTGCCGCATGAAAATGGTAACGGCGCGCGCGGCGAATCGGGCGGCGTCGACGTGCGCATCTTCAAGAACGTCTCGAACCGCCTCGCCTATCACCACCAGCTCTTCCTGCCCGTCGGGCTGGACGCGTTCCTGCGGCGCGAGGCGGGGCGCTTCGACGTGGCGCACCTGCACGCGTGCCGCAACCTGCCGGGCGCGATCGCCGCGCGCTGGCTCGGACGCGCGCGCGTGCCGTACGCGCTCGAGCCGCACGGCACCGCGCCGCGCCTCGAGCGGCGGCGGCTCGCCAAGTGGATCTTCGATCGCACCGTCGGGCGGCGCGTGCTGCCGGACGCGGCGCGGCTGCTCGCGGTCAGCGAGGCCGAGCGCCGCCAGCTCGCCGATCTGGGCGCGCGAGCTTCAATAATCCGGGTAATCTCCAATCCAATCGATCTCGCCGAGTTTCAGCCGCCGCCCGATGGTGGCGCGTTCCGCCGGCGCATTGAATGGCGCCACGAAGAAATGGTGCTTTATCTCGGCAAAATGACGCCGCGCAAGCGGCTCGATCTGCTGGTGCGCGCGTTCGCGGCGCTCGACCGGCCGCGCGCCGGGCTGGTGCTCGCCGGCAACGACATGGGCGTCGAGCGCGGCCTGCGCCGGCTGATCGACAGGCTGGGAATCGGCGCGCGCGTGCGCTTCGCCGGGCTGCTCGAAGGGCGCGCGCGGCTGGAGGCGCTCGCGGCCGCGGACGTGGTGGCGTATCCGGCGGAGGACGAGATCTTCGGGCTGGTTCCCGTCGAGGCGCTGCTGTGCGGGACGCCGGTTGTGGTCGCGGGCGGCTCGGGCTGCGGCGAGGTGATCGCCGACGCGGGCGGCGGATTGGTGGTGGCGCACGGCAGCGCCGACGCGCTCGTTCAGGCGATCCGCGGCATTCTAGCCGAGCCGATCCGCTGGCGCGAAGCCGCGGCCCGGGCGCGCGCGCGCATCGAGGAGCGCTACGGCGGCGACGTGGTGTGCGGGCGGCTCGAAGGCGTGTACCGCGAGATGCTGGCGGCGTCATGACCGGCGTGAGCTTCATCGTCCCGGTGCGCAACGGCGCGCGCTGGCTGGCCGAGATGCTGGAGGCGATCCTGGCGCAGGCCGACGGGCGGCCGCTCGAGGTGATCGCGGTCGAGGACGGGTCGAGCGACGAGTCGCCGGCCATCCTGCGGCAATTTGCCGCAAGCGGGCGCGTGCGCGTGATCGACGGCCCGCGGCGCGGCGCGGCGGCGGCCATCAACGCCGGCGTGCGCCAGGCGCAGCACCCGATCATCTGCCAGGTCGATCAAGACGTGATCGTGCAGCCCGGCTGGATGGCGCGGCTCGCCGCCGAGCTGGACGCGCCCGAGGTCGCCGCGGCGCAGGGCTGGTACGCCACCGATCCGCGCGCCGATCTGTGGGCGCGCGCGATGGGGCGCGATCTCGAGCAGCGCTACGGGCGCATCCGCGCGCCGTTCGTCGATCACGTGTGCACCGGCAACTCGGCCTATCGCGCCGAGGCGCTGCTCGAGGTCGGCCTGTTCGACGAACAGCTCGGCTACGGCTACGACAACGACATGAGCTATCGGCTGGCGGCGGCGGGGTTCAAGCTCAAGTTCTGCCGCGAGGCGCGCAGCGTCCATCACTGGAAATCGGGCGCGCTCGGTTATTTGAAGCAGCAATATGGGCAAGGTTATGGGCGGCTCGATTTGATCGCCAAGCACCGGCGGCGCTATCACGGCGACGATGTCTCGGGGCCGCTGATGATCCTGCACGCGCCGCTGATGCTGGCGGCGCTGGCGGCGTTTACCGTCGCTGCGGCGCTGGCGATCGCGGGCGGGCCGTGGCGCGCGCCGGCGCTCGGCGCGGGGTGCGTGATCGCGCTGCTCGCGGGCGAGCGGCTCGGCGCCGGCATATGGGCCGTGCACCGGTTTCGCGATTGGGCGGGGTTGTATTTCGTTCCCGCGCATCTGCTGCGCGACGTGGCGTGGGTGCTGGCGCTGATCACGTGGAGCGCGCGACGATTGCGCGGGCGGCCGACGCGCCCGACCGACAGCATGTAGCGTGCGTGGAAAGAATTAAGCGGAGCGGCGGCGCAGGAGCAGCGCGACGCCGAGGAGCGCGAGCAGCGTCCACGCCCCGATGGGCGCGGCGCCGTTGGTGGTCATCGAGCAACTGCCGGTGCTGTTGCCGCCGGCGCAGTGCGGACCGGTGCACTTCATGTCTTCGCCGCCGCCGGGCGGGATCGAGAGATCGAACGGATGGGCGCAGGTGCAAACGCCGGAGTTGCACTCGCCCGCCGGATCGGCGCAGCCCGCCGGCGCGGAGCAGACGGTCTTGTCGGGAGCGCGCGAGCCGGTGCAGGCGCCCGACGAGTCGCAGGTCGGGTTGAGCTGGCATTCGGCGGCGCACGACGCGCCGACGTTGACCATGTGCTGGCAGGTGCCGGCCGCGCCCGTCGGGCACGACGACGGCACGATGCTGTCACACTGGTTGCTCGGCGCGCACTCGCAGCCGTCGTGCAGATCGTGGTTGCAGTCGAAGAAGCCGGTGTTGCAGTTGATCGTCACCGTCGAGCACACGGGCGCGTCATCGGCGCAGGTGCCGTTGATCGAATCGCAGCCGCAGGAATCGAGCGCCATGGCGGGCTGAAATCCGCTGTGCCCGGAGCTCGACCGCGCCGCGGCGACGCCGGACGCCATTACCATGACAAAAGAAAAAACAGCCCCGCGAGAAAGACAATAACGCATGGGATGAGGATATCGTTCGATAGCAAATGCTGTCAACTGTTGGCTGGCCCTCGTCGCCCATTCGCTGAAATTGCCGCCCGCCGATTGACGAAGGGACGCGACCCTGTATCATGCTTCCTCGTGAAAACTATCGTCCGCATTCCGGGGCTCATACCACTGGGCGCGCTGGTGGCGCTGCTCGCGTTGGGATCGATCGCCGCGGCGCAGCCGACGCCGGCCAAGAAGGCCGAGGCCAAGGCGCGCTACGAGGCCGGCTCGCGCAAGTTCGACGTCGCCAAGTACGACGAGGCAGCAATTGAATTCGAGGCGGCGTACGAGCTGGTCGGCGATCCGGTCATTCTCTACAACATCGCGCAGTCGTATCGCCTGGCGCAGAAGCACGAGCGCGCGCTGTTCTTCTACAAGACGTATCTGCGCAAGGTCGCCGATCCGGCGAACAAGGCCGAGGTCGAGAGCCGCATCGCCGATCTGACCAAGGTGCTCGCCGAGCAGAAACGCGCCACCGAGGCGCCGCCGACGACCACGCTCAAGCCGAGCGATCACGACAAGCCGATGGCCGAGCAGCGGCCGCCCGTCGAGAACAACCCGCGCGTGGCGATCGTGAAGCCGGTCGAGAAGCCGGTGGTGGTCAAGCCCGTCGAGAAGCCGGTGGTGGTCAAGCCCGTCGAGCGCCCGCCGGTCGTCGAGCGGCCGCCGGTCGTCGAGCATCCGCCGATCGTCGAGAATCCGCCGCCGCGCCGCCCGCCTCCGCCGCCGCAGCGCTCGCCGCTGATGAAGTACATCGGCTTCGGCCTCGCCGGTCTCGCGGTGGTCGGCCTGGCGACCGGCATCGCGATGAACGTGCTCGCGCACAATCAAGCCAAGGACATCGAGAGCGCCGCGCACGCGCCGATGGCGATGCCGTGGACGCCCGGGCTGCAGGGCCAGCTGAGCAACATCGACACGTACAACAACGTCGCGATCGCCATGTACGTGATCGGCGGCGTGGCGGCGGCCGGCGCGGGCGTGTGCTTGTACCTCGGGCTCAAGCCGGGTCCGTCGCAGCGCGCGCAGATCGTGCCGCTGTTCGATACGAAGGGAGCGGGCCTCGCGGTCCTGGGACGATTCTGATGAAACTGAGACTAGCTTGCTCGATCGCGCTCTTCGCCACCGCCTGCAAAGCCAGCATCCCCGACGATGGATTTCTCTGCGGCACCGGCATGCCGCAGTGCCCGCCCGGCATGATGTGCAGCGCGGCGGGATTCTGCACCACGCACGCCGACGCGGGCGTCACTCCGCCCGACATGAGCGCGACCACCATCTACGGCAACGGCGCGCTCGGCGATCCGAGCACGATGCTCGCCGGTAAAGTCGGCGACCTCGAGTTCAACACCGAGACCGGCGAGGTCGACCTGATCGTCGGCGGCACGACGCGCACCACCATCGTCGGGCCGATGCTCAACGGGTTCGCGCAGCTCCCGCAGACCAACGGGCCGGGCGTGGCGATCTGGAGCTTCTCGAGCCTGGTGATCCCGCCGGGCGTGCGCGTGGTGCCCGCGGGCGCGAACTTCCGCGTGCCGGTGATCGAGTCGATGACGTCGCTGACGCTGCAAGGCACGATCAGCTGCCTCGGCTTCGGCGGAAAAGGCGGCGGCTCGGGGATGCCCGGCCGCGACATCATCGGCGGACCGACGCCGGGCGGCGGCGGCGGCGCGACGGGCGCGGACGGCTCGGGCGGCGGCGGCGGCGGCTACGCGGCGGCGGGATCGATCGGCGGCGGCGCGATGGGCGGCGCGCCGGGCATGTCGTTCGGCGAGGACACGCTCAACCCGGTGAACTTCGGCGCCGGCGGCGGCGGCGGTGCGGGCGGTCTCGGCAAAGGCGGCAACGGCGGAAACGGCGGCGGCGCGATCGCGCTGTTCGGCATGACCGTCGAGATCGACGGCCTGATCGACGTGAGCGGCGCGCGCGGCGGAAACGGCGTGGCCGGCACGCCCCCGATGGCGGTGGGCGGCGGCGGTGGCGGCTCGGGCGGCAGCATCCTCATCGGCGGCAA
>DASREC010000419.1:0-35309 GCA_035652295.1 Polyangia bacterium
TAGTTGTAGATGACCACCGCCTCGATCGCGACCAGGATGCCCGCCGCCGTGGTCACCAGCGCCTCGGCGATGCCCGGCCCGACGATGTCGATGCCCGCCTGGTGGGTCGCGCCGATCTGCTCGAACGCGCGCAAGATTCCCCAGACGGTGCCGAACAGCCCGATGAACGGCGCGGTCGCGCCGATGGTGCCGAGCGACCAGAGCTGCCCCTTGAGCGTGAGCCCGACGCGCTGCCGCTCGCGATCGACCGCCGCCTCGAGCGCGTTCTGGCTCGAGCGCCCGTGCCGCTCGAACCCGACGAGAAAAAATTCGGCGGTGAGCGAGGTCGAGCGCTCGCACGCGGCGCGCGCCTCGGCCAGCGCGCCGCGATACAGGCAGCGCTTGACGGTCTCGGCCAGCGTGCGCGCGCGATCGAGGAAGCGCCACAGCGCCGCCAGCCGCTCGACGGCCACCGCCAGCACCAGGATCGAGCACGCCAGGATGACGCCGAGCGTGATGCCGCCCGCCTTCAGCGTCGCCACGAATCCGTGGAGGTTCAGCATCCCCCCGGGTTATAGCCGTCGCTCAGCCAGCCTGCAACCTCAGGAGTAGCGCTTGCGGAGCAGGTACGAGGCGGCGTCGCGGGCGCACTTGGGGCAGTAGCCGTAGCGCTCTTGCAGGTTTTTCAGCGTGGTCTCGACGCGCTCGAACGACTCCTTGTCGAGGCGCAGGCGCGTCTTCTCGGCGCCCTCGGCGAGATAGACCAGGAGGTCCTCGTTGGTCTTCTTCACCACTTTCTTGCGCTGATCGAAGTACGCCTCGCGCAAGAGCTGGAGCTGCCGCGGGAACACCTGCGCGTAGTCGATCTTCTGCCCCGGGTGCTCGATCGACCACGCGGCGATCTTCGAGATCATCTCGTTTCGGAAGTCCGAGCTCTTCTGGCCGAATGAACCGAGCGTCGACTCCACCTCGTTCATCAGGTCCTCGTCGGGATCTTCCAGCCGGCCGGTGGCGGCGTTGCGCAGCTTCTCGCGCTTGGTCCAGTGCGAGACGTGCGTGATGTAGCGGCCGAGCAGGTCGCCGTACTGCCGCTCCTCGACCAGCCCCATCGACGAGCGCAGCTCGTCGTCGACCAGATCCATCCAGCGGTCGCGCACCACCTGAATGAACTTCTTGTTCTCGTGATAACCGCCGGGCAGCGGCTCCTGCTTCAGGAACTCGTAGACGGTGACGTTCTTGACCAGGTCCTCCATCTCGTCGAAGACGGCGAGCGGCGAGACGCAGCCGTAGCGCGGGTTCTGCGCGGCGTTGAGTAGGAGCGTCTTCACCTCGCGCGGGCTCGCCCCGGTGCGCCCCTCGTAGTTCGGATACGCGTCGGACTCGCCCCAGACTTTGTCGATGTTGCCGAGCAGCTCTTTGGTCTGCTCGGCGGTCATGCCGACGGGCGCCTGTGCGCGCGAGTACAGCTCGGCCTTCTCGAGCGGCGTCAGCTTGGCGACGAGATCAGACAGCGCCTTGGGATATTTCTCCGGCAGCGGCTTGCGCATGCGCGTGAGCGTGGCCCACAGCGCGGCGGTGAACGCGGTGTGCGGCGCGATGTGCTTGCCCACCGAGCCGTCGGTCACCTGCTCGTTGTAGATCTTCTGCTCCTCCTGGTAATCGAGCAGGTACGGCATGCGAATCAATTCGATTCGCCCTTTGAATGATTGAAATTCGGGGATCTCTTTGAATACCGCCAAATGCGATTCATTGGAGGACCCGATAAAGAGCAAATCGAAATACAGAATCGTATTGTCGAGCCCGACCTGCGAATGCTCGACGGTGCCGAGCAGGTATTTGTAGGCCTCGAGCGGGCGTTTGAGTAAATCGGAATATTCGACAATGCCGCGGTTTGAATCGACCAATTCGCCCGAATATTCATAAAGCGACAAAGACTGCAAAGCGGACGGCAGCGCTTGCAGCGAGCGATCCATGGTGAGCTGCCGCGAGCGCGCGTCGACGGCGAGCTGCGGCTCGACGGTGACGGTGGCCTGGCGATAGCGGCGCGACACGTAGAAGCGCTCGACCTGCACGTGGCGCAGTACTTTTAGATAGTCGCCTTTATAGGCGACCAATAAAGCTTCGAAGATTTGCTTGTTCTTGTGGCTCAGATCGCCGAAGCGCAGGTAATCGGACTGAATGAAATTCGGGTACGGCTTCAGCTTCTCGTCGAGCAGCTCGCGCCGCTTCTTGCCGGGGATGAGCAATAGCGGGTGATCGCGCAGCTCGTCGACCAGCTTGGCGTCGATCAATTCGTCGTCGAGGTAGGCAAACGATCCCTCGGCGCCGCCGTCGTAGCCGCCGCCGGAGAAGCCGATGCCGCTCTTGTTCAGCTTCTGCGACGGGAAGATCCAGTTGAAGCGGTAGATCGCGCCCTCGTCGAGCGCCGAGTAATATTCGAGCGCGCGCACGAGGCAGCTCACGAACGTCGACTTGGCCGAGCCGTTCGGGCCGTGCAAGAGGATCAGCTTGTTGACGCCGCCCTCGCGCACGAAGTTGGCGACCGCGCGATAGACGCGCGCCTGCACGTCCTCCTGGCCGATCAGCCGATCGCGCCCGCCGTCGAAGGCGACGTCGAACAGCTTCCAGCGCGTCACCGGCCCGCGCGAGGTCTTGATCTCGGTGGCGCCGAAGTGATCGAAGACGTCTTTGAGATACTGCGCCGCGTTTCGCGCGAAGCGATCGGGGCGCGTGAGGAAGAGATCGTAGAACTCGGCGAACGACATGACGCGCTTGTTGCGCGTGTACGCGTCGCGCACCTCCTGGCCGATGGAACCGAGTGAGCCGAGCGAGTCGTCAGGCATCGTTCTACTTTACTTTACATCCACCGTGAAATTGAGCGACTCGTGCTTGGGATCGCACGACGAGGCGCTGCACACCGCGAAGCGGAGGTCGCCGGTGAAGACCTTCTTGCCCGCGTCGGTCGAGGTGTAGGCGACCTCGAACTCGATGCCGCTCTCGTCGAGCTTGACCGCGTCCTTGCCGGTGAGCTTGAGCTTCTCGACCGAGACGCCCGCCGGCACGGCGGACAGGCTCATCGCGGTCGGATACTCCTTGTTCACGTGATAGCCGGCGCCGGGCGACACGTGGATCTTGACGACGCCCTTCTGCGCCTTCTTGCCGGGCGGCGTCGCGAGCGTCACCGAGTACGCGGCGTCGGCGAACGCGAGCGAGGAAACCAGGAGCAGCGAGCCTGCCAGGAGCTTGGTCATGGATCACCTCTACAGAGTAATGATACGATCGACGGCCTCGGGCCATTCTACTCCATGCCGAACGCGCAGCAGCTGGGCCGATATCTGCTCCTCGACCGGATCGCTTTCGGCGGGATGGCCGAGATCTTCCGCGCCAAGACGTTCGACATCGAGGGGCGCGTGCACCTGGTGGCGGTCAAGCGCGTGCTCAACCACCTGACGCACGACGACGAGTTCATGAAGATGCTCGTCGACGAGGCGAAGATCACCGCCACGTTGTCGCACGACAACATCGCGCGCGTCTACGAGTTCGCGCACTCGGGGGACGAGTACTTCATCGCCATGGAGTACGTCGACGGCAAGGACGTGCGCGCGCTGCTCGAGCGCCATCGCCAGCGCGGCGCGCCGGTGCCGCCCGAGCACGTGGCGTGGATCGCGATGGAGATCGCGCACGCGCTGCAGGCCGCGCACACGCAGCGCGACGGCGCCAACAAGGCCATGCACATCGTGCATCGCGACGTCTCGCCATCGAACGTTTTGTGCTCGTACAACGGCGAGGTCAAGCTGTGCGACTTCGGCATCGCCAAGGCGACGCTCACGCGCACGCAGACCAAGACCGGCGTCATCAAAGGCAAGGTCAAGTACATGAGCCCCGAGCAGGCGATGGGGCGCAAGCTCGACCATCGATCGGATCTGTTTTCGCTCGGCACGGTGATGTACGAGATGCTGACGCTCGAGCCGCCGTTCTCGGCGGCCACCGAGGTCGAGCTGATCTTCGCGGTGCGCGACGCGCGGCGGCGCTCGGCGCGCTCGGTGAACTCGCACGTGCCGGAGGAGCTCGATCAGATCCTCGACAAGGTGATGTCGCGCTCGCGCTCGCAGCGGCAGCAGTCGGGCGAGGAGCTGGCGACTTCGCTGCGGGTGTTCCTCGATCGCTACAAGCCGGGTTATCGGCGCAGCCACTTCGGGCGCTACATGCGCACGGTGTTCGCGGCCGACATCGAGCGCGAGCTGCGCATGCTCGAGGAGTACGTGCTCGACGGCGCGGACCCGACCAAGGTGGGCGAGAATTTGATCGCCGACGCGCTGCCGGCGGACGCGCCCTACTCCAAGTTCACCGCGGCGGCGACCGGCGTCGGAGCGGGCGGCGATCCGGCGGAGCTGCCGCCCTTGCCCGATCTGCATGGGCAGCCGACGCGCATCCTGCTCGCGGACGCGGCGCGCTCGATGGGCGGGACGATGCTGCACGATCGCGAGACGCGCATGCTCGACATGCCGGACTCGTCGGAGCCGAGCTCGGACTTGCCGTCGGAGTCGACCGATCGCGTGCCGCGGCTCGACGAGCCGACGCCGGCGCCGGGCGACGAAGGGCTGCCGCCGCTCGCCGAGTTGTCGACGCGCATCCTGCACGCGCCGCAGCCCGAGCGCGCGCCGCTGCACGAGCTGCAGACCAAGATCCTGCGCCTCCCCGACGGGCCGCCGCCGCTGCCGAAGGTGGTGACCGAGGAGCAGCAGCAGACCGAGCCGGTGGAGAGCGGCGAGACGACGACGGTGCCGCTGCGCGAGGAAGATCTCGATCCGCTGTAGCTAGCCGGCGAGCGCGAACACGATCGACGCGGGGCACTGGTCTTCGTGCAGCCACACGGTCTCGACGGCGTCGAGGCCCGGCTCGAGCGCCAGCGCGGCGTCGCACGACGGGCACACCGCGTAGGCCGGGCGCGGGCAGCGCAGCTCGTGCAGCCAGGCGACGTCGAGCGCGTTGACTCCGTCGGGGACCTCGAGCGCGGCGTGGCAACCGGTGCACAACACCGCGAGGTCCGGGTAGAGGCCGTCGTCGTCGGGCGCCATGCGCGCGTGTACAGCACGCTTCGCGCCAGGATCGCGCGCGTACGATCTTCGCGGGTTGCGGCGCGCGCTGAGGCGAAGTTGCGACAGCACCGGCGACTACAGCAGCCGCTCGTGGGCGCGCGGCCTCAGCGCGGCAGGCGCAGCTCGACGCGCGACTCGTCGTCGGCGCGCACCTCGACCAGCTCCTCGGCGCGGCGGCCGCCGAATTCGGCGCGCACGCGCAGGCGGCCGCTCGGCAGCCCGTCGAGGCGGAACTCGCCGCGCGCGTCGCTTCGCCCGCGCGCGCCCGCGCCGGAGCCCGCGCCTGGCAGTACGACCGAGAGCTGCGCGCCGGCGGCGGGCTGGCCGTCGTCGTCGACCACCGTGCCGGCGATCGCGCCGCCGCGCTCCAGCTCGACGGTGAGATCGCGCAGCGTGAGCTCGCGCGGGCGCTCGCCGCTCACCAGCTCGAGCTCGCGCGACCACGGCACGTAGCCCGGCGCGCCCGCCGAGAGCGTCGCGCGGCCCGCCGGCAACCCGGTCGCCTCGAAGCGCCCGCGGCTGAGCGCGAGCGGACGGGCCACGCCGCCCGTCGACAGCTCCAGCCGCGCGCCGGCCGGGACGCCGCCCGAGCGCGCGTCGCGCAATTCGCCGCTCACGCCGGCGCCGGGATCGAGCTGCAGCCGCACGTCGTCGGCGGGCGCGGCCACCTGGTCGGAGAGCGGCGCGTAGTCGGGATGCTCGACGCGCACGCGATACGGCCCCGGCCCGAGCCCCTCGGCGCGAAAGCTCCCCGCGCGATCGGCGGTGAGCGCGCGCGGCGGCGGCGCGCCCGACGAGATCTCGAGCTTCGCGCCCGCGACCGGCGCGCCGCGCTCGTCGACGATCACGCCGGCCAGCCGGCCCTCGGCGCGCGCCAGGCGCAGCTCGACGTCGGTGTCGTCGGCGCCGAGCGCGCGCGACTGCGGCACCCAACCTTGCAGCCGCGCGCCCGCGGTGAACGCGCCGACGACGTGCGGCAGCTGAAATTCGCCGCGCGCGTCGCTGGCGGTGAGCGCCCGCCCGTCGACCAGGATCTCGGCGCCGCCGAGCGGGGCGCCGCGCTCGTCGGTGACGCGGCCGCGCACGGTGCGCCCGCGGCGCAGCACCACCTCGACGGTGGCGAGCGCGCCCGCGGCCACCGCGACCTGCGCGCTCGAGCCGCGCGCGAAGTCGGGATGCGACGCCGCCACCACCACGCGTCCGGCCGGCACGCCGGGCACGTGAAACGCGCCGCGCCCGTCGGAGAGAAACGCGCGCGGCGGCGCGGCGCCGGTGAGCGGCGCGGGCGGCGGAAACGGGATCGGGCCGCGCAGGATGCCGAGCTCGCCCGACGGCTCGACGCGCGCGGCCTCGGGAGCGCGGCGCGGCCAGTCGGTGGACGCGGCGGCGGTGAGCGCGATCGGCGCGCCGCCCTCGCCTTCGCCGGCGACCTCCACCTGCGCGCCGGCGACGGGGCGGCCCTGTTCGTCGACCACGCGCCCGTCGAGGCGCGCGCCGCGCTCGAGGCGGACGTCGAGGGGCGGCGGCGACGGCTGCGCGGCGATCTGCAGCGGCAGCGGCGCCGGCGAGAGGAAGCCGTCGGCGCGCGCGAACACCAGATAGCCGCCCGGCTCGACGGCGTCGAAGCGAAACGCGCCGTCGGCCGACGCGGTCGCCCGTCGAGCGAGCAGCGCGGCCGCGTCGGAGGCGCCCTCGACCAGCGCCACCTCGCCGCCGGCGATCGCCGCGCCGCCGCGCTCGCGCACGTGCCCCGCGAGCGCGACCGCCGCGTGCAGCGCGACCGTGACGAACGCGCCACCGTCGGGCGAAGCCGCGCCGCCGTCGCGCGCCGACGCGCCGCCGCTCGAAGAAGACACGCCGCCGCTCGAAGAAGACGCGCCGCCGCTCGAAGAAGACACGCCGGCGTCCGCGGAAGACGCGCCGGCTGTTGCGGAGGATGCGCGCGCGTGCGGCTCGAGCCCGTCGAGAAACGCCGCCTCGGTCGCGGTGAACGCGCGCAGCGCGTAGCGGCCCGGCGCGAGCCCCGCGAACACAAAGCTGCCGTCGGCGTTCGCGCGCAGCTTGCGCACGCCGGGCGCGCCGAGCGTCGCGCCGCCGAGCCACACCTCCGCCCCCGCCGCCGCGCGCCCGCGCCGATCGATCACGCGCCCCGCGATTCCCGCGCGCGCGAGCGCCGCCGCGCCGCCGTCCCCGTCGCCGCCGCCGTCGAGCGCGCCACCGTCGACGAGCGCCGCCACGCCGCCGTCCGCGCCCGCGCGCGCCGCGTGCCGCCCGCGCCACAGCGCCACCAGCCCCGCCGCGAACAGCGCCGCTGCCAGGAACACCGCGACCCGCGCGCGCCAGCGCCCCGTCACGACGCTAGTTGTCCCCCCTCGCCTTGCCGCTTGCAACCGCGCCCCGCAGGTGTTAGAAGGTCCGCCTCTTGGGAGTACGTCATGGCGAACGTTTGTGACACCTGCGGAAAAGGCCACCTCGTCGGCAACAAGGTGAGCCACTCGAACATCAAGACCAAGCGCATCCAGCGCCCGAACCTCCAGCGCGTCAAGGCGCTCGTCGACGGCGCGCCGCGCCGCCTGCGCGTGTGCACCCGCTGCCTGCGCTCGGGCCGCGTCATCAAGTCCGCCTGATTCGCGCCGCTCGCTAGCGTCAGGCCCCGGTTCCGCTTCGCGTCGAGCTTTGCTACGCTCGATGCATGTCGCTCTTCGGCAACCGCCAGGAAGCCAACCTCAAGTCCTGCGAGCAGATGGTCGAGTCGGTGCTGGCCGCGCGCGGTCTCGACGCCGAGCAGTCGCGCATCGCCAGCCCCGCCGGTCCGGCGTGGGGCCTCACGCACGGCTCGGCCGAGGTCTACATCTTCCTCACGTCGGGCGGCAGCGGCGACAACTTCATCCAGGTGATCTCGCCGGTGATGCGCCCGTCGCCCGAGGCGCTCGCCGGTCCGGCGTTCCTGCGCCGGCTGCTCGAGCTCAACGCCAGCGAGCTCACCGGCGCGGCGTTCGGGCTGCGCGGCGAAGAGGTGGTGCTGTCGACCGATCGCTCGACGTCGGGGCTGGATCGCGTCGAGGTCGAGGAGATGATCCGCCGCGTCGCCGAGTACGCCGATCATTACGACGACGCGCTCACGCTCGAGTTCGGCGGCACGCGCCACGCCGATAGTTGAGCACGCGGCGCGCGCGCGATCGAGTTTCGCTCAAGCGCCGCTGAGCGCGATGGCGTCGATCTCGACCAGCGCGCCGCGCGGCAGCCCCGCCACCTGCACCGTCGCGCGCGCCGGCGGCGCCTCCTTGAAGTAGCTGCCGTAGATCTCGTTCACCGCGCCGAAGTCCGAAAGGTCAGAGAGGTAGATCGTCGTCTTCACCACGCTCGCGAACGACGCGCCGCCCGCCTGCAGCACCGCGCCGAGGTTCTCCATCACGCGGCGCGCCTGCGCGCGCACGTCGCCGGCGCCGATCATCTCGCCCGAGTGCGGGTCGAGCGGAATCTGTCCCGAGCAGAACAGCAGCCCGGCGCCGCGGATCCCCTGGCTGTAGGGGCCGATCGCCTTGGGCGCGTGGTCCGAGTGCACGACAATACGGTTCGACATGGCGGCATCCTACCTCAAGTGGATTTCTTGGTCGGCGCCGGCTTGATTCCGCCGAGCGCGGCGGCGAACGGATTGTTGAACGGCGTCTTCTGCGGCGCGGGCGGAGGCGATTTCTTTTGCGGTGCAGCATGCGGCGCCATCGATTTTTTCGATGGGCCTCCTCGGTCGCCGCGCACGCCGCTCGCGGGTGACGACGGCGGCGGAGGCGGCGCGGCCGGCCGCTCCTGCGTCTGCTTGATGCTGAGCCCGATGCGCCGTCGCGCGGCGTCGACTTTCACCACCCGCACCTTGACCCGCTCGCCGACTTTCACCACCTCGGCCGGATCCTTCACGAAGCGATGCGCCAGCTCCGACACGTGCACCAGCCCGTCCTGGTGCACGCCCACGTCGACGAACGCGCCGAACTGCGTGACGTTGGTGACCACGCCCGCGAGCACCATCCCTTCGCGCACGTGATCGAACTCGGTGACCTCGGGGTTGAAGCCGACTTCCTCGAACTCGGCGCGCGGATCGCGCCCCGGCTTCTCCAGCTCGGCGACGATGTCCTTCAGCGTCGGCAGCCCGCGCCGTTCATCGACGTATTTCGATATATCGATTTTGCGCGTCAGCTCCGCGCGCCCGACGAGACCGGTGACGTCGACGCCGAGATCGCGCGCCATGCGCTCGACCACGTCGTAGCTCTCCGGGTGCACCGCCGAGTTGTCGAGCGGGTGCTCGCCGCCGACGCGCAGGAACCCCGCCGCCTGCTCGAACGCCTTGGGCCCGAAGCGCGGCACCTCGAGCAGCGCCTTGCGCGCGCGAAACGCTCCGTGCTCGGCGCGGTGCGCGACGATGTTCTTGGCCAGCGTCTCGCCGACGCCCGCGACGTACTGCAAGAGCTTCACCGAGGCGGTGTTGAGATCCACGCCCACGCGGTTGACGCAGCTCTCGACCACGGTGTCGAGCGCCTTCTTGAGCGTCGGCTGGTGCACGTCGTGCTGGTACTGCCCGACGCCGATCGACTTGGGATCGATCTTGACCAGCTCCGCCAGCGGATCCTGCAGGCGCCTTCCGATCGACACCGCGCCGCGCACCGTCACGTCCTGGTCCGGCAGCTCCTCGCGCGCGATCTCCGACGCCGAGTACACCGACGCGCCCGCCTCGTTGACCACCACCACGCGCGCCGCGCCGAGCCGCCCGTCCTTGTGCAGCTTGCGCACGAACGACTCGGTCTCGCGCCCGGCGGTGCCGTTGCCGATGGCGATCGCCTCGACGCGATGCTCGCGGCACAGCCGCTCGACGGTGTCGGCCGCCTCGTCCACGCGCCGCTCGCTCTGCGTCGGAAAGATCACCGCGTTCGCCTGCAGGTCGCCCTTGTCGTCGACGACCACGCACTTGCAGCCGGTGCGATAGCCGGGATCGACCGCCAGCACGCGCTTGCCGCCGAGCGGCGGCGAGAGGAGCAGGTTGCGCAGGTTCTCGGAGAACACGCGGATGGCGTCGGCGTCGGCGCGCTCCTTCGAGATCAGCCGCACGTCGACCTCGATCGACGACGCGAGCAGCCGCTCGTACCCGTCGGCGATCGCCGCGTGCAGCTCGCTCCCGAGCGCGGCGCGCGGCGCAGTCACCACTCGCGCGCGGATCAAATCGACGGCGCGCTCCACGTCGACCTCGAGCGCCACGCGCAAGAAGCCTTCCTTCTCGCCGCGCCGCAAGGCCAGCAGCCGGTGCGACGGGATGTTCTTCACCGGCTCGCGCAGATCGAAATAGTCTTTGAACTTGGCGCCCGCTTCTTCCTTGCCGGCGATCACCGTCGAGACCAGCGCGCCCGCCTCGAGCGCTTGCTCGCGCAGCGCCGCGCGCACGTCGGCGCGCTCGGCGATCGTCTCGGCCACGATGTCGCGCGCGCCGGCGAACGCCGCGTCGGTGTCCGGCACCTCGGGCGAGAGATGCGGCGCCGCCAGCTCGTCGCGCGGCGGCTCGCGCTCGGCCTGCGCCAAGATCCGCTCGGCTAAAGGCCCGAGGCCGCGCTCTTTGGCGATGGTCGCGCGCGTGCGCCGCTTGGGCTTGTACGGCAGGTAGAGATCTTCCAGCTCGGTCTTGGAGAGCGTGCGCTCGATGCGCGCCTTCAGCTCGGCGGTCAGCTTGCCCTGGCCGGCGATCTCGTCGAGCACCGTCTGCTTGCGCGCGTCCAGCTCCTCGAGGTACGCGCCGCGCTCCTGGATGGCGCCGATCTGCACCTCGTCGAGGTTGCCGGTCACCTCCTTGCGGTAGCGCGCGACGAACGGCAGCGTGGCACCCGAGCGCAAGAGCTCGAGCGTGCGCTCGACTTGATCGGGAGTGAGGGTCAGCTCGGCGGCGATGATGGCCGCGTGGGAATTCGGCATGGCGGCTCTCAGATACGCCGGAGCGCGCGACGGTTCAAGCTTGCATTCGAGGCGCTCCGCTGTTCTATGAGTGACATGGCCGCCGTCGTGTACCTCACCCAGGATCTGTTGTTCGTGTCGAAGATCCGCGAGACCGCCAGGCAGCTCGGGCTCGACGTCGAGGCGGCGCGCGACGCGGCGTCGCTCGAGGCGGCCGCGCGCGGCGCGAAGCTCGTCATCCTCGACCTGCGGCGTCCCGACGCGCTCGGCGTGCTCGACGCGCTCGCCGCCGATCCCGCCACGCGCGCGATCGCCAAGGTCGGGTTCATCGATCACGAGCGCGTCGACGTGATGGAGTCGGCGCGCGCGAAGGGATGCAAGGCGCTGGCGAAGGGAAAGTTCGCCACCGAATTGCCGCTGCTCCTCGGCGCGCTCTAGAGCGCCGCCAGGATCGCGTCGGCGATGCGCAGGCCGTCGATGGCGGCCGAGACGATGCCGCCCGCGTAGCCCGCGCCCTCGCCCGCGGGATAGAGGCCGCGGTGCGACGTCGACGCGAGCGAGCCCGCGCGCACGATGCGCACCGGCGACGACGAGCGCGTCTCGACGCCGACGAGCTGCGCGCCCTCGGAGGTGAAGCCGGGCATGGTGCGCTGGAAGCGGCCGAGCGCGCGCTCGATGGCGTCGCCGATGAACGGCTCGAGCGCGCCGCGCACGTCACCCGGCGCGACGCTCGGCCGATACGTCGAGCGCAGCGCGTTCGTCGAGGGACGCCGCGCCACAAAGTCGGCGAGCCGCTGCGCCGGCGCGCGAAAATTTCCGCCGCCGCGCTCGAACGCGCGACGCTCGATGGTGCGCTGCAGCTCGATGCCCGCGAGCGGCCCGCCGCCGAAGCGTCCCAGGTAGTCGCGCGGCTCGACCGTCACCACCAGCGCGGCGTTGGCGAACGGCGAGTCGCGGCGCGAAAGGCTCATCCCGTTGGTGCACAGCGCGCCCTGCTCGGTCGACGAGTCGACGATCCATCCGCCGGGACACATGCAGAAGCTGTAGACGCCGCGCTCCTCGACGGTGGCGGTGACGTGATAGAACGCCGGCGGCAGGCGCGGATGACCGGCGGCGCGTCCGTACTGAATGCGGTCGATGAGCGGCTGCGGATGCTCGATGCGCGCGCCCACCGCGAACGCTTTCGGCTCGAGCGCGACGCCGAGCGCGTGCAGCCGCTCATATAAAGGACGCGCCGAGTGTCCGACGGCGAGCACCACCGCGTCGGCGGGAAGCTCGCGTCCCGACGCGCAGCCCACGCCCTGCACGCGATCGCCCGCGAGCAGCAGATCGGTGACCGCGTCGCTCCACACGTACTCGACGCCGCGCGTTTCGAGATCGTTTCGCTGCGCCACGAGGATCTTCGGCAGCTGGTTGGAGCCGACGTGCGGGCGCGACTCGAACAGGATGTCGGCGCTCGCGCCGTGGGCGTGCAGGGCGCATAGCACGCTACGCACCCCGCGCCGATCCTTGACTCGCGTGTACAGCTTCCCGTCGGAGAACGTGCCCGCGCCGCCTTCGCCGAAGCAATAGTTCGAGGCCGGATCGAGCGCGCCTCGTTGCGTGAGCGCCGCGAGATCGTGACGGCGCGGTTGGACCATCTTGCCGCAGTCGACGATGGTGACGCGCGCGCCCGCTTCGGCGAGACGCTGCGCCGCGAAGGTGCCGCACGGGCCCGAGCCGACGACTACCACGTGCGCGCCGGCTCGCGCGCGCCGGGGCGGGTCGAGGCCGGGCTCCTCGCTCGCGGGCGCTTCATTCGGCGGCGCAATTTCGAGCTGTAGATGATGTCCGAGCGGATGCCCCTTGCGCGCGTCGAGCGAGCGCCTCAGAACGCGCACGTGCGCCGTCGCCGGATCGAGCCCCACCTGCCGCGTCGCGAGCGCCCGCGCCGCCGCCTCCTCTTGATCGAGCGCTACGAAGATCGACACGCGGCGCACGGACACGGCGCACTCCTATCACATGCGCGAGCGTCTCGCGTGCGTAGCGGGCTTCGCACTCGACCCCGACAATTGGGCGCGACTGCGCAGCCAGGTTCGCGGAACAATGGTCGGGCCACGCCTTTTTCTTTTGATCTTACGGGAGTACGTGACATGTCAGAAACCTGGCACATGCTTCGCAAAGCTTGGCGCGCGACCGCTCTGTGGGTTGGGAGCGAGGAGGAATCTGGCGAATGGCTCAACTCATGATTCGGGAAGCGCTCGACGGAACGCCTCCCCGCCGCGGGGAGCGCGACAAGGCGCTCAAGATCCTCGCCAAGTCGATCTTCCGTGAGCTCAAGTCGAACGGCTACGAAGCACGCGAGATCGTCGCGCTGTCGACCGAGCTGCTCGATCTCGTGACCAACGAAATCCGCCCCGACACCTCCAAGTAATTCCCATCGCCGTAATCGCCGCTCCGGTTGACGCCGGAGCCACCCAGCACTATGGTTCGCGCCTCGGAGGAATGCCCATGGCGACTCGCGTCGGAATCAATGGCTTCGGCCGCATCGGCCGCTCGTTCGTTCGCGCCTGGCAGGCGACCGGCTACTCGAAAGAGCTCGAGGTCGTGGTGGTCAACGACTTGACCGATGCCAAGACGCTCGCCTACCTGCTCGCGCACGACTCGATCCACGGCCACTATCCCGGCAAGGTCGAAGCCCACGACGGCAAGTTGGTCGTCGACGGACACGCGATCGCGGTCGTCGCCGAGAAGGAGCCCGGCAAGATCCCGTGGCAGCAGCACGGCGTCGAGATCGTCGTCGAGTCGACCGGGCGCTTCACCGAGGCCGACAAGGCGAAGGCGCACCTGCACGACGGCGTGAAGAAGGTCCTCATCAGCGCGCCCGCCAAGGGCCAGGACGTGACGCTCGCCATCGGCATCAACCTCGAGACCTACGACGCCAAGAAGCACCACGTGCTGTCGAACGCGTCGTGCACCACCAACTGCCTCGCGCCGGTCGCCAAGGTGCTGCACGAAAACTTCGGCATCGTGCACGGCATGATGACCACGGTTCACTCGTATACGAACGATCAGTCGATCCTCGACGTGCCGCACAAGGATCTGCGTCGCGCGCGCGCCGCAGCGATGTCGCAGATTCCCACCACCACCGGCGCGGCCAAGGCGCTCTCGGAGGTGCTGCCTGCGCTCAAGGGCAAGCTCGACGGCTTCGCGGTGCGCGTGCCGACGTCGAACGTGTCGATGGTCGACTTCACCGCGCGGCTGGAGAAGCCGGCGACGGTGGCGCAGGTGAACGAGGCGTTCAAGAAGGCCGCGGCCTCGGCGTCGTACATGGGCGTGCTCGCGGTCACCGACGAGCCGCTGGTCTCGATCGACTTCAACGGCGACGCCCACTCCGCCACCGTCGACGCGCTGTCCACCATGATCGTCGGCGACCTGGTGAAGGTCGTGGCCTGGTACGACAACGAGACGGGCTACGCCACGCGCCTCTTCGAGCTGACCAAGTACGTCGCCCACAAAGGGCTCTGAACCCCGAGGGATCATGATCAAGTCCATCGCCGACCTGCCCATCGAGGGCAAGCGGGTGTTTCTTCGCGTCGACCTGAACGTGCCGCTCACGCCGGCGCGCGGCGTCGCCGACGACTCGCGCATTCGAGCGTCGCTGCCGACGATCGAGCACGCCATCAAGCGCGGCGCCCGCGTCGTCCTGGCGTCGCACCTCGGACGGCCCAAGGGTCCCACGCCGCAGCTGTCGCTCGAGCCGGTCGCGGCGCGCCTGGCCGAGTTGCTCGAACGCGAGGTGATTCTCACCGACGAAGCGGTGGGCGACGGAGCGCGCAAGGTGGTGGCCGATCTGCGCGACGGCGACGTGGCGCTGCTCGAGAACCTGCGCTTCTTTCCCGGCGAGGAGGCCAACGACGACGGCTTCGCCCGCCAGCTCGCCGCGTACGCCGACGTCTACGTCAATGATGCATTCGGCACCGCGCACCGGGCGCACGCCTCGACGGTCGGGATGATCGCGCACGTCGCGGTCAAGGGCGCCGGCCTGCTGATGATGAAGGAGATCGAGTTTCTCGGCCGGCTGCTCGGTCCCGTCGACAAGCCGTACCTCGCGGTCATCGGCGGCGCGAAGGTGAGCGACAAGATCGGCGTGCTCGAGAACCTGCTCGGCCGCGTCGATGCGTTCCTGATCGGCGGCGCGATGGCCAACACCTTCCTCAAGGCCAAAGGCGCCGGCGTCGGCAAGTCGCGCGTCGAGGAGGACAAGCTGGCGCTCGCCCGCGCGTTCCTCAAGAAGGCCGACGATCGCAAGGTCGAGGTGCTGCTCCCCGTCGACGTGGTGGCCGCCGCGTCGCTCGATGCCGGCGAGGGCCAGGTGGTGCGCGCCGATCAAGTGCCGGGCGAGGCGATGGCGCTCGACATCGGCCCCGAGACCGCGCGCGGCTTCGCCGATCGAATAACTCGCGCGCGCACCGTGTTCTGGAATGGACCGATGGGCGTCTTCGAGAAGCGGCCGTTCGCCAAGGGCACCGTCGCCGTAGCGGAGGCGGTGGCGAGCTGCCGCGGGCTCACGGTCGTGGGAGGCGGCGACTCGGTGGCGGCGGTCAACGAGGTCGACGTGGGCGCGAAGATCACGCACATCTCGACGGGCGGAGGCGCCTCGCTCGAGTTCATCGAGGGACGGACGTTGCCGGGCATCGCCGCGCTCGAGGTCGAAGCATGAGCCGCGTACCGTTCATCTGCGGCAACTGGAAGCTGCACAAGACGATCGCCGAGAGCCTCGAGCTGGCGACGGCGATCAAGAACGCGGTGGGTCCGCTGCGCGACGTCGAGGTGGCGATCGCGCCGGTGTTCACGTCCCTGCACGCCGTCGCCAAGCGTCTCGAGGGATCGCAGGTGGCGCTCGCGGCGCAGAATTGCTTCTGGGAGGACCAGGGCGCGTGGACCGGCGAGGTCTCCGCGAAGCTGGTGGCCGACGTCGGCTGCACGTACGTCATCCTCGGCCACTCCGAGCGGCGCCAACACTTCGGCGAGCTCGACGCGGCGGTCAACTTGAAGGTGAAGGCGGCGCTCAAGCATGGGCTCGGTCCCATCGTGTGCGTCGGCGAGACCGACAAGGAGCGCGACGCCGGCGAGACGTTCGGCCGCGTGCGCACGCAGCTCGACGGAGGGCTCGCCGGGCTCGGCCACGCCGACGCCGAGAAGCTCACCATCGCCTATGAGCCGGTGTGGGCCATCGGCACGGGACGCACGGCGACACCGCAGCAGGCCGAAGAGGTGCACGCGTTCATCCGCGGGATCCTCGGCGAGAAGTTCGGCGACGCGGCGGAGCGCATTCGCATCCAGTACGGCGGCAGCGTCAAGCCGGACAACGCGGCGGCGCTGCTCTCGCAGCCCAACATCGACGGCGCGCTGGTGGGCGGCGCGTCGCTGAAAGCGGATGACTTCCTCAAAATCGTGAAGTATAGACAGGCCTGAACATGGCAACTTTCATCACCGTCATTCACGTCATCGTTTGCATCTTCTTGATCCTCGTCGTGCTGCTGCAGGCGGGCAAGGGCGGAGGCATGGGCCTCGCGTTCGGCTCGTCGACGAGCGCGCAGGTGTTCGGCGGACGCGGCGCGGGATCGTTCCTCGAGCGGCTGACCGCGGGAACGGCGATCGTCTTCATGCTCACGTCGATGAGCCTCGCGTACATCGCGAGCCAGTCGGAGTCGACGCGTCTGCAGAAGCTCGATCGCGAGCGCAAGAAGCAAGAGGCCGCGGCCGAGCAGAAGGCGGCCGAGGAGCGGACGCAGAAGGAAGCCGCCGAGCGCGCCAAGACGGCGGTGCCGTCGCCGAGCGGCGCGCCGCAGGTGCCCGCGGCCAATCCGCAGACTCCCGCTGGGAAGCCGGAGCTTCCCAATGGCAAGCTGGAGATGCCCGAGACCAAGCCGCAGATGCCCAATGGCAAGCTGCAGCTTCCCACTGGCAAGCTCGAGATGCCCAATGGCAAGCCGGAGCTTCCCACCGGCAAGCCGGAAGTTCCCAGCGACAAGCCGGCGGCTCCCACGCCTGCGCCCGCGAGCCCCGCTCCGCCGGCCACGCCCGCTCCCGCGAAGTAATCGCTACCAGCGCGCCGCGCGATAACCGACCGAGAGCATCCCGCCGTCGAGGTTGGCGCGGCCGAGGCCGATGAGCGGCGTCCACGCTCCGCTCACGCTGACCGTGAGCACGCCGGGACCCATGCGCGCGAGCATCCCGGCGCCACCGCCGAGCGCCGGGCCACCGTCGAAGAACGAGCGCTGCGAGCCGCCGATCACCGTGCGCCGCTCGCCGACCAGCACGCCACCGAGCTGAACGCCGATGAGGAGCGCGACCCGCGCGCCGACGGAGAAGCGCAGCTCGGCGACCCCGCGCAACGACGCTCCGCCGAGCCACACGTCGCCCGCGCCCGCCACGCCCGACGCGTAGACGCCGCCGAAGTCGACGCCGAGATGCCAGCGGGTGCCGCGGATGCGCCGCCGCCACTCGCCGGTGAGCCCCGCGCCGGTGAAGCTGTCCGAGATGCGCGGCCCGACCGACGCGCCGAGTTCCCAGCGTGGGTCGGCGAAGCGCGGCTTCTCGGCGTGGCTCTCGCCGCCGGCTCCCGGGCCTACGACGACCGGCGGCGCCGACGGCGCGGCCATCGCCAGCGTCGTGTGCTCGTCCTCGGCGGTGGCGGTGATGGTGACCTCGCCGTAGGCGCGCACCGTCGCGACCGCTACGCCCGGCTGCGCCTCGACGTCGAGCTCGGCGCCGGTCGCCTCGAGGTGCGGCAGGACGCGCGCGACCGAGAAGCAGAGGACGCGCGTAGGCGAGTCGGCCACCAGCCACAAGCCGGGCGGCCGCGGCACGTCGAGCACGATCTCCTCGACGGTGCTGTTGCCCGCCGCGTCCTCGGCGGTGACGCGCGCGCGCTTGACCAGCGGTCCCACCCAGGTGACGACGCGTGCGTGCCCCTGCGCGTCGGCGCGCGCGGTGACTTTGTGATTTCCCGTCTGCACCACCAGGTGCGCGCCGGGCTCGGTCTCGACGGGCAGCTCGGTGCGCGCCCACAGCTCGACCACCGCCGCGCTCGCCTCGCCGCTCTCGGCGTCCCACGCCGCCACCACCGCGAACCCCGGCGAGCCCGACGGGGGCGGCCGATAGCGCGCCTCGAACCGCCCGTTGCCGAGCGGGTGCGCCGCGAACACCTCGCCCGACGACGCCCACAGCCGCGGCGTCCGTCCCGTCGAGGTCGCGACCACCACGCGGGCCACCGGCGGCGGCGCTTGCAGATTCAAGCGCGGCGGCTCGACGGCGACGGCCATCGCGGCCGTCATGGTCAACGCCAGGAGCATCGCCCGATTCTAGCCGGGACCCGCGAGCCACCCCGGCTACTTTCACCGCTTCGCGCCGCCGAGCGCGGGAACTTGCCCGAAGCCGGCTCTTGACATACGATCGAGATCGTGCCCTCCACGGCCGCGAGCATTGGATGCACCGCCACGCGGTGAATCGGCTGCCCGCCGGGGTGATGGTTCGCCGCGCCCGCCCGGGTGACGGCGCGCAGGTGCTGGCGCTCGTCGAGCAGCTCGGCTACTCGCCCGAGGAGCGCGGCTACGACGAGACGTTCGCGCAGGTGGTGCGTCACCCCGAGGCGGCGGTGTTCGTGGCGACCGAGGGGCCGCGCGTGATCGGCTATCTGGCGCTCTCGCAGCGTCCGCAGATTCGGCTCGGCGGGCGCGCGGCGGTGATCGACGAGCTGGTGGTCGAAGATCGGCGGCGCGGTGAAGGCATCGGCTCGGCGCTGCTGGCCGCGGCGCTGGCGTACGCCGGCGGGTTGGGCTGCCGTCGCGTCGAGCTGACCACGCGGCGCGTGCGCGAGAGTTATCACCGCGGCTTCTACCTCGCGCACGGTTTCCGCGAGGTCGACTCGGCCGTGCTGCGCCTCGATCCGCTGCCGCCCCCGGTCCGCAAGCCCTGAGCTCGGCGACAAGGTAGCGGCCCGGCTAGAGCAGGCTTCCCTGCTTGGGCGGCGGCAGGTCGAGGTGCTCGTGCGCGCGCCGCAAGGTGGTACGGCCGCGCGGCGTGCGCATGAGAAAGCCCTCCTGGATGAGGTACGGCTCGACCACGTCCTCGAGCGTGTCGCGCTCTTCGCCGACGGCGGCGGCCAGCGACTCGACGCCGACCGGCCCGCCGTCGAATTTTTGTGCGATGCAGCGAAGCACGGTGCGATCGAGATCGTCGAGGCCCAGCTCGTCGACGCCGAGCCGCTCGAGCGCCGAGGCCGCGACCTCGCGCGTGACCCGCCCGTCCGCCTCCACCTCGGCGAAGTCGCGCACGCGCTTGAGCAGGTGGTTGGCGATGCGCGGCGTGCCTCGCGCGCGCCGTCCGATCTCCTCGGCGCCCGACGCCTCCAGCTCCACGCCCAGCTTGATCGCCGAGCGGCGCACGATCTCGGTCAGCTCGGCGGGCGTGTAGTAGTCGAGGCGGAGCACGATGCCGAAGCGCGACAGGAACGGCGCCGACAAGAGCCCGGTGCGCGTGGTCGCGGCGACCAGCGAGAAGCGCGGCAGGCTGAGCGGCAGCATCTCGGCGTTCGGTCCGTCGCCGACGGGGATCTCGAGACGGAAGTCCTCCATCGCCGGATACAGGTACTCCTCGACGACGGCTTGCAGGCGGTGCACCTCGTCGATGAACAGCACGCCGCGCTCCTCGAGCGACGTCAAGTACGACGCCAGCGTGCCCTTGTGCTCGATCGCCGGCGCACCGACGGCGCGCAGGCCGACGCCGAGCTCGCCCGCGATCAAGTGCGCGAGCGTCGTCTTGCCGATGCCGGGCGGGCCGGAGAACAGCACGTGGTCGAGCGCCTCGCCGCGGCGGGCGGCGGCAGCGACGAAGACCTTCAAGTTGTCGACCACCTTGCGCTGGCCGATGTACTCCTCGAAGGTGCGCGGCCGCAGCGCCGAGTCGTCGGAGAGGCCGCGCGCGTCGATGATGCGCTCGCGCGCCTTTGCGTCATCGCCGTCGGTCGCCGTCGCCTCGTCGTGCTTCTTTCGCGGCATCGCGCGAATTCTACTCCGCCAACGAGCGCAGCGCGCGCTTTACCAACTCGGCGACGGGCGCTCCCGCGGACGCGGCGCAGGCTTGATCGGCGGCGCGCTCGGCGTCGGCCGGTCGATAGCCGAGGTTGACCAGCGCCGAGGCGACCTGCGTCGACGCCGTCGGCCGCTCGCTCTGCGCGCGCGCCTCGCCGCGCGGCCCGGCGCCGAGCCCGACCTTCTCGACTTTGTCGCGCAGCTCCAGCACCAGCCGCTCGGCGGTCTTCTTGCCGATGCCGGGAATGCGCGTGAGCCGCGCATGGTCGCCCGCGCGCACCGCCGCGCCCAGCTCGTGCGGCGCCAGCGACGACAAGATGTTCATCGCCAGCTTGGGACCGATCATCTGCACGCCGATGCACAGCTCGAACGCGGTGCGCTCCTCGTCGGTGGAGAAGCCGAACAGCGTGAGCGCGTCCTCGCGCACCTGGAGATGCGTCAAGAGCGTCACCGGCTGCCCGACGGCGGGCAGCTCGGCCAGCGTCTGCAGCGACACCGCCACGCGGAAGCCGACGCCGCCGACGTCGACGATCACCTGGTCGATCGATTTCTCGGCGAGCGTGCCGCGCAGCCGGGCGAGCATCGCTAGCGCAAGCTCGCGCGCAGCCGATGGTGGAACGCGTGGCAGATGGCGACCGCCAGCGCGTCGGAGGCGTCGAGCTTGGGCGCGCCGCGCAGCCCGCACAGCGCGCGCACCATCGACGAGACTTGCAGCTTGGTGGCCGCGCCCGAGCCGGCGACCGAGCGCTTGATGGTGGCGGGCGAGTACTCGAACACGGGCAGCGACGCCTCGCCCGCGGCCAGCAGCGCCACGCCGCGCGCCTGCCCGAGCTTGAGCGCGGCGCGCGCGTTGACGCCGTGGAACACGCCCTCGACCGCCACCGCGCGCGGCGCGAGCTCGGCGATCACCTCGCGCAGCCCCGCGGCGATCTCGACGAGGCGCGCCTGCATCGACGCCTCCGCCTCCGGCTCGATCACGCCGCACTCGACGTAGCGCACGCGGCCCGGGCCGGCGTGCTCGACCACGCCGTAGCCGCAGCGACGAGAGCCGGGATCGATGCCGAGGATGCGGATCACGGGACCAGCCTACCCCGATCCCGAAATGGAGCGCTACAAACTACGCGGAGAGCTGCTCGAGCAGCGCGTCGTCGATGTCGTAGTTGGCGTAGACGTTCTGCACGTCGTCGTGGTCCTCGAGCTGCTGCACCAGCTTGACCATGTGCTCGGCGTCCTTGCCCTCGAGGCGCACCGAGCTGTCGGGGTACATGCCGACCTCGGCGTGCGCCGGCTTGTGGCCCTTCTTCTCGAGCGCGTCGCGCACGTCGACCATCTTGCCGGCCTCGGTGACCACGAGAAACACCTCGCCGTCGGAGCGCACGTCGTCGGCGCCGGCCTCGAGCGCGGCCTCCATGAGCGCGTCCTCGTTCACGCCCGCCTTCTCGAACACGATGTGGCCGCGCTTGTGGAAGTTGTAGAGCACGCTGCCCGACGCCGCGAGCTTGCCGTTGTTCTTCTCGAGCAGCTTGCGGATCTCGCCGGCGGTGCGGTTGCGGTTGTCGGTGAGGATCTCGACGACCACGGCGGTGCCGCCCGGTCCGTAGACTTCGTAAACCAACTCTTCGTAGCTCTCGGCGGCGAGCTCGCCGGTGCCCTTCTGGACCGAGCGTTTGATGGTGTCGTTGGGGATGTTTCCGGCGCGCGCTTTATCGATGGCGGTGCGCAGCCGCGGGTTGCCGTCGGGATCGCCGCCCGACTTGGCAGCGACGGTGATTTCTTTGAGGAGCTTGGTCCAGCCCTTCGACTTCTTGGCGTCGGAGGCGGCCTTGGTGTGCTTGATCTTCGACCATCGGTTATGGCCCGACATCCGTCACCTCGCCCGTTTTTCGAGTGAGAATTCACTATCACGCGCGACATTGTCAGGCAAGCCGCGGTCGACTATGCTGCGCGCGTGGTCGTGTGTCGTCGGTGGCTCGGGCTCGCGCTGCTGGTCACCACCTGGGCGTGCACCGCGCCCGTGCTCGAGCTGCCGCCTCCCCGACCGCCGGGCCAGGTGGCGCGCGACGCGCCGGCGGCCCATCCGTCGGGCGAGCGCGGAAAGCCGGCGCGCGCGATGGTCATCGGCTCGGACGGCGATCTCGTCGGCGGCGCCGAGGCCGACGGCAAGCGCGGCGACCTGCGCCTCGAGAACGGCAAGGTCGCCTTCATCGTCGACGGGCCGGGCTCGGCGCTCGGCTTCGCCGACTCGGGCGGCAACCTGATCGACGCCGTGCCGCTCGGCCGCTGCGGCGGCGCGACGTGCCGCGACTCGATCAAGCAGGTGTTCGGTTACCTCGACGACTCGTTTCCGCGGCAGCCGCTCTACGATCGCGTCGAGCCGGGCCAGCGCGGCACCACCGCGTTCGTGCGCGCGTCGGGACACGACTCGCAGGATCCGCGGCTGCTCATCACCACCGAGTACGAGCTCGAGCCCGAGTCGAACGCGCTCGAGATCGTCACCCGCGTGACCAACACCGGCGCGGCGAACGTCGCCAACTACCAGCTCGGCGACGCGATCCAGTGGGGGCGCACCGAGCGCTTCACGCCGGGTCACGGCTTCGCGCAGCCGGCGCCGTCGTCGCGCGAGCTGAACATCGCCGAGGGCTGGATCGCCGGCATCGCCGACGACGTCACCTACGCCTACGTCACCGACGAGGCGAGCGGGTTGCGCGGGCGCCACGGCAGCGCGTGGTCCAATCTCAACTTGAAGAAGAGCGATCTCGCGCCGGGGCAGACGTTCAAGGTGCGGCGCTGGCTGATCGTCGGCGCGACCGGCGACGTGGCGGTGGGCGAGAGCCTGGCGCGGCTGCGAGGCCAGGCGTGGCCGCGGCTCGAGGGGCGCATCCTCGAGCAGGGCACCGGCGTGCCGCTCGAGGGCGCGCGCGTGTTCCTCGACGACGACGCGGGGCAGCCGGTGGCGTTCGCGCGCTCGGCGCAGGGTCGTTACCAGGTGCTGGCGCCGCCCGGCGACTACAGCGTGCGGGCCGAGGCGCGCGGCCGCTCGGGGCCCGATCACATGCCGGTGCAGCTGCGCGGGCGCGAGGCGCACGCGCTCGACCTCAACATGTCGCCGCCGGGCTCGCTGGCGTTTCGCGTGCGCGAGGGCGGCACGCCGTCGCCGGCCAAGCTGACGTTCCTCGGCACGCACGGCACGCGCTCGCCGAACTTCGGCGCCAAGTTCGAGGCGGTGGGGCACGACGTGGTGATCACCGTCGACGGGCAGGGCCGCGTCGAGCTGGCGCCGGGGCGCTACGAGGTGATCGCGTCGCGCGGGCCGGAGTTCACCGCCGAGGCGAAGGCGGTCGAGATCGCGCCGGGCAAAGAGGTCGAGGCCGACTTCACGCTCGAGCGCGCCGTCGACACGCGCGGCTACGTCTGCGTCGACCTGCACCAGCACGCGTCGCCGTCGCCGGACGCCGGCGTGTCGTTGCGCGACCGCGCGGCGTCGAACCTGGCCGAGGGGCTCGAGGTGATGGTGGCGAGCGATCACAACGCGATGGTCGACTGGCAGCCGACGCTCGACGCGCTCGGCGCCACGCGGCCGCTGCGCCTGGTGCTCGGCGACGAGGCGACGCTCGACGGGCTCGGCCACTGGAACGCCTATCCGCTGGCGCTGCACGTCGGCCAGCCGCGCGGCGGCGCGCTCGACGTGCGCGGCCTCGGCGCGCGCGAGATCGTCGCCGGGCTGCGCGCCGCCGACGGGCGGGCCGAGCGCGTGGTGCAGGTGAACCATCCGCGCCTCGGCAACATCGGCTACTTCAACAACGTGAAGTTCGAGCCGCGCGCCGGCGCGCCGCTGCCGGCCGACTGGGAGGGCGGGTTCGACGCCATCGAGGTGCTCTCGTCGAAGGACGTGTCGACCGCCGATGCGACGCTGCGCGACTGGTTCGCGCTGCTCAACCGCGGGCTCTCGTACACCGCCGTCGGCGGCTCGGACTCGCATCTCGTCTGGGGGCAGGAGGTCGGCTACCCGCGCACGTGCGTCGCGGTCGGCGCCGACTACGACGCGAAGAATCCCGGGCCGGCGCTGGTCGACGGGATCAAGCGCAAGCGCGACGCGCTGGTGACCAACGGGCCGTTCGTGCGCGTGGCGATCGCCGGGCGCGGCATGGGGCAGCTGGCGCCGGCGCCGCGCGGCAAGGCGCGGCTCGACGTCGAGGTGCAGGCGGCGCCGTGGGTCGACGCGCGGCGCATCGAGGTGCTGGTCGACGGCGAGCGGCGCGGCAAGCCGGTGGAGATTCCGCAGCCGCAGCCGGGCGCGCCGCTGCGCTGGAAGAGCGCCATCGAGCTCAAGGTGGCGGAGGATGGCTACGTCACCGTCGAGGTGCGCGGCGACGTGCCGCTCACGCCGGTGCTGGGGCAGATCGAAGGCACGCCGCCGCCGCTGCCGCTGGCGATCACCAACCCGATCTACCTCGACCGCGATCTCGACGGGAAGTACACGCCGCCCGGCAAGCGCTGAGCGGCGCGCGCGCTACAGCTCGGCGGCGACGATCGCGTCGGCCTCGATCTCGACGAGATACTTGGCGTCGATGAGTGCCGCCACCTGCACCATCGTGGTCGCCGGTCGGATGGCGCCGAACACCTCGCCGTGCACGCGGCCGATCGCCTCCCAGCGCGCGATGTCGACGACGAACATGCGCGTGCGCACCACGTCCTCGAGGCGCGCGCCGAGCCGCTCGAGCGCGGCGGCGATGTTGCGCAGGCACTGGCGTGTCTGCGCCGCCGGGTCGCCTTCGCCGACGAGCTGGCCGTGCTCGTCGAGCGCCACGGTGCCGGTGACGGCGATGAACGGGCCCACCTTGACGGCGCGGCTGTAGCCGACGATCGGCTCCCACGGCGCGGCGCTCTGCACCGATTTTCGCTCGACACTCATGCGGCGCGGCTCGGGCTCAGTTGCGCACGCAAAACGACGCGCCTCCCATCGCGGTGCAGGTGCCGGCGGGCGCGCAGTCGCTCGGCTGGGTGCAGCGCTTCGGCGCGCAGTAGGTGGTGCCGGCGGGATCGGCCGGCGCGACGGTGAAGCCGAGCGCGCCCGAAAGGCCCGCGAGCTCGCACGCGAGCAGCGGATCGGCGCACGGGTGCGTGGCGTCGCAGCGGCGCAAACACTCGGACGAGCCGGGCGTGCCGTTGAAGGTCGCGCAGCTCGCCGCCGACGGGCACGTGCCGCCGTTGCCGCAGTCGGCGGTGCACAGGCCGCGCGCGCCGAACGCGTCGCAGCGGCCCGACAGGCACCCGGCTCCCGATGGCGCGCCGCTGGCGTCGAAGCACGAGTCGCCGACGTCGCCGGGAAAATCGGCGAAGCACGCCGGCCGCCAGGTGAAGGCTCCGCCCGGCGGCGTGCCCGTCGCCAGCGCGGGCACCTCGCGGCACGTGAGCCCGGTGCGGCACTCGGCGCTGGTGGCGCACGCCGGCAGGCAGAGCGCGATGCGCCACTCTTCGCCGGCGCCCGCGTCGGCGTCGGGCAGCGCCGCTCCGCCGCGCGTCAGGTCGGCGCACACGTTGGCGCCGCAGCCGCCGGCGCAGCCGACGTCGGTGCAGAGTCCGACGGCGAGCCCGCCCGGGCAATCGCCGGCGGGGCACACGCAGCCGAGGTGGGCGGCCGCGTCGCACTCCGACGAGTCGGCGCACGGCGCGCCCAGCCCGCCCGCAGTGACGACCACGATTCCCGTCGCCGCGGTGGTGCCGCCGGTGCCGCCGGCGGCGAGCGTGACCGCGAACGTGCCCGGGCGCGCGAACGTGACCTGCGGCGCGACCGCCGTCGACGTCGCCGGCGTGCCGCCCATGAACGCCCACAAGAACGTGCTCACGCCGGAGCCGAGCGGCACGAAGGTGACGGTGAGCGGCGCCGAGCCGGCGCAGCGCGGCTTGCCGCTCGGATACGTCAGCATCGCGCAGCCGCTCACGGTGAAGCCGGCGCCGAGCGGCGGGCCGCCGTCGGGCTCGGGCCCGAGCTCGACGCTGCCGTCGAGCGGCACCGCGGCATCGCCGGCGACCGGCGCGTCCGCGCAGCCCGCGATCGCAGCGGCCGCGGCCAGCGCGCACAGTAGCCATGACGTGATCGCATTCGCTGCGCGAATGCTCATGTACGTAACTTATCATCGGCGGCGCGCAGCCGCTCGGTGAGCGCGGTGTGCCGCTCGTCGACCTCGGCCGCGGCCACCGCGCGCTCGATCGCCCGCGGGCTGCCGACCACCACCACCAGCCGCCGCCCGCGCGTCACCGCGGTGTAGAACAAGTTGCGCTTGAGCAGCATGAAGTGCTGCATGAGCATCGTCACCACAACCGCCGGATATTCCGAGCCCTGGCTCTTGTGCACGCTCACCGCGTACGCCAGCTCGAGCGCGTCGAGGTCGTCGGCCTCGTAGCGCACGCGCCGCCCGTCGAAGTCGACCTCGAGCAGCGGCGCGCCCTCCTCCATCACCGCCGCCGCCACCAGCCCGAGGTCGCCGTTGAACACGTCGCGGTCGTAGTCGTTGCGCAGCTGCATGACCTTATCGCCGACGCGCAGCACCCGCCCCGCGTGCGCCACCTCCTCGCCCGACGGGTTGAGCGCCGCCTGCAGCGCGCGGTTCAGCTCCTCGGTGCCCGCGACTCCGCGGTGCATCGGCGCCAGCACCTGCACGTCGCGCCGCGGGTCGAGCCCGAAGCGCTCGGGGATGCGATCGCGGCACATGCGCACCACCAGGTCGCGCGCGCGCTCCGGCTCGTCGGCGCGCACCACGTAGAAGTCGCCGTTCTCCTCGGCACGCGGCACCTCGCCCTCGAGGATGCGGTAGGCGTTCTCGATGATCCCCGAGCCTTCGCTCTGGCGAAACACCTCGGTCAGGCGCGCCACCGGCACCGCGTGCGACGCGATCAGATCGCCGAGCACGTGGCCCGGCCCGACGGACGGCAGCTGGTTCACGTCGCCGATCAGCACCAGCGTCGCGCCGAGCGGCACCGCGCTGGTGAGCCCGCGCGCGAGCTGCAGGTCGAGCATCGATGCCTCGTCGACGACCAGCAGATCGGTCTCGAGCGGATGATCGGCGTCGCGGCCGAACGGCGTGCGCCGGCCTTCGCGCGCGCGGCCCCACTCGAGCAGCCGGTGCACCGTCTGCGCCGGGCGCCCGGTCGCCTCGGTGAGCCGCTTGGCGGCGCGTCCCGTCGGCGCGGCCAGCATCACGCGCCGCCGCGCCTTCTCCCACGAGGCGACCAGCGCGCGCACGATCGTGGTCTTGCCGGTGCCGGGTCCGCCGGTGATCACCGCCACCGCCGCCGCGCCGACCTGCGCGATCGCGCGCCGCTGCCCGTCGGAGAGCTGCGCGTCGTCGAGCGGCGGCGGCGGCGGCGGGCGCGGCGCGGCGAGCAGCTGCCGGATGCGGCGCGCGGTCTCCACCTCGGCGCGGAACATCCACGGCTGATAGACGCCGCCGCCGTCGAGGATCACCGCGCCTTCGAGCGCCAGCTGATCGATCGCGGCGCCGACGCGGAGCGCGTCCACGTCGAGCGCCTCGGCCGCGCGCCGCTCGAGCTCGGGGCGCGGCGCGAACACATGGCCGTCGTCGCCGAACCCGCCGAGCGCGTGCAGCACGCCGGCTTGAATGCGCAGCGGCGACGCCGGATCGATCCCCATCCCGCGCGCGATCCGATCGGCGATGAAGAACCCGATGCCTGCCACGTCGCGCGCCAGGCGATACGGATTCTCGCGCACCCTGGCGATCGCCTGGTCGCCGTACGTCTTATAGATGCGCCCGGCGTACGCCAGCGACACGCCGAGCCCCTGCAGGAAGATCATCACCTCGCGCTCTTGCCGCCGCTGCGCCGCGATCCCCGACGCGCGCTCGGCGCGACGCTTGCCCATACCCTTCACCTGCGCCGCGCGCCACGGCTCCTTCTCGATCACCTCGACGGCGGAGACGCCGAACGCCGCCACCAGCCGCCGCGCCAGCTCCGGCCCGATCCCCTTGATGCCCTGCAGGTAGCGCTCGATGCCGTCGCCGGTGCGCGGGACCTCGACCACCGCGCGCGTGGCGCGAAACTGTTCGCCGTGGACCTTGTGCGTCTCCCAGTGGCCTTCGAGCTTGAGCAGCTCGCCGGGCGTGGTCTCCGAGAGCGGGCCGGTGACGGTGACCGGCTGATCGCGCCCGGCCACGTCGAGGCGCACCACCGCGAACGCGCCGTCGGGCGCGGCGAACACCACGCGCAGGACCGTGCCCTCGAGCGACTCGGACTCGGCCATCACGGACCGCCCGGCGTCGAGCCGCCCGACGGCGTCGGCTGAAAGCTGGCCGCGACGTCGCACGATCCGGCGGCGCGCGCGACGCTCTGCCCCGGCGCGAGCGCGAGCGGCCAGCCGCCCCAGCGCGTGATCACGCGGCCGAGCGCGTCCTCGATCCACACCGGCTCGCCGGCGACGTGGATCCCGCGGCCGCCGAGCTGCGCGTCGGCGAGCCGCACCACCAGCGCGCCCGCGCTCGGCGGCGGATCGCCTCCGGCGCCGGCGATGTACCCGCTCGGCACGACCACCGCGTAGCCGCCCGCCGGCAGCTCGACGGACGGCAGCGCGTTCGAGCCGGCGGCGGTGTGCAGCGTCAGCCCGGCGAGCGCGATCGGCTGCGTCCCGAAATTCTGCAGCTCGACGAACTGCTGCGCCGGGCGCGGGCCGAGCGGGCGCGTCAGCACCTCGGTCAACGCGAGCGCGAGCGGCGACGGCGCCGCGGCCGCGTCGAGCCGATCGGCCTCGGGCCGCGTGGTCTCGTCCCACGCGTGCGCCTCGACCGCGAGCGAGTTGCCGTCGAGCGCATCGCCGAACGCGATCGCCAGCTCGTGCGAAGACTGCCGCGCGTCGGTCGCGCAGCGCTCGGCCACGCACGCCTCGGCCCAGGTCGCGTCGTCGGTGGCGAAGCGCACCACCACGCAGCGATCGGCCGCCTCGACGTCGAAGCCGTGCAGCTCGATCGGCCCCGAGCGAATTTCGCCGCTGGTCATGAAACCAGGCGGATCGCCGAATACGGGCCGTTTATCGCCATCGACCACGTCGGGCCCGGCGCGCACGGCGTAGTGCTGTCCCGCGCCGAGCACCTGGTCGAGCTCGAGCGCGATCGCTCCGCCGGCGCCGGGCGTGACGCGCGCCGCGACTTCCGCGCCGTCGTCGCCGACGAGCGCCACGTCGTGCGCGCCGATCACCGGCCGCGAGAAGCGCAGCCACACCGCGCGCAAGTTGCGCGGCACGTCGACCGCGCCGTCGTCGGGCGCGTCGAGGAGCAGGATCGGCGCCGCGTCGTCGAGCGAGCCGGTCTCGACCGCGAGCGCCGACGGGCGGCCGAGCTGCTCGCCGCCCGCGACCAGCTTCGGCCCGAGGTAGAGCGTGTAGCGATCCTCGGGCGCGAGCGCGCGGCGCGGCGTGAAGTCGAGCCGCGCGCCGTCGCCGCCAACCGCGAGCACGCCCGGCACCAATCGCGCGCGCGCGCTCGCCGGCGGAGGCGGCCGCTCGAGCGACCGGTCGGGCTCGCCGCGCGCCAGGTACACGTTGCCCGCGACCGACTCGGCGTCGATCGGCGCCGACAGCACGACCGAGAGCGTCGCCGTCGGGCTCACCGGCCCCGCCGCGAAGTTGGTGCTCACCACCCGCGGCGCGCGCGGCGGATCCCCGTCGCCGCATCCCGCGAGCATCGCCACGCCGAGAACCCACGCGCGCATCCCATCCTCCATCGATAGCACGGGCCCCACGCCGTCGTGCACGCGAGAATATCGGCGGCTCGCGGGAGAAGTTGCGTGCTAAAAACAAATTCGTGCGCTCGACCCTCCTACCTCGCCTGATCCTCGCCTCCGCTTCGCCCCGCCGCCTGGAGATGCTCGCGCGCGTCGGCCTCGATCCCGAGGTTCGCCCGTCGCACCTCGACGAGTCGCTGCACGACGGCGAGGAGCCCCTCGCCTACGCGCGTCGCCTTGCGGCGGCGAAAGCGCGCGCCATCTCGGCGCCCGAAGATCGCCCGGTGCTCGCCGCCGACACCATCGTCACCGTCGAGGACGGCGGCGTGCCGGTGCTCGGCAAACCGAAAGACGCCGACGACGCGCGCAAGATGCTGCAGCGGCTCTCGGGGCGCAGCCACTCGGTCGTGACCGCGTACCACCTCCTATATAAAGGAGGCGAGCGCGGGCGGGCGGTCGAGACCGTGGTGACGTTTCGCGCGCTCGGCCCGGCGGAGCTCGAGGGCTACGTCGGCTCGCGCGAGTGGGACGGCAAGGCGGGCGGCTATGCGATCCAGGGGCTGGCGGGCGCGTTCGTGCGCACGGTCCACGGCTCGTACACCAACGTCGTCGGGCTGCCGCTGTGCGAGGTGCTGGAGGATCTCGACGCGCTCGGCGCGCTGCCGGCGGACTGGACGCTCGGATCGCCGACGTGACGATAGCGGCGCGCATCGCCGAGGTGCGCGCGCGCATCGCCGAGGCCTGCCGCGCGGCGGGACGGGACCCGCGCTCGGTCGAGCTGGTGGCGGTGTCGAAGACGGTCGAGGCGGCGCGCTGCGCCGAGGCGGTGGCGGCGGGACAGCAGGCGCTCGGCGAGAACTACGCGCAGGAGCTGCGCGACAAGGCGCGGCTGGTCGCGGGCGCGCGCTGGCACTTCATCGGGCCGCTCCAGCGCAACAAGGTGAAGTACGTGGTCGGCACCGCCGAGCTGATCCACTCGGTGGACAGCCGCGCGCTCGCCGACGAGATCGCGGCGCGCGCGGAGAAGCTCGGCGTGGTGCAGCGCGTGCTGGTGCAGGTGAACGTCGGCGGCGAGGCGCAGAAGTCGGGCTGCGCGCCGGGCGAGACCGCGGCGCTCGTCGAGGCGTGCGCGGCGCGGCCGTCGCTGCGCTGCGAGGGCCTGATGTGCATTCCGCCGCTGGAGGGCGATCCCGCGCCGAGCTTCCGCCAGCTGCGGCAACTTGCCGCAGGGCTCGGCCTGCGCGAGCTGTCGATGGGCATGAGCGCCGACTTCGCCGCCGCGATCGCCGAGGGCGCGACGCTGGTGCGCGTCGGCACGGCGATCTTCGGCGCGCGCTCACAGCACGTCGGCCGCCCCTGAGATCACCTCGGCCAGCGCGCGCGACAGCTCGCCGATGTCGTACGGCTTGTTGAGGAACGCGCGCACGCCGAGCGCGCGCAACTGCTTGAGCTCGTCGTCCGAGGCGTAGCCCGACGTGAGCAGCACCGGCACGCCGTCGTCGATCTCGCGCATCGCCTCGATCGTCTCGACGCCGCTCAGCTTCGGCATCACCAGGTCGAGCACCACCGCCTCCAGCTCGTGGTGGCGCGCGCGGTACACGTCGACCGCCTCGTCGCCGTCGGCGCACGCCACCACGTCGTAGCCGAGCTGCTTGAGCGCGCGGAACGTCGCCACGCGCACCAGCTTCTCGTCCTCGACGAGCAGCACCAGCCCGGCGCCCGCCTCCATCGGTCGGCCCGGCTCGGGCGGCGTCATGCGCAGCGTGCCCGGCGCCGCGTGCGGAAAGCTGAGGCGCATGAGCGTGCCGCGCGGCTCGCCGTCGAGCGCCTCGATGGTGCCGCGGTGGCTCTCGACGATCCCGTACGCCGTCGCCAGGCCGAGGCCGGTGCCCGCCTCGCGCCCGCCCTTGGTGGTGAAGTACGGCTCGAAGATGCGGTGGCGGATCGCCGGATCGATGCCGACGCCGGTGTCGGCGACCTCGAGCAGCACGCGCCCGTCGCGCTCGCGGGTGCGCAGCGTCAGGCGCCCGCCGTCGGGCATGGCGTCGCGCGCGTTGACCACCAGGTTCATCACCACCTGCTCGAGCTGCGACAGGTCGCCGGCGATCTCGCTCGAGCGCGCTTGCAGCTCGAGCACCAGCTCGATGCGCTTGTCGAGCGTGCGCTCGAGCAACTGGGCCATCTTGCCGAGCACCACGTTGAGCGACACGGCGGCGGGAAATTTTTGTTTGCGCCCCGCGAAGCCGAGCAGCCCGCGCGTGAGCTGCATGGCGCGCTCGCCCACCTCGTCGATCATGCGGAACGACTCGCGCCGCTCGGCGCTCGGCTCCGACGCCGCCATGGTCGACGCCAGCGAGCGGATCACCGTGAGCAGGTTGTTGAAGTCGTGCGCGATGCCGCCCGCCAGCTTGCCCACCGCCTCCATGCGCTGCGCCAGGTGCAGCCGCGCCTCGCTCTCGGCGCGCCCGCGCTTGGCCTCGACCTCGGTGGTGATGTCGAAGAAGCAGATGATGACGTGCGTGAGCGTATCGGCGGCGTCGAACACCGGCTTGGCGAACGCGCGCACGTGGACGCGCCGCCCGTCGTGGCGGTGGATCACGAGGTCGTCGACCATCACCGTCTTGCGCTCGGCCAGCGCGCGCACGAACGGCAGCTTCTCCTCGGCGTAGAGCCGGCCCTCGAGATCGTAGATGCCGTAGGGCTGCGCGTACTCGCCGACCGCGACGTCCGCGCGCGGATCCATGCCCATGATGTCCGCGAACGTGCGGTTGGCGTAGACGAACGCGCCGTCGGGCGCGCGCGCCACCCAGACGCCGACCGGCAGGTCCTCCGCCAACGTGGCGATGACCGTCTCCTCGAAGGTCGGGCTCACGTAAACGAAACTATCACACGCGCTCGTCGTCCACGTAGATGGCGCCCTCGAGGTACGCGACCGCGCGGCCGGCGATGGCCACGCGCTCGCCGCGATCTTCGCACCGCAGCTCGCCCGTGCGCGCCGACAGCTGCCGCGCCTCGAGCGAACGCTTGCCGAGGCGGCGCGACCAGTACGGCACCAGCGTGCAGTGCGCCGAGCCGGTCACCGGATCCTCGGGGATGCCGGCGCGCGGGGCGAAGAAGCGCGACACGAAATCCACCGCGCGGCCGGGCGCGGTCACGATCACCTCGCGATCCAATTCGGCGAGCCGCGCGAAGTCGGGACGCAGCGCGACGAGCTCCTCCTCGCTCGCGTAGACCACGAAGTAGTCGCGCGACGCCGCGAGCTCGACGGGCGCGCCGCCGAGCGCGGCCGCGAGCGCGGGCGGCGCGTCGATCGGCTGCGGCGGGCGCGAGGGAAAATCCAGCTCCAGCCATTCGCCGCGCTTGCGCACGGCGAGCGGCCCGCTCTGCGACGAGAAGCGCACCTCGTCGCGCTCCGGATGCAGGAGGCGCAGGATCACGTGCGCCGCCGCCAGCGTCGCGTGGCCGCACAGATCGACCTCGTGCACCGGCGTGAACCAGCGCAGCGGATACGCGTCGCCCTCCTCCACGAAGAACGCCGTCTCGGCCAGGTTGTTCTCCGCCGCGATCGCCTGGAGCGTGGCGTCGTCGAGCCAGCGCGGAAGCGGCACCACCGCCGCCGGGTTGCCGCGGAACCGCTCGTGCGTGAACGCGTCGATCTGGTGGATCGGCAGCTTCATCAGGCGCCCCTCAGCGCCTCGACGGCGCGGCGGATCGTGATCGGCGCCTGCACCTCGCCGCGGCACGCCTGGAAGCAGCGCGTGCACGTGACCGGCGCGATCGCGCGGTGATCGTAGCGGCTGAAGTGCTCGACGGGGGCGAGCTCGGCGCACGGCCGCACCATCCCGCCCGGCGAGACGTGCAGCGTCTTCTTGCCGGCGGTGCAGCCGGGGATCGGCGTGCCGCGCGCGTAGCTCGGGATCATGTCGAAGTACCACTCGGTGTTGGCCACCGCGCGCTCGCGACGTTTGAGCGCGCGCAATTCGGCCAGCACCTCGTCGAGGCGCTCGAGCCGCTCGGGCGGAAACAGGTGCGCGTGGTTGTCGGCGGGCAGCTCCGAGTAGAGCGTGAACATCACCGTCGCGCCCCACGCGCGCGCCTGCCGCGCGATCGCGGCCGCGTCGTCGAGGTTGTCGTTCATCAGGATGGTATTGAGCTGCACGTTGGCGCCGCGCGCCGCCATCCAGGGCACGATGTGCGAAATCTTTTTGTAGAGCCCCGGCAGCTTGCGGTCGGCGTCCTGCCGCTCGTCGGGAAAATTGAGCGAGACGTTGATCTGATCGATGCCGGTGTCGATCAGCTTCGCGGCCTTGTCCTCGCCGAGGAACCAGCCGTTGGTGATGATCGAGACGTAGCGCCAGCCGGGGTGCGCCTTGACCGCGCGCAGGATGTCGAGCGCGTCGCGCCGCATGAACGGCTCGCCGCCGCAGACGGTGACCGAGAACGGCCGAAAGCGATCGATCACCGCCACGAAGTCGCCGAGCTCCTGCTCCGTCTGCTTCTGCTCCTTCCAGTGGTTGCAGTAGTCGCAACGCGCATTGCACCGCCGCGTCAGCTCGAGCGTGATGTTCAGCGGATCATCGCGCAGCCGATTGAGCGCGATCGCGCCGATCGCCCGCAGCCGCGCGCCGAACGGATGCGAGTACACCTACTGCTCGCTCATGAACGGGTAGCGGAAGTCGGTGGGCGGGGCGAAGGTCTCCTTGATGGCGCGGGGCGAGACCCAGCGGATCAGGTTCCAGAGGCTGCCGGCCTTGTCGTTGGTGCCCGAGGCGCGCGCGCCGCCGAATGGCTGCTGCCCGACGATCGCGCCCGTCGGCTTATCATTAATGTAGAAGTTGCCAGCCGCGTGGCGCAGCGTCGCGCGCGCCTCCGCCACCGCCCGCGTGTCGCGCGCGAACACCGCGCCGGTGAGCGCGTACGGCGACGTGCCGTCGATGGTCTCGAGCGTCTCCGCCCACGCGGCGTCGCGATACACGTGCAGCGTGACCACCGGCCCGAAGATCTCCTCCGACATCAGCTTCGACTTCGGATCCTCGCTCTCGACCAGCGTCGGCTCGACGAACCACCCCTCCTCGCCCGCCATCCCGCCGCCCGCCGTCACCTTCATGCCCGGCCCCGCCTTGGCCGCCTTGACGTAGTCGCCGACGTTCTCGAACGAAGCTTTATCGATCACCGCGCCCATGAAGTTGCGGAAATCGGCCACGTCACCCACGCGCAACTCGCCGATGAGCGCGTGCAGCCGATCGCGTAAACCGCCTCGCCAGAGCGATTCGGGCACGTATACGCGGCTCGCCGCCGAGCACTTCTGCCCCTGGTACTCGTAGCCGCCGCGCACGATCGCCACCGCCAGCGCCTCCACGTCGGCCGAGGGGTGGGCGAAGATGAAGTCCTTGCCGCCGGTCTCGCCCACCAGCCGCGGGTACTGCCGGTAGCGGCCGATGTTCTCGCCCACCGCCCGCCACATGCCCTGGAATACCGAGGTGGAGCCGGTGAAGTG
>DASREC010000420.1:0-26609 GCA_035652295.1 Polyangia bacterium
CGCCGCCGCGCGCGGGCCGCTCGCCAACAGATCCCACACGCCGCCGCCGAAGTCCGCGCCCGCCGACAGCGCGTACAGCGCGAGCGCGCCGAGCATCACCAGCGCCACCGCCTCGGCCGCCGAGATCACGGCGCCACCGTCGAGCGGAGCTGCCGCTTGAGGATCGCGATCACCGCCGCCGCCAGCCCGAGGTACACCAGCGTGAAGGTCACGAACGGCGCCCACAGCCCGGTCATCGGCGTCACGCCGGCGGCGGTGCGCAGGACGCCGTAGATGACCCACGGCTGGCGGCCGACCTCGGTGACCACCCAGCCGGCCTCGATGGCGACGAAGCCGAGCGGCGCGCAGACGATCAGCGCCAGCAGGAGGCGCCGGCTGTCGGCCCACGCGCGCCGCCGCAGGCGCAGCCACAGCGCCCACGCCGCCACCAGCGCCAGCAGCATGCCGATCGCCACCATCAATTGAAACGCCGGGTGCACCAGCGACGGCGGCCACTGGTCGCGCGGAAAATCCTCCAGGCCGCGCACGATCGCCGACGGGCGGTTGAACGCCAGCACCGAGAGCGCGCCGGGGATCTCGATCGGCCCGAGGCGGATCGGCGCCCACGCGCGCGTCTGCAGGTGCTGCTCGAGCGCGGCCAGCTTGATCGGCTGGTGCTGCGCCACCTGGTGACCGGCCCAGTGGCCGACCAGCGGCTGCGCCAGCGAGCACGGGATCGCCACCCACAGCGCCAGGCCGAGCGCCTTACGGTGTAAGGTCGACGAGGGCGCGCGGCGCAGCGCGACGGCGTGCAGCGCGGCGGCGGCGAACGCGGTCGCCATATAGGCGGCGAGCGCCATGTGCGCGATCTCGTGCGCGGCGAACGGCGTGCGCATCGCCTCCAGCGGATCGACGTCGACCAGCTGAGCGCCGTCGAGACGGAAGCCGCGCGGCGCGTTCATCCACGCGTTCGCGATCAGCACGAACCCCGCCGACGCCAGCCCGCTCACCGCCACGATCCAACCGGCGGCGAGGTGCAGCCGTGGCCGCACGCGCTCCCAGCCGTAGAGGTAGAGCCCGAGGAAGATCCCCTCGGCAAAGAACGCGAACCCTTCGAGCGAGAACGGCATGCCGATGATCGCCCCCGCGCGCCGCATGAACCCGGGAAACAGGAGCCCGAGCTCGAACGACAGCACCGTGCCCGACACCGCGCCGACGGCGAACAGCACCGCCGTGCCCTTGGCCCACGCGTGCGCCAGCGCGAGGTAGTCGCGGTCGCCGGTGCGCCGGAAGCGCCACTCGGCCAGCACCATCAAGAGCGGCATCGCCATGCCGATGGCGGCGAACACGATGTGGAACGCCAGCGACATCGCCATCTGCGAGCGCGCGTAGGTGAGATCGTCCATGGGTTTTCTATCCGGCCGCGTGGGTCTGGCGGCCAGCGGGCAGTCGGCCGTATACTAGTCCAATGCGTCGTTGGGTGATCGCGCTGCTCGTGCTCGTCGGCGCCGACGCGGTCGCCGTCGAGACGCCTCCGCCTCCCGCGTCGTCCGGATCGATCGCGCGCCACACGGAAGGCCGGCGCGCGCGCAGGCACCGCCGCAAGCGGCGCCATCGCCGCCGCCGCCACCGCTGATCGAATTAATTGATCGGTTAATTAGTACAGCGGCTCTTTTTGCGCGCGCTTGATCAGCTCGTCGAGCCGCAAGCGGTTCTGCTCGTCGATCTCGACGATGCGCACGCCGAACCCCGACGGAAAGCGCTCGGCCTCCGGGCTCCCGCCCTCGACGATGCGCACCACCACCGCGCGAAACTCCACCGCCTGGTCGTAGTCGTACAGCTCGATCGACAGCGCCGCCCCGACGAAGAACGGGTACAGGTGCCCGACGCGCGTGTAGAGGAACAGCCCGCCCTCCGACAGGTCGCGCGTGCGGAACACGTACTCGCGCTCGCCGCCCATGATGCGCACGAAGGCGTCGACCGTGACGCGCGGATGCTGGCGGTCCGGTCCCCCCCGGCTGGATCGATCGGCCATGGATGAAATCTATGGTATACGCCACGCGCATGGGATTGAAAGATTTCCTTGGCCTCGGTGGAGCCGAAGGCAAGCTGCGCAAGCACGTGGCGCGCGCCAAGAACAAGGACGCCCAGAGCGCCGACCGCTTCAGCTCGCTCGAGGCGCTGCGCGACGACGGCTCGCCCGAGGCGGTGCTCGGTCTGCTCGGCCGCTTCACCATCCGCTACGACAAGTCGATCGAGGACGAGCAGGAGAAGGACTTCGTGTTCGAGGAGCTGTCGCGCATGGGCGACTCGATCCTGCCGCAGCTCTCGCAGCACCTGCGCGCCGCCGATTCGATCGCGTGGGGGCTCAAGGTGCTGCACGCGGTGGCGCCGAGCATCGAGCAGCAATGGCCGATCCTGGCCGATCTGGCCGAGCGGAACGACAACACGTACACGCGCGATCCGTCGCGCAAGATCCAGCTGCTCTCGTATCTCGCAGAGCTGGACGACGAGCGCTGCGGCACCGCGCTGCTCCCGTATCTCGAGGACATGGACGAGGGCGTGCGCTTCACCGCCGTCGAGGGGCTCCTGCGCCACAAGCTCCCCGCCGCGCGCGAGCCGCTCTTGGCGCTGCTCACCAACGACAAAGAGGACTCGCGCCGCATCAAGAAGCGCATCCTCGACGGCTTCGCCGATCTCGCCTGGGACGTGAAGGGATTCTCCGGCACCGTCGAGAAGCTGATCGGCGACATGCTGCCCGGCGCGCGCCTCGACAACCAAGGGAAGATCAAGCGCGCCCAAAAATGATATAGCTTCCCGTCGGCGATGCCCAAGCGGAACGACATCCACAAGATCCTGCTCATCGGGTCCGGGCCGATCGTGATCGGCCAGGCGTGCGAGTTCGACTACTCGGGGACGCAGGGCGTGCGCGCGCTGCGGGCCGAGGGGTTCGAGGTGGTGCTGGTGAACTCGAACCCGGCGACCATCATGACCGACCCCGAGCTGGCCGAGCGCACGTACGTCGAGCCGCTCTTGCCCGAGGTGATCGAGCGGGTGATCGAGCGCGAGCGGCCGGACGCGCTGCTGCCGACGCTGGGCGGGCAGACGGCGCTCAACATGGCGCTCGAGCTGGCGGCGCGCGGCGTGCTCGACAAGTACGGCGTGAAGCTGATCGGCGCGGCGCGCGAGGCGATCGAGAAGGCCGAGGACCGCGACCTCTTCAAGGCGGCGATGGCGCGCATCGGGCTCGAGGTGCCGCGCTCGGGCTACGCGCGCTCGGTCGCCGAGGCGCGCGAGATTTTGAAGACGTTCGGCTTCCCGGCGATCTTGCGGCCGTCGTTCACGCTCGGCGGAATGGGCGGCGGCATCGCGTACCACGACGCCGAGTTCGACGAGCGCGTGGCGTGGGCGCTCGCCCAGTCGCCGCGCGGGCAGGTGCTGGTCGAGGAGTCGGTGCTCGGCTGGAAGGAGTACGAGCTCGAGGTGATGCGCGACCGCCACGACAACGTGGTGGTGATCTGCTCGATCGAGAACCTCGACCCGATGGGCGTGCACACCGGCGACTCGATCACGGTCGCGCCGGCGATGACGCTCACCGATAAAGAGTACCAGCGCATGCGCGACGCCGCGGCGGCGGTGATCCGCGAGATCGGCGTCGAGACCGGCGGCTCGAACGTGCAGTTCGCGGTCAACCCCGAGGACGGCCGCATGGTGGTCGTCGAGATGAACCCGCGCGTGTCGCGCTCGTCGGCGCTGGCGTCGAAGGCGACCGGCTTTCCCATCGCCAAGATCGCGGCCAAGCTGGCGGTCGGCTACACGCTCGACGAGATCCGCAACGACATCACGCGCGAGACGCCGGCGTCGTTCGAGCCGACGATCGACTACGTGGTGGTCAAGGTGCCGCGCTTCGCGTTCGAGAAATTTCCCGGCGCCGACGCCACGCTGACCACGCAGATGAAGTCGGTGGGCGAGGTGATGGCCATCGGGCGCACCTTCCGCGAGGCGCTCGGCAAGGCGATCCGCTCGCTCGAGATTGGCCGCGCCGGTTTCGATCTGGAGGCGCCCGGCCTCGACGAGTTGCGCAAGCGCATCGGCACGCCCACCGCCGAGCGGCTGTTCCTCGTCGCCGAGGCGCTGCGGCAGGGCATGACCGTGGCCGAGGCGTTCGATCTCACCAAGATCGATCCCTGGTTCCTCACGCACATCGAGCGCATCGTCACCGAGGAGGGCGCGATCGCCGGCCGCGCGCTCGACGACCTCGACGAGGCCACGCTGTGGCGCGCCAAGGCGAACGGCCTCTCCGATCGCCGCCTGGCCGCGCTCACGAGCTCGCTGCCCGACGCCGTACGCGCGCGCCGCCTCGAGCTCGGCGTCACGCCCGTCTACAAGCGCGTCGACACCTGCGCCGCCGAGTTCCGCGCGCACACGCCGTACCTCTACTCGACCTACGAGCCGCCGATCTTTTTGTATGATGGGGTCGACGGCAAGGCGCAGTCCGGCGACGAGGCCGAGCCCACCACGCGCAAGAAGGTGATGATCCTCGGCGGCGGCCCGAACCGCATCGGCCAGGGCATCGAGTTCGACTACTGCTGCGTCCACGCGGTGCAGGCCCGGCGCGAAGAGGGCTACGAGACCATCATGGTCAACTGCAACCCCGAGACGGTGTCGACGGACTACGACACCTCGGACCGGCTCTACTTCGAGCCGCTCACGCGCGAGGACGTGCTGGCCATCTGCGATCTCGAAAAGCCCGACGGCGTGATCGTCCAGTTCGGTGGCCAGACACCCCTGCGCCTCGCCGTGGGGCTGAAGGCGGCGGGAGTGCGGCTGCTCGGCACCAGCGCGGACGCGATCGATCGCGCGGAGGATCGCCAGCGGTTCGGCGAGGTGATCGAGAAGCTCGGCCTGAAGGCACCGCCCTACGGCACCGCCCGCACCGTCGACGAAGCGCTCTCCGTCGCGCGGCGCATCGGGCTGCCGGTCGTGGTACGGCCCTCCTACGTTCTCGGTGGACGCGCCATGGAAGTTGTGCACGATCTCGATCAGCTCGCGAAATACGTCGCGCGCGCGATGGCGGCGCAAGCCGCCGACGACGAAAAAAATCCGGTGCTGATCGATCGCTTCCTCTCCGACGCCATCGAGGTCGACGTCGACGCGGTCTCCGACGGCAAACGCACGGTGATCGGCGCGGTGATGGAGCACATCGAGGAGGCCGGCATCCACTCGGGCGACTCGGCCTGCGCGCTGCCGCCGTACTCGCTCGCGCCCGCGGTGATCGAAAAAATCTCGTCGCAGGTGCGCGCGCTCGCCGCCGAGCTGGGCGTGGTCGGTCTCATGAACGCGCAGTTCGCGGTCAAGGGCGACGAGGTCTACCTGCTCGAGGTGAACCCGCGCGCGTCGCGCACCGTGCCGTTCGTGTCGAAGGTGACCGGCCAGCCGCTGGCCAAGATCGCCGCGCGCGTGATGATCGGCCGCACGCTCGACGAGCTGGGCGCGCGCGAGATCGTCCCGGCGCACGTGGCGGTCAAGGAGGCGGTGTTCCCGTTCGTGAAGTTCCCCGGCACCGATACGCTGCTCGGGCCGGAGATGCGCTCGACCGGCGAGGTGATGGGCATCGACCGCGACTTTCCGCTGGCGTTCGCCAAGGCGCAGCTCGGCGCCGGGACCAAGCTGCCGACGCGCGGGAAAATTTTCATCAGCGTGCGCGACGAGGACAAGCCGGCGTCGGTCGAGGTCGCGCGCAAGCTCACGCAGCTCGGCTTCGGCATCGTCGCCACGCACGGCACCGCCGCGTTCTTCGCCGCGCAGGGCGTGCCCGCCGAGGGCGTCAACAAAGTCCTCGAGGGCCACCCGCACTGCGTCGACGCCCTGCAGAACGGCGACATCGCGCTGGTCATCAATACGACGACCGCCAACGCGCAGGCGATCCGCGACTCGTTCTCGATCCGCCGCACGGCGCTGATCAAGGACGTGCCGTACTTCACCACCATCGCGGCGGCGAAGGCGGCGGCGCTCGGCATCGCGGCGCTCGGGCGCGGCGCTCTCGACGTGCGCGCGCTGCAAGAGTACCATCCTCAACCCCACTAGGACCGGAACATGGCCGATACGAAAATCCCCATGACCCCCCGTGGCGCGCAGCGGCTCAAGGAAGAGCTGAAGCGCCGCAAGGAAATCGATCGCTTCAAGATCGTGAAGGCGATCGAGGAGGCGCGCGGCCACGGCGATCTCTCGGAGAACGCCGACTACTCGGCGGCGAAAGAGGCGCAGTCGTTCAACGAGGGGCGCATCAAGGAGCTGGAGGTGATGCTGGCGCTGGCCAACGTCATCGACCCGGCGACGCTGTCGGGCGGCAAGGTGGTGTTCGGGGCGACGGTGAAGCTCTCGGACGCGGAGTCGGGGGAAGAGGTCGTGTACTCGATCGTCGGCGAGCAGGAGGCCGACATCAAGAAGGGGCTGATCTCGATCTCGGCGCCGGTCGCGCGCGCGCTCATCGGGCGTGAAGTCGGCGATACGGTGCAGGTCAAGACGCCGAAGGGCTCGCGCGAGTACGAGATCCTCGACGTGGCATTTCGCGAAATCGCCGAATAGCTCGAGAGAACGGAACGTGCACGGTCGACGGCGCTGCGTTACGCGCGCGGGCTGCGGCAATTTGCCGCCGTGCTCAAACAGTCCTCGTCGCGGGCGTGCGCCTGCGGCGCACGCGATCGCTCCTGCGGAACTGCGCGCGGCGGCAAATTGCCGCAGCCCACGCGCTCCACTCCGCTACCTGCAAGGCTCGTTAGACTTGTTTAAAACCGGTCAGAATGCCGATCTGGGCCGGTTTACCACGACGTAGCGGAACGGAGCGGGTGGGCGTGAAAGCTGTTTTTCGCCGGCGTTGAGGAGCGCTCCTCGCGTCTGCGCGAGGATGCCAGCGACGAACCGAGCGAAGCACGTGCCGCGCGCAGCCTCTGCGTAGCAGAGGCGAGCACGGCGTATGCGAGCGTCCGGCGAAAAACAGCTTTCACGCCCGCCCGCGTAGTGCAGCGGTCGATCGTCCATCGAACTTTCTTGCGCTGCAACGCAACTTCGGCGAAAACCAACCGATACCCCTCGCGATGAGCTCGACCACATCCATCGACGAGGCGCTGGGGCGCTTCGGGCTCGCCGAGTTCCGTCCGGGGCAGCGCGAGGTCATCGAGGCGGTGATCGCCGGGCGCCCGACGATCGCGGTGCTGCCGACGGGCGCGGGGAAGTCGCTGTGCTACCAGCTGCCGGCGGTGGCGCTGGGCGGGCTCACGGTGGTGGTCTCGCCGCTCATCTCATTAATGAAGGATCAAGTGGACGCGCTGGCCGCGCGCGGCGTGCCGGCCACCTTCATCAATAGCTCGGTGGATCCGGGCGAGCGCGAGGCGCGGCTGCGCGCGGCGCTGCGCGGCGAGGTGCGGCTGCTCTACGTCGCGCCCGAGCGGTTTCGCGTGCCGGCGTTCTCCTCCGAGCTGGCGCGCGCCCAGTTGACGCTGCTCGCCGTCGACGAGGCGCACTGCATCTCGGAGTGGGGGCACGACTTCCGGCCCGACTACGCGCGGCTCGGCGAGGTGGTGACGCGCCTCGAGCCGCGGCGGCTGGTGGCGCTGACCGCGACCGCGACGCCCGACGTGCGCGACGAGATCGGCCGGCAGCTCGGCATGCGCGAGCCGCAGGTGTTCGTGCGCGGGTTCGATCGGCCCAACCTGCACTTCGCGGTGCGCCCGTCGGGGGGCGAGGCCGACAAGCTCGAGAGCTGCCTCGAGTTGCTCGACGATCCCGGCCTGCGCGCGGCTGGCGCCTCGGCGCTGATCTACACCGCCACGCGCAAGAAGGCGGAGAAGGTGGCCGCGTCGCTGAGCGAGCGCGGCGTCCCGGCGGCCGCGTATCACGCCGGGCTCGGCGACGAGGAGCGCGCGGCGGTGCAGGAGCGCTGGATGGCCGATCGCGTGCGCGTGATCGTGGCGACCAACGCGTTCGGCATGGGCGTCGACAAGCGCGCCGTGCGGCTGGTGATCCACCACGACCTGCCCGGCTCGGCCGAGGCCTATTACCAGGAGGCGGGGCGCGCGGGTCGCGACGGGCAGCCGGCGCGCTGCGTGCTGCTGTTCAACCACGCCGACGTGCGGCTGCGCGAGTTCCTGATCTTGAACGGCGGCGACGGCGAGGCGCGCTCGGCCGAGCGGCTGGCGGCGGAGCGCGAGCGGCTGCGCGCGATGATGAGCTACTGCTACGCGCGCACCTGCCGGCGTAGCTTTCTACTCGGCTATTTCGGCGATCCGGCGCAGCCGGCGCCGGGCGAGCGCTGCGGCGCGTGCGACGTCTGCGGCGGCGGCGTGCACGGCGCGGCCGAGCTGGGCGACGACGAGCAGCTGCTGGTGCGCAAGCTGCTCGCCACCGTGGCGCGGCTCGACGGCGTCTTCGGGCGCAACAAGATCGCGCTGGTGCTCGAGGGCTCGCAGGCGAAAGAGGTGGCGGGGCTCGAGCGGCTGTCGACGTTCGGGGTGCTGCGCGGCAAGCCGCACAGCTTCGTGCTCGATCTGCTCGGCGCCGTCGAGGCGGGCGGGCTCCTGGTGGCGAGCGGCGGCGACTACCCGACGCTGCGGATCACCGCGGCGGGGCGCGAGGTGATGCACGATCGGCAGCGCGCGCGCATCTCGTTTCCGCGCCAGCGGCGCGAGAAGGCGCCGCGCGGCGAGAAAAAATCGGCTGCGCCAAACAGCGACGAAACGGTGGATCCGGCGCTGTTCGAGCGGTTGCGCGCGCTGCGCATGAAGCTGGCGCAGGCGGAGCATCTGCCGGCGTACTGTGTATTTCACGATCGGACGCTGGCGGAGCTGGCGCGCGCGCGGCCCGGCAGCCTCGACGAGCTGGGGCGGATCTCGGGCGTCGGACCGACCAAGCTGGCGAAGTACGGCAAGGCGTTTCTCGAGGCGCTGAGCGAACGAGCTGCGGAGGTCGCGGAGCCGGCGAGCTAGTCGGAGGCGGTGGCGAGATCGGTCGACGCGAGATCGGCGCCGGGCGTGAGATCGGCGACGCCGGCGTCTTGACCGCCGCCCTGCGGCTGGCAGGTGCCGCCCGACTGCGGCGTGCCGCCGGCGGGGAGCACGCAGATGAGCCCGTCTTCGCAATCGGACATCACCTGGCAGCGATCGCCCACGCCCTGCTTGCAGCCGGCGAGAGCGAGCGGGGAGAGCACGATGACCGCGGTCACTAAGCGACGAAGCGAGCGCATGATGGCTCTCCTATAACATGGCGCCGCCGCGCGCGGAAGAATCTCGCTCGGCCGCGCTCAGCGCGCGCAGCGAAACCCGATCTCGGGCGAGCGCGTGTCGGGCGGCGCGCCGTCGCGGGCGGTGGTGCGCTGGTACAGCGGCGGCTGGCGCCACGAGCCGCCGCGCGTCGAGCGCAGCGAGCCGACGGCCGGCCCGCGTGGATTCACCGTCGAGCGCGTGGTCGGCCCCTCGTCCTGGTAGAAGTCGGCGGTCCACTCCATCGCGTTCCCCGCCAGGTCGAGCACGCCGTCGGGCGACGCGCCTTCGGGGTAGGAGCCGGCGGGCGCGAGCAGCGCGTAGCCGTCGCTCGGATCGGGCTGCACCACCGGCACCGGCTGCGGCCCCAATTCGCCGAGGATGAAGAAGCGGCCGTGGTTCGACAGATCGGGCCGCGGCACGTTGCCCCACGGCCACGTGCGCCCGTCGCGGCCGCGCGCCGCGCGCTCCCACTCGGCCTCGCTCGGCAGCCGCGCGTCGCGCCACGCGCAGTAGCGCGCCGCCTCGTCCCACGTCACCGACGTCACCGGCAGCGACGGCTGCACGAAGCGCGCGTCGGTCTGGAGCAGCGGCTGCGGCGAGCACGCGCCGCCCTGCACGCAGCGGCGGTACGCCTCGACGGTGACCTCGACGCGATCGATCAGGAACGCCGAGAGGAACACCACGCGCGGCGGCCCCTCCATGACGAACGCGTTGTCCGAGCATCCCGGCCGCTGCCGCGGTCCCAGCTCCTCGCGGCACAGCCGCACCGCCGCCGCCTGCGCCTCGGGCGACGCGCCCATGAGGAACGTGCCCTGCGGGATCGACACCATCGACTCGAGCGGGCGCTCGGCGGTGGTGGTGCGGCCGGTCGAGGTATCGAACGCGGCGCAGGCGAGGGCGAGCACGACGAGCAGCGAACGGTGCACGCATTAAGGATACACTCGGCCGCGCGCGCCGCTAGTCGCGCGCGCACAACCGGAGCGAGAGCGAATCGTGAGCGTGAGCGTGATCGCGGGAGTGGTGGGCGTGGCGCTCGGACTGTTCGCCGAGGATCCCGGCTGGTCGTATCGCCCGCTGCTCGACGAGATCCGCGCGACCGGCGCGTCGAGCGTCGAGTTGGTGGTGGCGTGGTACCAGCGCGACGGCGCGTCGACCGAGCTCGGCGATCACCCGCGCTTCACCGCGCCCGACGAGGCGGTGGCGCGCACCATCCGCGAGGCGCACGCGGCGGGTCTGCGCGTGCTGTTGTTTCCCATCGTGCGCCTCGAGTCGCCGCGCGAGGGCGAGTGGCGCGGCACGCTGCGCCCGCGCGATCGCGACGCGTGGTTTCGCGCCTACCGCGAAAAGCTGCTGGCGCTGGCGAAGCTGGCGCAGCGCGAGCGCGTCGAGGAGCTGTCGATCGGCAGCGAGCTGTCGACGCTCGACGGCGATCGCGCGCGCTGGGCGCCGCTCGCCGCCGACGTGCGCCGCGCCTTCGCCGGCCGGCTGACCTACTCGGGCAACTGGGATCATTTTCGCGACGTGGCGATCTACGACCTGGTCGACGAGCTCGGCCTGTGCGGCTATTTCCCGCTGGCCGATCGCGACGACGCCGCGCGCCGCGCGATTCCCGTCGAGGAAATGGTGCGCGCGTGGCGCGATCTGCGCGACGAGCTCACCCGCTTCGCGCGCAAACGCAACCGGCCGCTCCTGTTCACCGAGCTCGGCTACCTCTCGCAGCGCGGCGCCTCGGCGTGGCCGTGGGACGAAGCCGCGCGCCAGCCGATCGATCTCGAGGATCAGCGCCGCGCCTACGAAGCGTTCCGCCGCGTGTGGCGCGACGCGCCGGGCGACGGCTTCGCCGGCGTGTACTTCTGGAACTGGTACGGCTGGGGCGGCGCGACGTCGCGCGGCTACACTCCGCGCGGCAAGCCGGCCGCCGACGAGATCCGCGCGTGGTCAGTCGGAGAGCGGCCCGTCGGCGCCCGCTAGATCCGGCACCGCCGCGTCGAGCGGGTTGCGAAAGTCGACGCAGACGCCGGTCGCGGTCACGCAGTGCGCGCCCGCCGGACAGTCGGAGTCGCGCGCGCAGCCGGCCAGCGCCTCGCCGCTCTCACACGCGCCGAGCGCGCCGCCGAACACCGCCGCGAAAAAGATCGCCGCCAGCGCGGCGGCGAGCGCGCCGCGCACTACGGGCAGGGGCCCATGTCGAAGTTGGCCGCGTCGACGACCAGCTCGTACACGTTGGTGGCCGTGCCCACGCCGACGAACATGTCGAACTTCTTGCAGTACGCCACCGCACCCGCCGACGACTTGCCGGTGATCCACATGTCGTAATGTCCCCACGGCAGCGTGCCGACGATCTGCTGCGACGACGCCGAGCCCGACTTGGTGAAGCACCCGCCGTACGTCCCGTCGAGCTTGAGCCCGTCCATGGTCATGCCCGCGACCGCCGTTCCCGACGGCGTCTTGAGCGTGATGCCCTCCATGGTCACGCCCGCCGTCGCGCAGGTGTCGCCGGTCGCGCCCCAGTTGGGATCGAAGTACAGCGCGCCGGTGTAGTCCTGCCGCAGGAACTCGCTCTGCTTGAAGTTGTGATAGAGCAGCGCCATCTGCCCGCCGACGGTCGCGCTCATCATCTGCGTCTTGACCGGCATCGTCAGCGGATTGTCCATCTTGTCGAGCAGCGTGATGGTCGCCTGGTACGCGCCCGGCATCACCGAGCCGAACGGCTGCGACGGCTGGAGGCACGGCAGCTTCATGTCCACCGGGCTCGGCCCTTCGAGGTGGAGCTGCCAGTTCTCGACGCCGAGATCCTTGCACGTCGAGCCGAGGAACCCGGGCGCCTCCATCTGCAAGAGGTCGAAGCTCACCTGCAGCGACGCCACCGGGATGCCGATGATCTTGCAGTCGGCGGAGCAGCCCGAGTTGGCCACGCCGTTCATCGCGCCCTTGTCGCACTGCTCGTCGCCCTCTTTGGCGCCGTTGCCGCACACGGCTCCGCCCGAGCACTCGAGCACCGCCGCCCCGGCCCCCACCACCAGCACCGCCGAAACCAGGTAGACGTAGAGCTTATCCATAACTAGTCTCTCCGAACGCCGTCGTGTTTATTCTTACAGGACGCCGAGGTGCTTGCGCACGGCGAACAAGTCCTCGGTGACCGAGGACCATACCAGATCGAGCAGCCGTTGCATCGCCGGCAGCGAGGCCGCCGACTGCGGCTCGGCCGCGAGCAGGCGCGCGCAGGTCTCGAGATCGCCGCCCATGACGAGCCCGGCGCGCGACGCGGTGAGATCGGTCGCCTGCAGCCAGCCGAGCGCCGCCTGGTCGCCCTTGACGCTCGCCGCGCGCAGCTTGCGCCCGCACGCCGCCACCTGCTCGAGCTGCACCGGCGTGAGCGACTTTTTCATCCCCTGCGCCGTCTTCGCCAGCTCGCCCGTCGGCGGCGGGCCCTTGTCGGTGCCCGACTCGGCGCCAAGCGCCATCGCCGCCTCGATCACGTGCGCGAGCTGCGCCGGCTGCGGCAGCGCGTAGCGGATGAAGCGCTCGGGCCTGAGGTGCGCCACGCGCCGCGACAGCTCGAACACGAGATCGCGCTCGGCCCGTTTGTCGCCGAGCAGCGGCAGCCCGACGACGAACACCGGCACCAGCGTCTGCTTGTCGATGACGTTCTGGAACGTCACCGGCTCCTTCTGCTCCGGCCGCACGTAGGTCTCGGGCGCGGCCACCGAGAACGTCGACGCCACGTAGCGCAGCGCCTTGGCGAACATGCGCGCGTCGGCGGCGTCGAGCGCCTCCTTGCGGTTGAGGTTGAGCTGCTTGTGCGGCTGCGCCTGCGCCGCCGCGAGCAGCGGCGTCACCGCCAGGAACAGCGCCTGGAGCACGCGATCCTCGTCGGGGTGCGCCAGCCGCGCCCACGTCTCGTCGTTGAGCGCGCGCCGCACCGGCTGCATCGGCTTCTGCTTCAGCTCGGCGACGATCTTGGCGTCGTCCGGCTCGCCCTTCTTGAGGAAGCTGAGCGCGTACGAGCACGCCGCCGCCTTCTCGCGCTGGTTGGTCTGGATGTAGAGGTGCTTGAGCGCGCGGTACGAGATGATGCGATTTTTTTCGCGCTGCAGCAAAATCTGGTGCTCGACGATCGCCTTGTCGAAGCGATCGGGCCCCGCCTGCACGTAGAGATCGGCGAGCTGCTTGTGGCGATCGAGATTTCCGCGATCGAACGTGAGCGCGACCTCGAGCGCCGCCAGCGCGCTCTCGCGCTCGCCCAATTTATCGAGGCAGATCTCGCCGAGCGCCGACCACAGCCGGAGCCGCTCGGCGTTCTTGCCGTCGCCGGTCTCCGGCCCCAGCCGCTTGAGCGCCTTGCGATAGAAGCGCGCCAGCTCCTTCCAATCCTGCCGCTGCTGGAACAGCTCCTCGAGCGCCTCGGCCGATCGATCCATCGACGGATCGTCGTCGAGCGCCTCGTAGAGCAGCTTGGCCGCCGGCTCCGGCTTGCCCAATTCGTCGCGCGCGATCAAGCCCGCCGCGTGGCGATACTTGGCGCGCACCTTCGGGTTCTTCTCCTGCTCGATCAGCCGCTCGAGCATCTCCAGCCCCTGCTGCCACTGCTTCTGCTCGACGTAGACGTCGAGGCACTTGTGCAGGAGCTTGTGATCGTCCGGCCGCAACTCGAGCGCCTCGCGATACGCGCCCACCGCGAGCGGCGGATCCTCGAGCTTGTCGAGGTAGAGATCGCCGATCTCGGTCAAGAGCTTCACCTTCTCGTCGGGCGCCGCGGTCGCGAGCAGCGCCTTCTTCGAGTCGATCAGCGACTCGGGCTTGGCCTCGCCGAACTCGAGCGACGCCAGCAGCGACGGGCGGTGCGTCGGATCCAGCTCCAGCGCCTTCTTGAACCACGCCTTCGCCTCGTCCTTGCGCGAGAGCTTCAGCTCGCAGGTGCCGAGCTGATAGACCAGCTCGACGCGCTCCGACGGCGGCAGATCGTCGAAGTGGTGCTCGTGGATCTTGGCGAGCGCGCCGCGCGCCGCTTCCCACTCGCCCTTGGCGTAGTGCAGCTCGGCGCGCCCGCGCTGCGGCTCGAGCCGCGCCGGGTCGAGCTCGGCGGCGCGCGTGAACGCCTTGAGCAGCTTGTCCTCGGCGCCGATCGACTTGGCCGCGCGCCCGAGCCGCGTGAGCCGCTCGACCTGCACGTTCTCGGCGGCGTCCTTGCGCGTGAGCATCTCCAGGATCGGCACCAGCTCGGCGTAGCGCTCCGCCTTCCACAACAGCTCGCTCACGCGCTCGGCCGCCTCGACGTGCTCCGGGTCGACGGCCAGCGCCTCGAGATAGAGCCCCGCCGCCTTCTTGTGATCCTCGAGCCCGTCGTAGATCTCGCCCGCCTCGACGAGCAGGCGCGTCTTCTCCAGGCGGTTCTGCGTGTGCGGCACCGCCTCGATGAGCAGCTTCGCCGCTTTGAGGAATTCGCCGTTCTTGCGGTAGATCTCGACGAGCGCGGTCATCGACGGCACGTGCGTGGCGTCGAGCTCGAGCGCGCGCACGAAGCGCGCCTCGGCCGCCTTGGCGTCGCCCAGCCGCTCGGCGGTGAGCGTGCCGGCGTGAAACAGGAGCTCCACGCGCTGCGACTTCACCTCCGCCTGCGTCGCGCGCCGCTCCAGGATCTCGACGGTCTTCTCGAACGCTTCGGTTTTTTCGTAGAGCCGCGTCAGCGCCGACAGCGCCTCGGCGTGATTGGGCAGCGCGCTGTCGACGTCGAGGTACGCCTCGATCGCGCGCGTCGCGTCCCTGAGCTCGTGCTCGTACAGCGCGCCCACCTGCGCGAAGATCTCGGCGCGGATCGGCGCCGGCACGATGGTGGCGTGGCGGCGATAGGTGTCGACCAGCTCGTTCCACTTGTGCTCGGCGCGGTAGATGCGCTCGAGCGAGCGGAACGCGTCTTCGCTGCGCGCGTCGACGGCGAGCAGCTTCTCCAGCCACTCGGCCGCCTTCGCGCCGCCGCCCGGCTGCTCCTCCCACTCGGTGGCGAGCCGGCGATACAGCGCCGCGCGCTCGCGCTCGGAGTCGACCGCGTCGGCCTGCTGGCCGAGCACGCTCAGGTACTCGTCGTGGCGCCCGTCCTGCGTGTAGAGCCGCTCGAGCGCGCGCAGCGTCGGTAGATCGCGCGGCAGATCGCGCAGGAGCGCCTCGTAGCGCTCGGAGGCCGCGCGGCGATCGCTCAGCTTCTCGGCGCAGATCTCGGCCGCTTCGCGCCGGATCATCGCCGCGTCGTCGGAGCCCGCCGCCTGCGCCTTCTCGTCGAGGATCGAGAGCAGCTCCTTCCACTCGCCGCGGCGGCGCAAGAGCAGCTCGAGCGCCTCGCGCGCGTCGGTCGACGCCGGATCGGCCTCGAGCGCGCGGCGGTAGCACACGATCGCCTGCGCGCCGTCGTTGATGCGCGTCTCGTAGATGTCGGCCTGCTCGAGGTACAGCTCGGCGCGCTTGCCCGGCGAATCCTCGACGGCGGCGCGCTTCCACAGCGCCTCGGCGAGCTCCTTCCAGCGCTCGCCGCGGCGGAGCAGGTTGATGCGCATCTCCTGCGCGTCGACGAGCTCCGGCTGGAGCTTGAGCGCCTCCTCGACGGAGGTGAGCGCGTACTCCGAGTGCCCGAGCTTGTCGCCGTACAGCCGTCCGATGCGCACCCACGAGCCGGCGCGATCCTCTTCCGGAAGCTGCGGCACGATCTCCGCCAGCTCCGAGAGCAGCTCGGTCCACATCCCCGTCGCCGACGCCAGCCGCTCCAGCTCGTTCCACGACTCGGTGCGCGGATCTTCCTTGTACGCGGCGAGCAGCGCGGTGAACGCCTTGCCGAGATCGCCGACCTGGTTCTCGAACAGGTGCGCCACCTCGAGCAGCATCGCCGCGCGCCGCTCGGCGTCCGGCTCGACGCCGACGCGGCCGAGGAAGATCTCGACCAGCCGCTCGTGCTCGCCGTTGTCGCGCGCGCGCTTCTCCATCGCGCTCAGCCGATCGAGCGCGTCCGCGCGGCCCAGCTCCTCGGTGAGGAGCTGCAGCCAGCCGTCGAGATCGTCGTCGTCGGGCAGCGCCGGGCCGAGCTGATCGCCGAGCGCGTCCTTGAGCGCGCGCGCCAGCGCCACCACGTCGTCGCCGTCGAGCACGCGGATGCGATACGCCGCGTACAGCTCCTCGCGCTCGATCGCCGACAGTCCCGGCAGGATCGCGAAGTGCTCCACGTCGCCGGCGCGCGCGCCCGAGAGCACGCGCTCGAGCAGGATCCCGAGATCGGGATCGCCGCTGTCGAAGCCGACGAACAAAAAGCTGCGCGAGCGATACAGATCGTGCGCCACCGAGCGGTAGCCGCCGTCGGCGAGCGCGCCCTGCAAATCCTCCGCGCTCCACACCACGCTCTCGGCGCGCGCCGGATCGCCGAGCGCCTTGAACACGAACTGCGACTTGCCGTCCTTGCGCAGCTCCAGGTGGTCGTTGGGCGTGTAGACGCGCGGCTGCGCGCCGTCGCGGGTGAACGCGCGCTCGAACGTGTCGTCGTAGGCGGTGGTCACCACCGCGCGGAACGGCAATTCGCCGAGGAGGCGCGCCGCTTCGCCCAGCTCGGCCGACGCGGCGGTCGCCTGGCGCAGCGACGAGAGAAAGCGATCGCCGAGGCGGCGGCGCGCGAAGCCGGCGGCGGCCAGCGGGCGCGTGGCCAGGGCGCGCTCGGCGTCCTTGGCGTCCACGCCCTCGACGGTGGAGAGCAGCTTCTCGACCAGCGCGCGATAGGAGACGCCGCCGGCGGCGCCGAGGCGCGTGCCGGCGCACAGCACGCAGCGCCCGAGGCGCAGCCGCTCGACCAGCGTCGCCAGCTCGGGCGGAACCGGCGCGGCCGGCTTTTTCTCGACGGCCTTCTCGACGGTCTCGACGGTGGAATCGGGCGCGGCGGCGGTCGTCGCGGCCGGAGCGTCCTCGGGCTCGGCGGTCATCTCGACCGCGCCGCCCGCCGGCTCCGCTTTCGCCTCGACGGGCTTCGCCTCGCTCGCCGCCGGCGGCGCGCTCTCGTTCGACTTCCCCGAGCCGCCGCGATCCTTCTTCTTCGCCATCGAACTTCACTCCCCTTTTACGGCGACCGAGGGGTACCACGGATATAGCCGGAATTGCAATTGAATGGCTTCGATGATGACACCCGTTTGCAGCGCTTTGCGGTAGGCTCGCCGCCGATGAAAAAAAGAACGATCGTGCTTTTTTTCGCCGCCGCGTTTTTCGCCGCGCCGGCGCGCGCCTCAGCGACGGGATTTCACTTCCAGGTGCCGCCCGGCTGGGTGGATCTCTCGCCGTCGGCGCCGCCGGCCAACTTCGCGCGGCTCACGCCCGAGCAGGCGCAGCTCATCCGCGACGGCCGCTTCGCGTTCTACGCCGCCGACGTCGAGCACTCGGACGACGGCTTCACCGAGAACGTCAACGTCACCCTCGAGCCGGGCGCGGCGCCGGTGACCGAGGCGTTGTTGCAGCAGCTCACCGCCGAGATCGACGCCGAGGTGCGCAAGCAGCGCGCCGGCATGAGCGAGCGCATCGTCGACACGAAGCTGGTGCAGATTGGCGGCGTCACCTGCGGCCGCTACGTCGGCGAATTGCAGATGGTGACGCCCGCCGGCGCGTACCAGGTCAAGCAGATCGGCTACATCATCCCGGGCCACGAGCAGCACGCCATCATCACCTACTCGACCACGCCCGCCGACTTCGCGCGCTACCAGCCGGTGTTCGACGCCGCGGCGCTCGCCACCACCGGCGCGGAGGAGCCGACCGGTTTCTTCCGCCGCGTGATGAACCGCGCCGGCTCGGGCGCGATCTACGGCGCGCTGTTCGGGCTCATCGGCGCGCTGCTCGCAGTGGTGGTCGGCCGCAAGAAGGCGTAGGCTGCGCCCGATGAAAAAAAGAACGATCGTGCTTTTTTTCGCGCTGGCCGCGCTCGCGCCCGTCGCTGCGCGCGCCGACGGCGGTTTTCAGTTCAAGGTCCCCGACGGCTGGGTCGACCTGTCGCCCGGCGCGCCGGCGAAGAACTTCGAGCGGCTCTCGCCCGAGATGGCCAGGCAGCTGCGCGATCAGCACCTGCAGTTCTACGCCGCCGATCTCGAGCACGCCGAGGCGTTCCTCACCAACGTGAGCGCGTCGGTGACGCCGGGCGCGTCCAAGATCGACGACGCCACGCTCGACGAGCTCGCGCGCTCGATCGACGCCGCGATCAAGAAGCAGCCGGGCCGCGTCAGCTACCGCATGACCAGCCGGCAGTTCCTCAAGCTCGGCGACGTCACCGTGGCGCGCTACGTCGGCGAGCTCACCGTCGACGGCAAGACCGTCAAGCAGCTCGGCTGGCTGATGCCGGGCCACGAGCACTCGGCCAGCCTGACGTACTCGACGACCGAAGATCAGTTCGCGCGGTACGAGCCGATCTTCGACGCCGCCGCGCGCGCCACCACCGGCCTCGTCGATCCGGCCTACGATCTCGGCTACCGGCTCGGCTACGTCATCGGCCGCGCGCTGGTGCTGATGCTGCTCGTCTTCGGCGCGCTCATGCTGTGGCGCAAGCTGCGCGCGCGCGGCAAGTAGCACTGTGCTAGAAATACGCCGTGCTCGCGGCGGTCCGCACCATCTATCAGCAGTCGAAGAAGAAGCGCGACAACTTCTGGACCGAGTGGATCTCGCGGCCGCCGGCGGCGGTGCTCGTGTGGCTGCTGCGCCCGACGGCGGTGACGCCGAATCAAGTTTCGTTCGCGGCGATCGCGATCGCCGCGGGCGGCGCGGCGCTGATGATCGCGTGGCGCACGTGGACCGGCCTCATCGTCGCGGGGCTGGTGCTGCAGCTCGCGTACGTGGTCGATTGCGTCGACGGGCAGCTCGCGCGGCTGAAAAATCTCGCGTCGCCGGTCGGCGCGCTGCTCGACTTCATGCTCGACGAGGTCAAGGCGTTCCTCGTCGTCGGCGCGGCGGCGGTGCGGCTGTGGCTCACCTCGGGCGGCGACCCGCGCTTCCTGCTCATCGGCGTCGGCGGGCTGTTCGCCGCGGCCACCGGCATCACGCTCACCACGTTCATGCGCCGCCCCGAATATCTCGAGGCCACCGGCGCGCCGCCGCTCGCGCCGGCCACCGAGCGGGGCGATCACGCGCCGCGCTCGCTTTCGCCGATCGCGCTCGTCGAAGCCGCCGGCCGCTACGTGCTGCACTACCCGAGCTGGTTCCTGTTCGTGTGCGCCGCCAACCGCCTCGATCTATTTCTCTACATTTATGTAGGCGCGCACGTGCTGTACCTCGGCCGCGCGAGCTTGATCATCCTCCTCAAGCTCGGCCGCCCGGCGAAGAGGGCCGCGTGAGGGCCATCATCGTCGCCGCCGGCATGGGCCGCCGCCTCGCGCCCTACACCGACGATCGCCCCAAGTGTCTCGTCGACGTGAACGGCCGCTCGATCCTCGAGCGCCAGCTCGACGCGTACCGCGCCGCCGGCGTCGACGACGTGGTGATCGTGCGCGGCTACCGCAAGGAGTCGATCGCGGTGCCGGGCGCGCGCTACTTCGACAACGACGCCTACCGCGACAACAACATCCTGTGCTCGCTGTTCTACGCCGAGCCGGCGATGGACGACGAGTTTTTGTTTTCGTACTCGGACATCGTATTCCGTCCCGAGGTGGTGCGCGCCGCGCTCGAGACGCCCGGCGACTACGCGCTGGTGATCGATCGCTTGTGGCACGAGGCGTACGTCGGCCGCGTGAACCATCCGGTGGAGGAGGGCGAGGTGGCGCGCGTCGACGGCGGGCGCGTGACGCTGGTCGGCAAGAAGACCATGCCGCCGTCGGAGGCGTCGGGCGAGTTCATCGGGCTGGCGCGCTTCTCCAAGCGCGCGGCGGAAAAAATGCGCGAGCGCTTTCACGCGCGCCGCCGCGAGCTGGCGGGCAAGCCGTACGGCCGCGCGCCGCGCTTCGAGTCGGCGTACCTGACCGATCTGCTCAACGACCTGATCTCGACCGGCGAGGTGATGCGCCCGGCGTTCATCGACGGCGGCTGGCGCGAGATCGACACCGTCGAGGATCTGGAGCGCGCCAAGATCGTGGTGAGCTGGACATGAAGATCCTGATCATCGACGCGTTCTCCGAGGCGCACCTCGACGGCCTCCGTCAGTTGGGACTGACGGTCGACTATCGGCCGCAGCTCAAGGCCGAGGAGCTGGCGGCGGCCGTCGCGGGCGCGACGATCCTGGTGGCGCGCTCGAAGAAGGTGGCGCGCGACGCCATCGAGCGCGGGCGCGAGCTGACGCTGATCGTGCGCGCCGGCGCGGGCGTCAACACCATCGACGTCAAGGCGGCGTCGGAGCGCGGCGTGTACGTCGCCAACTGTCCCGGCAAGAACTCGATCGCGGTCGCGGAGCTGACGCTCGGGCTCCTGCTCGCGCTCGATCGGCGGATTCCCGATCAGGTGATCGATCTGCGCGCCGGCACCTGGAACAAGAAAGAGTATTCGAAGGCCGACGGGCTGCACGGGCGCACGCTCGGCATCGTCGGCTTGGGATCGATCGGCGCGGAGGTGGCGCGGCGCGCGCGCGCGTTCGGCATGCGCGTGTGCGGCTGGTCGCGCTCGCTCACCGACGAGCGCGCGGCGGAGCTCGGGCTCGAGCGCGTGCGCACGGTGCCGGAATTGTGCGGGCGCGCGGACGCGGTGACGCTGCACGTGGCGCTCACGCCCGAGACGCGCGGGCTGGTCGGCGAAGCGGCGCTCGGACGGCTGCGCGCGCGCGCGATGCTGGTCAACACCTCGCGCGCCGAGATCGTCGACGGCAAGGCGCTGGAGCGCGCGATCGCCGAGAAGCAGCTTCGCGTGGCCACCGATGTGTTCGATCACGAGCCGGCCGGCGCGAGCGGCGCGTTCGACGACGAGCTCGCGCGCGCGCCCGGCGTCTACGGCACGCACCACGTCGGCGCGTCGACGGAGCAGGCGCAGTCGGCGGTGGCCGACGAGACGGTGCGCATCGTGCGCGCGTTCCTCGAGCGCGGCGAAGTGCCCAACTGCGTGAACCTCGCCGTGCGCTCGCCGGCCGCGTTTCAAATTCTCGTGCGCCACCTCGATCAGGTCGGCGTGCTGGCCGAGGTGCTGGGCGCGATCCGCCGCCACGACATCAACGTCGAGGAGATGGAGAACACCATCTTCGACGGCGCGCTCGCGGCCAGCGCCAAGATCCGGCTGTCGGCGCGCCCGCCGGCCGAGCTGCTCGACGAGCTGCGCGCGCGCGCCGAGATCATCCACGTCGACGTGGTGGAGCTTCCCGCCGAGGCGGGCGGCGCATGACGCGGGTTGCGGTGGCGCCGTCGAGTGACGCGTGGGTGCGCGCGGCGTGCGACGACGTGCCGACGCTGCTGCTCGACCACGCGCACTGCGAGAAGAAGGCGGCGTCGACGGCGGTGCGCTTCCTGTTCAAGTACGCCGAGTGGCCGCGCATGGTGAGCGCGATGAGCCGGCTGGCGCGCGAGGAGCTGGTGCACTTTGAGCGCGTGCTGGCCGAGCTGCGCGCGCGCGGGCTGGAGCTGCGCGCGCTGCAGTCGTCGGGCTACGCGGCGGCGCTGTTCGCGTGCGCGCGCGCCGGCTCGACCGTCGACGAATTGCTGGTGTGCGCGCTGATCGAGGCGCGCAGCCACGAGCGCTTCGAGCGGCTGGCGGCGGCGGCGCCCGACCCCGGCCTGCGCGCGCTCTACGCCGAGTTGGGCGAAGCCGAGGCGCGCCACGGCTCCCTCTACGTCGAGCTGGCGGAGGAGGCGGCGCAAGGCCCCGTCGACGATCGCCTCGCCGAGCTGGCCGCCCGCGAGGCCACCATCGTCGCCCGCCCCGGCCAACCGCTCCGCATGCACTCCGGCTGAGACTCCTCCGAGCCGCGCCCCCGGTCCCAGACTACTCGGTCCGAGTCCCAAACTACTCGGTCCGAATCTCAGACTACTCGGTCCGAGTCTTAGACTACTCGGTCCGAGTCTCAGACTACTCGGTCCGAGTAGTTTGGGACTCGAATCGTGGACTCGAAACCCCAGTCGGCGGAGTTGGGTCAGTGATCTCATTCCAGCGGCGTGCGCGTCGGCTGAACTACGGTCTTCGTCAACGGCAATGCTACCGAGTCTTCGTCGCTTACCGTCGGCGCGTGCCCAGCGCGCTTCACCGGCAGATCGCCGCACGCATCCGCGAGCATGCGAAGCGACGCAAGATGAGCCTCAACAAGCTCGCCGATTTCGCCGGCATCTCTCGCCGCCAACTCGGCCGCATCTTGAATGCGGAGCAATCGACGATGATCTCGACGCTGGAAAAGAAGGACTGAGCGACGGCAAGCTAGTCATTGCGAAGACTAGTATGGGTGGAAGCCGGCCCAGTTGAGCGAGATGCTGCCGTCCATGGGAATCGAGGCGCAGAGCGTCTCACCCGAGCGAACTATTTGACGAGCACCCGTCAATCTCGGACCGGCTACGAGTACCTGACCGATGAAGCGCGACGGAGTAGCCGCGCACCCGTTCGTCGTCGCCACGATGTAGAGCATGACGTCCGCAGCCGGGCTCGTACTATTACCGTTCGGCAAATTGATCGCATCCGTCAAAGCAAACGGGCCATCGGCGATCTTGGTCTGACACCCGTTTCGCTGGACGGGAGAGCTGCTGCACGTTGCATAGCCAGCGTCGAGTTGCGCCGGATCGGTCTCGGCGGTCACGACCTTCGCCGGCGTGGCGAGCGTGACGGTGCCCTGCACTGTTATCGGCCCAGCGACTGTGCATGTCCCGCAATTCGCGGGCGGACCAGCCATGTCGATCGGCTGGCCAAAGAGCACTGGCGCACCACCGCAAGCAAATGTAAACGCGATGCCAGCACCGATACCGGCGAGCACCAAACACGCCGCACGAACTCGACTGCGACTCATCGTGGACCTCCGGCCGCGATGCTATCCCTATTGGTGTGCGAGAGGGATGTTGCCCGCCGCCGACCTTAATTCGGCAAATCCCCTCGGGCTGAGGACAAAAGTCCACGTCCCAGGGAACGGCAATTCGGGGTCAATTGACCCCGCTCCGTCGAGAAATGCGCGGCGCGACGCCGCCGCTCGTCGCGGGCGGGCGGCACATCGGGTGCAGTGCGCCTCGGCCGGGAGGAACAACATGAACCGCTCCGCCGCGTCGCTCTCGTTCGCCCTGGTGCTCGCCGCTTCCGGGCTGGCCGCCGCCGAGGAGCTGCGCCCGCTCAAGCTCGAGGCCGTCGACCAGGTGATCGAGCAGAACGACCGCGCCGTGCAGGCGTGCGCGCGCGCCGCCCGCGGCCGCGACACGCTCGCGGTGATCCTGCACCTCGAGATCGACGGCGACGGCAAGGTGGTCGCCGCCGTGCCGACGTCGGAGAAAGCCTCGGCCGAATCCGCCTGCCTCTCGCGCGTCGCCCGCAAGCTGCACTTCCCGTCGACCGGCACCGTCTCGCGCGTCGACTATCCCTTCATGCTCACGCCGCAGCTCCGTCGCTGACGCTTGACACCGCCTTGGGGGAGCGTAGCGTCTGAGTCGTCCCCATGTACACGCTGCGTCCGGTTTCGGTGCCGCACGACTTCGCCGAGTGCGCGCGCCTGGCGCTCGACTACGCCGCCTTTCTCAACGAGCCCGTCGAGGTCCTGCACGAGTGGCAGGGCCCGCGCTGGGGCCACGAAGATCCCGAGCCGCTGGTGCTGTTCGCGCGCTCGCGCGATCGACGCGAGCTCGAGGAGTGCCTGGTCGGTCTCGCGCGGCGCTGCCCGTCGCGCGGGCGGCTCACCGGCGCGGGCGGCTGCCACGTCACCATCCGCGTCGGCGGCGCGGACAACTACGATCTGATCGTGATGGGCTCGCACGGCTCGGCGAAAAAAACCACGCTGCTCATGGGCCAGGTCGCGAAGAAGCTCGCCGGTCAGGGCATCGAGCTCGGCGACGCGCGGCTGGCGGTGGTGCGCGTGGCCGAGTTGGGCTCGGCGCCGAGCCAGCGCCAGCTCACGCGCACGCACAAGATGACCGTGCTGCCGTCGTCGAACGTGCCGCGCATCATCGGCCGCTCCGACTCCGAGCCGCACTCCGAGTAGCGCGCGCTAGTTCGACGGATCCTTGCAGCAGCGGAATCCCGTCGAGTAGTCGTGGTAGGTCAGCTCGTGCGCGCTGGTGACGTAGAGACAGCCGTGCCCGTTGATCTCGGCGTCGCCGTAGAACCCGCCGCGGAATCGTCCGTGCCCGTTGGCGTCGCCGGCGTCGGAGCCCCACTCGTGCAAGTTGCCGACGCAGTCGTAGACGCCGTACGGCGACACGCAGTGCGGATAGCTGCCGCTCGGCGCGAGCCCGCCGTCCCACTGGTTGAGACGCGGGTCGTTGAACTCGGCGTACGTCCAGTTGTTGGCGTTCGAGCCGAAGAACAGCGGCATCGAGGAGCCCTTGCCTTCGTTGCAGTAGCCCTTGATGCGCGTCGTGCCGCCGTAGGGATAGTAGTTGGTCGCGCTCGCGCCGCGGCACGCTTGCGCGAACTCGGTGGCGTCGCACAGCCGCTTGCCCGCGTTGGCGCACGCCTGCGTCGCCTCGACTTGCGAGATGTAGCCTTGCGGGTACGCGCCGGCGGCGTTCTTGGCGCGCACCGTCGCGCCGTTGATGACCAGGAACGGCGAGTGCGGCTGCTCGTTCCCCTGCGCGTCGAGCTCGACCACGTAGCCTTCGAAGCGATCGACGCAGAAGGTGGTGATGCGCACCATCTCCGGCGGGCAGCCGCCGAAGTCGACGCTCGCGAGATCGGGCACGCTCGCGTCCGCGCCGCCGTCCGTGACGCCGCCGCCGTCGAACCCGAGCGGCGCCATCGCCAGATCGCCGCCCGCGCCGCCGTCTCCCGAGCAGCCGATTACCGCCAAACCGAGTAGAAGTGCGCAAAACCGCATTTTCAAGCCGGCGGAGGTCCGTGGGTGATGGCCCGCTGCGAGTAGGTCGGCGCCAGCCCGGGCAAGAGCGACGAGGCGGTCAGCTCCGACGACGGGAAGTGCTGCACGTAGCCCGAGCCGTCGGGGCACGGATCGGCCAGCGTCTTTTCGAGGATCATCGAAGTGTACTGATCGAGCGATCCCTCGCGCGTGTTGCCGTTGAGCACCACCTCGACGCCGCGCGAGCGCGCGTGGCCCGCCAGCCCGCCGATGGCGCTCTTCTCCGGCGAGTAGTTGTCGCACGACACGCCGTTCTCGCTGATGGTCCACACGCCGCGATCGGTCATCAGCACGATCGAGTGATTGCCGAACGTGTGGCCCGGCGTGCGCACCAGCGCGAGGCCCTCGCCGACGAGCACGTCGCGCTCGAGCACCACGAACCGCTCGGGCGCGAGGCCGGCGATCGCGTCGGCGAGGTACCAGTCGTTCTGCAGCGGGTGCAGGCGCGTGAAGATGTCGAGCTCCTCGCGCTGCACCAGCAGCTTCGCGCGCGGGCACCACTCGCCGAGCACGCGCCGCAGATCCTGCGTGTGCAGGTGATCGAACGTGACGTAGTCGATCTGCTCGCCGCGCACGCCCGCCTCGGCGAGCCGCTCCGGCACCGTCGAGTGGCGGCGCGCGATCAGCCGCTGCGCCCACTTCGGCGAGCCCGCCGCCAGCCGCTTGAAGAACGGCGTCTCCTGGTCGCGCTCGTGATCCGACGGGTTGACCAGCACGCGCTTTACGCCGTCGGTGGTCGCGACGGTGACGAGCTGCATGCGGTTGGTGATGAGCAGGAACGGCAGGATCGATCGCGCCGCGTCGCCGAGGCCGTAGCGCGTCGGATACGGCAGCGTGATCAGATCGTAGGTGCGCACGCTCTTCACCTGCGGGCCGGCGTGCAGCTTTTCTTTGAGCGTGAGCGCGGCGCGCCGCACCACCTCGAGGCGCGCGCCGGCCGGCCCCACGCGCCACGCGGCGTCGAGCTCGTCGAGCGGGCGGAAGTGCGCCGGCAGCGTCATGCGCTTCCTCGCGGGTGAAACACCGTTTTGACCGAGCGGAACCGCCCGCGCTCCAAGTTCGCCACCACCGCCTCCTGATATTTTTCGAGCGGGTAGTGGTGCGTGATCAGCGCGTCGACCGCGCGCGCGCCGTCTTCGGCCAGCAGATCGCCGGTCAGCTCGAGCGTGTGGCGCCGCGCGCGCGCCGGCTCGGGCGCGTAGAAGCACGTCCCCTCGACGGAGATCTCGCGCGACCACACCGGCGTGAGATCGACCTTGGGCTGGAGGCCCGCGGCGCCGACCAGCACGATCGTCCCCTGGCTGCGCGTCACCTGCAGCGCGTCGCGAAATGAATCGGGGGACCCGATGCAATCGTAGGTGAGCGCGAAGCCGCCGGTGAGCACGTCGGGGCCGAGGATCGCCTTGTGGCGGCGCGCGCCGGTG
>DASREC010000421.1:0-12352 GCA_035652295.1 Polyangia bacterium
CGCACGACATCGCTGTCGTCGAGCACATCAGCCAGCGCATCGCGGTGATGTACCTCGGCAAGATCGTCGAGCTGGCGCGTGCCGCCGAGCTGTACGCCCGGCCGCTGCATCCCTACACCGTCGCGCTGCTCTCGGCGGTGCCGATCGCCGATCCGACCAAACGGCGCGCGCGCATCATCCTCGACGGAGATCCGCCGTCGCCGAGCGCGCCGCCGCCGGGCTGCGCGTTTCATCCGCGCTGCCCGCTGTACGCGAAGTCGAATCGCCCGGCGGTCTGCCGCGAGCAGACGCCCGCGCTCGAGGAGAAAGCGGCCGGCCACACCGTCGCCTGCCACCTCGCCGAAGTGTTAAGCTGAAGCAGACGTGCCGCTGCGCATCCTCATCGTCGAGGACGACAAGCACACGCGCCGCATCCTGGAGTCGTTGCTCTCCAAGGATCCGGCGCTCGCCGATTTGTCGCCCGAGATCGTCGTCACCGCCGACGGCAAAGACGGCCTGGCCGCCGTCGAGAAGCAGCGCTTCGATCTCGTCATCAGCGATCTGCTGATGCCGCGCATGGACGGGTTTCAGTTCTGCCGCGAGCTGCGCAAGCATCCGAACGGCACCGGCACGCCGCTGATCGTGACCAGCGCCATCTACAAAGATCCGGCGGCGCTCAACAAGCTGCAGACGGACACCGGCGCGGAGTTCTTCGCCAAGCCGTTCCAGGTGCGCGAGCTGCTCGGGCTGGTGCGCAAGCTGATCGCGGCGGAGCGCGAGAAGCAGAATCCCGACAAGGCGAACGCGCCGAAGGTGCTGGCGGCGATCAAGCCCGTCGACGCGGCGCCGCTGCCGACGTCGCCGGCGCAGTCGGGGAAATTGCAGGACCGCGGGCCGGCGCGCTTGCTGCTCGACTTTCACGAGCAGCGCGCGACCGGCGTGCTCACGGTGATGCGCGGCAAGGTGCGCAAGGACTGCATCCTGCGCCACGGTACGCCGGTCTCGGTGTCGTCGAATTTGCGCACCGAGACGCTGGGCCATTTTCTCGTCGGGCGCGGGCTGCTCGACGAGACGCGCCACCAGCAGGCGCTCGAGCGCGCGCAGGCGTCGCACGATCGGCTCGGGCGCGTGCTGCTCGAGCTCGGCTGGATCACCGAGAAGGATCTCTTGCACGAGCTCGGCGCGCAGATGCGCTCGAAGCTGACCAGCGTCATGCGCTGGGCCGACGGCGCGTGGAGCTTTCAGCCGCAACAGCCGCCGAGCGAGCTGGTGGCGACGCCGGTCGAGGCGCCGCGGCTGGTGTTCCTCGGGTTGCAGAAGACGGCGCACGTCGACGAGATCGCGCACACGCTGGTGCGCGCGCGCGGGCGCATCGCGCTGACGCTGCGGGCGGAGCGGCACCGCGAGCCGTTCGTGCGCGTGTTCGGCGCCGAGGGGCTGGAGGCGCTGCAGCGGCGGCCGCTGGTCGAGGACGTGATGGCGGGCGCGGAGCCGTCGGCGATGTTGGTGCAGCTCGACGTGCTGCTCCTGTGCGGCATGGCGGAGATCGAGCCGGCGAGCGCGGCGGCGGGCGAGGGCACCGATCCGGATGCGCTGCCGGTCGCGCGCGATCCGTTCGATATCGAGACGACGCAGATCGGCGCGGAGCCGGGGAGCGGCGGCAAGGCGGATCTCTACGACGAGCTGTTCGGCGACGACATCTCCGAGGTGCGGCCGGCGCCCAGCGGAGCGGGCAAGCCGCCGGCGTCGTTCGCCGATGGGCTCGACGACAGCGACGACGACGCGCCGTCGATGGTGGCCGAGGTGCCGGCCGCGCCCGCGCCGGCCCGGCGCGCCGACGGCGATCCGGCGGTCGAGGCGCTGCGCAAGGAGGTGCTCGCCGAATATTTCGCGCTGCACGGCAAGGATCACTACCGCGTGCTCGGCCTGCCGCGCGACGCGCCGTTCGCCGACGTGGCGGCGGCCTACGCCGAGCTGGGCCGGCGCTTCAAGCTGGAGCGCTTCGCCGACGTCGATCTCGGGCCCGACTACGCGCGCGTCGAGGAGATCCTCGAGCGGCTGCGCGAGGCGTACGACGTGCTGTCGTCGCGCACCGCGCGCGCGGCGTACGATCACACGCTCGACGGCGCCGCCGGCGCGCCGCGCCCGACGCCGCTGATGGACGCCGAGGTGCTGGCCAAGCAGGCGGAGAATCTGCTCGCCGCCGGCGATCCCGCGGGCGCGCGCAAGAAGCTCGTCGAGGTGGTCAAGGTCGCGCCCGACCAGGCCGACTATCATGCGCTGCTCGCGTGGGCGGTGTTCAAGGCCGAGAGCGGGACGCCGCACGCGGGCGTGCCCAACTACAAAGCGGCGGCTCAGGCGGCGTGGCCGCACCTCGAGCAGGCGCTGGCGCTCGATCCCGATCTCGCCGACGCGCACGACTATGCCGGCCGCATCGCCGCCGCCGCCGGCGACGACGAGCGCTCGCTGCCGCACCTCGAGCGCGCGCTCGACGCCGATCCCGCGCGCGATCACGCGCTGGCGGCGCTCGAGGCGGCGCACGCGCGCAAGAACGACTGGCGCCGGCTCGAGCGGCAGTACCGCAAGCTGATCCATCGCCTCGGCGATCGCGACCGAGAGCGATCGCTGCGCCTGTGGTGGCGGCTGGCGGAGCTGTATCGCGGGCGGCTGGCCGATCGCGACTCGGCGCGCGTGGCGCTGGAGATGGTGGCGCGGCTGGCGCCCGACGATCCGCGGCCGCGCGAGCAGCTCGCCCGGCTCACCGAGGGCGATCCCAGCGCGTGGCGCGACACCGCGTCGGCGCTGCGCGACTCGCTGCGCATCGCGCCGATGGATCCCGAGCCGGGGCGCGCCCTCGTCAAGCTGCACCTCGACGGGCAGCGCTGGGACGCGGCGTGGAACGCGGCGGCGGCGCTGGTGGCGCGCGGCGTGGACGACGCGCAGGCGGGCGAGCTGTACCGCCGCTATCGGCCGCGCTTCCTGCAGCGCGCGCCGGGCGCGATCGCGCCGGCGCTCGTCGACAAGCTGCGCCACCCCGACGACGATCGCGAGCTGGGCGCGCTGTTCGCGCAGACGTTCGCGTGCTGGCGGCCGTTCACCGCCGAGCAGCTCGGCGTCGCGGAGTCGAACCGCATCGAGCGCGAGCTTCTGCCCGAGCCGTTTCGCCGCGTGCTCGAATATCTCGCGCCGCTCTACGGCGTGGAGGCGCCGCAGGTGTACCGCCACGTCGAGCTGGGCGCGGAGGCGCACGTGGCGGCGCTCGATCCGCCGGTGCTGCTGGCCGGGCCGCAGGCGCTGGCGATCGGCGATCGCTTCGCGCTCGGGTTCAAGCTCGGGCGCGCGTTCACGTACCTGTGGCCGGGGCGCGCGACCGCGGGCGCGCTGCCGGCGCGGCAGCTCAAGATCGCGCTGCTGGCGGCGGTGACGCTGGTTCAGCCCGGGCTCAAGGCCGACGACGCCGATGGGCAAATTGCCGCACTTCGCGCGCAGCTCGCCGCCGCGCCGGGGCTGGTGCGCGCGGTGACGCCGCAGGTGGAGAAGCTGCTCAAGAATCCGCAGGGCACGCTCAACCTGTCGCGCTACACGCGCGGGCTGGCGCGCACGGCCGACCGCTTCGGGCTGCTGGTGGCGGGCGATCTGCCAACGGCGGCGCGGCTGGCGGCCGACGGCGGCGCGCTCGGGGCGCAGGACGATCTGATCGACTTCGCGCTGTCGCCCGAGTACGCCGACGCGCGCGACGCGATCGGGATCTCGGTGGCGGTATGAGGCGGCTGGCGGCGCTCTTGATCTGCGCCGCCGGGTGCGGCCCGTCGAGCTTCGACGATTTTCGCGATCAGTTGGTGAGCCGCTCGTGCGACCGCGCGATCCGCTGCGGCGCGCTGGGCGCGTCCGAGCGCAACGCCTGCCCGTCGCCGCCGGAGCTGGCGGTGATCGCGCCGGGCGCGCTCGACGTCGGTGCGGAGGTCGACGCCAACCGCATGCGCTTCGCCGCGGGCGGCGCGCAGCAGTGCCTCGACGCGATCGCGGGCGCGCCGTGCGCCGCGGGTGCGCTCGAGTGGCGGCTCAACCTGCGCTGCCATCACGTCTACGCGCCCAAGGTGGCGGCGGGCGGCGAGTGCCACGGCGACGGCGAGTGCGAAGGCGGCTTCTGCGCCGGCGCCACGTGTCCCGGCCGGTGCGTCGCGTGGCCCGCCGTCGGCGATCCGTGCACGCCGCCGAACGGCTGCGATCCGACCGTCGAGTACTGCGGCCTCGCCGGGCCGGGCGCCTCGTTCACCTGCCTCGTGCACAAGCAGGAGGGCGACGCGTGCGCCGACGGCAGCGAGTGCGCGTTCGGATTATTGTGCATTGCAGCAAAATGCAGCACGCCGCCGCGCGGCGGACAGCCGGGCGACGTCTGCGACGACTTCACCGCGCCGTGCGACGAGAGCCTGTTCTGCGACGGCGCCACGCACCACTGCGCCGCGCACGCGCAGCTCGGCGCGACGTGCGAGCAGCCGGAGGCGTGCGCCGACGGGCTGGCGTGCGCCGGGCTCGGGCCGGCGGGCTCGAGCGGCACGTGCCGCGCGTGGCTCGACGTCGGGCAGGCGTGCACGCCCGGCGCGGGGTTGAGCGGCTGTCCGGCGAGCCAGTTCTGCGATCCGGCGACCAGCCGCTGCGCGCTGCGCGGGCCCGCCGTCGTCGGCGAGCGCCAGGCGTGCGCCGGCATGACCTGCGCCGACGGCTTTTACTGCGACGCGCTCGGGCTCTGCAGCTTCCCGACGGCGATCGGCGGCAAGTGCATGGACTCGTCGAGCTGCGCGCCCGGCCTCGCGTGCGATCCGATGCTCCTGGTCTGCACCGGTCCGAACGGCGTTTGCGCGCCGTAGCGTCGATTCGGCGCTAGATCGCGGCGAGCACTTCGTCGAGGCGATCGAACGGCACGCAGGGGACGCCGCGCTCGGCGCAGACGCGCTCGAGCATCGAGCCGCGCACCGCGCACAGCACGTCGGCGCGGCCGATCGCGCAGCGATCCGAGGCGCCGTCGCCGACGAAGATCACCCGCCCGCGCTCGCGCGCGCGATCGCACACCAGGCCCTTGCACACCGCGCAGCGGCCGCACGCCAGGTCGCCGTGCGGGAACTCGACCTCCACGCCGCCGTCGATGAAGCGCGCGCGGTTGAAGAACGCGCGCTCGAACCGCGCCATCCGCCCGTCGAGGATCGCCTCGATGTAGAAGTCGAACCCGCCCGACGCCAGCCACAGCGCGCCGCCCGCGCCGCGCACGCCGTCGAGCAGCGCGGCGAGCCCCGGCCGCTCGACGCCGATCGCGCGCGAGTAGCCGATCGCCTCGTCGCGCCCGCAGCGCGCCAGCCGCCACATGCGCCGCTGCGCCTCCGGCAGCGAGATCTCGTTGCGCACCCACTCGGCGTCGATGTCGCGCCATTCGGGCGGCGCGAACCGCTCGCAGATCTCGTCACCCACATCTTTTTGTGTTACCGTGCCATCAAAATCTAACACAAGGGTAAAACTCGAAGGCGGCACCATCCTGATGTTCTAGCGCCTCCCCGCGGGGCGGACAAGCCGCGGTGGCGCAAGCGATTTTGTCGCTCGGCATTGTCGTTGACGGGTTTTACTCTTAGGAGTTAGGTTCCAAAACCGAAGAGAGGTCGAGTGAAGCCGAACGATACGATCTCGCTCACGCGCGGCAAGCGCGTGCTCTTCCTGACCAAGGACCCCGAGCTCATCCGACGGCAGCTGCGCGGCGAGCTGGACCTGCAGATGAAGGATCTGCGGCTGGAAGATCTGCTCGACGACATCAACACCGACGCGATGTCGCCGGCGTGGGCCTGCTTCGACTACCAGCCGGCGGAGATCGCCAAGAACGCGTACGCCGGCATCACCGTCAACGGCGAGCGGCTGTTCCCCGAGGGCTCGCTGATCGCGGGCAACTTCGAGGTCATCGTCTCCGGCTACCGCAAGGGCGTGGGCTCGTCGCGCGAGACCGCCGTGCAGGCGGAGAAGTGGTCGGGGATCCGGATCGCGATCGCGGCCTCGTTCGCGCCGATTCACGCGCAGAACAACATCAACCAGGGCGTGCTGATGGGCGATCACGCGCTCCTCGGCCGCCTGCAGGCGGGCGAGTCGATCCCGCTCGCCGAGTTTGCGCGCGGCAAGGATCCGCTGACGCGCCAGATCATCGAGGCGGGCGGGCTGTTCCCGTTCACGAAAGCGATCGCGCGCGGCGAGCGCAAGCTCGAGCGCCCGTCGACGCCGGCGCGCCCGATGACGCTGGCGGAAAAAATCCTCGCCACGCACGTGGTCGGCGCGAGCGGCACGACGTACCTCCAGCCGGGCGACGCGGTGTGCGTGCGCGTCGACGGCGGCTACTCGCACGAGTTCACCACCGCGCAGGTGCACGTGTTCCTCGCCGAGGAGTTCGGCGACGACTACCGGCTGGCCAATCCGGAACAGTTCGCGGTGTTCGAGGATCACCTGATCTACGCCGACGGCGTCCCCAAGATGGCGCCGTTCGCGCCCAAGATTCAGGGGCTGCGCGACATGCAGCGCGCGTTTCAGCGCAAGACCGGCGTGCAGGACTTCGCCGCCGTCGACGGCGTCTCGCCCGGCATCTGCCACACCATCGCGCGCGAGCGCATGATCGAGCCGGGCGACTTCATCCAGGCCACCGACAGCCACACGTGCATGGGCGGCTCGGTCGGCGCGCTGGCGTACGGCGTCGGCACCACCGAGTACGCGGCGCTGGTGCACGCCGGCTTCACGTTCGTGGTCGTGCCCGAGTCGATCCGCTTCGAGCTCATCAATGAGCTGCGCCCCGGCGTCACCGCCAAGGACGTGATGCTGCACATCCTCGCCAATCACGCCAAGCGTCAGGAGACGCTCAACCGCGTGATGGAGTTCGGCGGGCCCGGCCTGGCGTCGCTCTCGCCCGACGAGCGCGCCACGCTGGCCAACATGGCGACCGAGTGCTCCGCCAAGGCCGGCGTGGTCGAAGCCGACGACGCCACGCTGCGCTGGATCGCCGCGCGCCGCCCCGGCGTCACCGTCGAGGCGCTGCGCAAAAAAGTCCTCGCGCCCGACGCCGGCGCGACCTACGCCGGCGGCGTGCAGGTGATCGATCTCGCCGCCATCCGCCCGATGGTGGCGACGCCCGGCGATCCGGCCAAGGGCATCCCGTCCGATCCCACCAACGGCGCGTTCATCGACGAGCTCGACGACGTCCCGATCCAGATCGCCTACGGCGGCTCGTGCACCGCCGGCAAGGAGGTCGACATCGATCTCTACGCGCAGGTCATGCGCGAGGCGCTCGCCGCCGGGCTGCGCGTCAAGGACGGCATCAACTTCTACATCCAGTTCGGCTCCAAGGCCGTCGAGGAGTACGCCCGCAAGCAGGGCTACCTCGAGGTCTTCGAGCGCACCGGCGTCAAGCTGATCCGCCCCGGCTGCGGCGCGTGCATCGGCTGCGGGCCGGGAGTATCGTCGACGCCGAACGAGGTCACGGTCTCGGCCATCAACCGCAACTATCAAAACCGGTCGGGGCCGGGGAAGCTCTACCTGGCGTCGCCGCTCAACGTCGCGGCTTCGGCCGTCGTCGGAAAGATCGTCGCCTACCACGAAGGCATGTTCGAGCGCTCCAAGTGATCGGAGCATAGGGGAACCGAAATGGCGAAGCACCTGGCGCGCGAAATCTGGATCGTCGGCGCGAAGCGGACCGCGTTCGGCGCGTTCGGCGGGACGCTCAAGTCGCTCACCGCGACCGACCTGGCCGTCGAGGCGTCGCGCGCGGCATTGGCGCAGGCGGGGCTCGAGCCGGGCGCCGTCGAGCAGGTGGTGTTCGGCAACGTGCAGCAGACGTCGGCCGATTCGATCTACCTCGCGCGTCACGTCGGGCTCCGCGTGGGCGCGCCGATCGCGTCGGCCGCGCTGACGCTCAATCGGCTGTGCGGCTCCGGCTTCCAGGCGATCGTCTCGGGCGCCGAGCAGATCCTCCTCGGCGAGGCGGAGGTCGTGCTGACCGGCGGCACCGAGTCGATGTCGCAAGCGCCGCACGTCGTGCGCGGCGCGCGCTGGGGCCTGCCGTTCGGCCAGCCGCAGCAGCTCGGCGACACGCTGTGGGACGCGCTGACCGATTCGTACACCGGCATGCCGAAGGCGATCACCGCCGAGAACCTCGCCGAGCAATACAAAATCACTCGGCTGGAATGCGACGAATACGCCCTTCGCTCGCAGCGCGCCTGGGCCACCGCCAACGAGGCCGGCCGCTTCCGCGACGAGATCGTGCCGATCGAGATCAAGACGAAGAAGGGCACCACGCAATTTGCCGTCGACGAGCACCCGCGCCCGCAGACCACGCTCGAGGTGCTGGCGAAGCTGGCGCCCGTCTTCAAGAAGGACGGCGTGGTCACCGCCGGCAACGCGTCCGGCATCGCCGACGGTGCGGGCGCGCTGGTGCTGTGCTCGAAAGAGGCCGGCCAGAAGCTCGGGCTCAAGCCGCTGGCGAAGCTCCTCAACTGGTCGTTCACCGGCGTCGATCCGAAGATCATGGGCATCGGACCGGCGCCCGCGATCCGCCGCCTCGTCGAGCGCACCGGCAAGAAGCTCTCCGACTTCGATCTGGTCGAGGTCAACGAGGCCTTCGCGCCGCAGTACCTCGCCGTCGAGAAGGACGTGGGCCTCGACCGCGAGCGCTCGAACGTCGACGGCGGCGCGATCGCGCTCGGCCACCCGCTCGGCGCCTCGGGCGCGCGCATCACCGCCCACCTCATCTACGAGCTCCGCCGCCGCGGCAAGAAGCTCGGCATCGGCTCGGCCTGCATCGGCGGCGGCCAGGGGATCGCGGTCGCGATCGAGGCGGCGTGAGCGTGGAGGGCGGCGGCGGCGTGCTCGGGAAAAAGCCCGAGGAGCTCACCGAGAGCGACATCATCTACGACTGGAACTCGCTCGAGAAGCGCGCGCCGCTCGCCAAGGGCCGCCTGACGTTCTTCGACGAGACGCTGCGCGACGGCATCCAATCGCCGTCGGTGGTGGACCCGCGCATCGACGACAAGGTCAAGCTCGTCCACTTGATGGACGACATCGGCATCGACGTCACCGACATCGGCCTGCCGGGCGCCGGCAAGCGCGCGTTCGAGGACGTGCTCGAGCTCGGCCGCGAGATCCGCGACTGCAAGCTCAACATCAAGGCCGCCTGCGCCGCGCGCACGCACCTCGCCGACATCCGCCCGATCGTCGAGGCGTCGCAAAAGCTCGGCATGCCGATCGAGGTCATGGCGTTCATCGGCTCCTCGCCCATCCGGCTCTACGCCGAAGGCTGGGACCTGCAGGTGATGCTCAAGCGCTCGGCCGAGGCGATCGACTTCGCGGTGTCGAACGGCCTCAAGATCACCTACGTCACCGAGGACACCACGCGCTCGCGGCCCGAGGTCCTCGCCGCGCTGTTCCGCAACGCCGTCGAGCACGGCGCGCACCGGTTGTGTCTCTGCGACACCGTCGGCCACGCGACGCCCGACGGCATCAAGAACCTGATCGGCTTCACGCGGAACTTTCTCGACGGCATGGGCGTCAAAGTCGGCATCGACTGGCACGGCCACAACGACCGCGGCCTCGGCGTCACCAACACCATCCACGCGCTCGAGTTCGGCGCCGATCGCGCGCACGGCACCATCCTCGGCGTCGGCGAGCGCGTCGGCAACGCGGCGCTCGACCAGGTGCTGTTCAACCTGAAGCTGCTCGGAGAATTGCCCGACCGCGATCTCTCGAAGCTGCTCCTGCTCTGCCGCCTGACGGCCAAGGCATGTCACGTCCCGATCCCGCACAACTATCCGCTGGTCGGCTCGGACGCGTTCCGCACCGCGACCGGCGTGCACGCGGCGGCGATCATCAAGGCCGAGCACAAAGGCCACGCTTTTCTCGCCGACCGCATCTACTCCGGAGTCCCGGCCGGCATGTTCGGCCGCGAGCAGGAGATCGAGATCGGCCACATGAGCGGCGAATCGAACGTGCTCTACTGGCTGCGCAAACGGCACGTCGAGCCCGAGCCCGAGCTGGTGAAAAGAATCCTGGGGGTGGCCAAGGGCGCGGATCATATTTTGACCGAGGACGAAGTGTTCCAGGTCATCAAAGAACATCGCGCCCAATGAGGCGCAAGAAAGCAGGGTAGATGGCTGCGAGCGGAACCGGACAGGGCTCCAACAATTTGCAGTTCACCGGCGTAAAGGTTTTTTCGGCGACCATGGCGCAGGAGCGCGACCAGCTCGGCGAGAAGATCACGCAGTGGCTGTCCTCGCATCCCGGCGTTCAGATCGTCGACAAGATCGTGACGCAGTCGAGCGACGAGGCGTTCCACTGCCTCGCCATCACGCTCTTCTACAACGAGCACAAGTAGCCGCGCGCTCGCGCTACGGCAGCTTGAGGTGCGACGGCTCGCCGAGCGTGAGCACGACGTAGATCGCCAGCAAGAGGCCGAGCATGACGATCGAGAACAGCTCGTAGGGGATCCGCTGCGCCAATCGGCGCGGCTGGAAGAAGCGACCGTGCGAGCGCTTGCGGATCTGGTCGCGCACGCCGGCGGCGAAATCGGACGGCGCCACCATCCGGTGCAGCGATCCCACCGCGCCCACCGTGCGCTCGAACGTCTGGTACTCGCGCCGGCACACCAGGCACGACTTGAGGTGCTCTTCGAGAGCGCCGACCTGATCGTCGGGGAGCTCTTCGTCCCAGTAGGCGCTGAAGAGCTCCGTCGCCTGGGTATGGTCCACGTTCGACATGATAATTCTACCGCATGTGTTTCGCCATGTGCTCCTTGAGCGCGAGCCGCGCCCGATGGAGCCGTGATTTCACCGTGCCCTCGGCCAGCCCGGTGATCGACGCGATCTCGTCGTAGCTCAAGTCCTCGACGTCGCGCAAAACGATCAGCGCGCGGTGCTCCTCGTCGAGCGCCGCGATCCCCGCCTGCACCATGCGCTCGAGCTGCAAGCCCTCGAGCACCGCCTCCGGCCCGTCGACGTGCGGGCGCATGGCGCTCGGCTGCGCGTCCTGCAGCTCGCGCTCGGCCGCCTCGTCGAGCTCGCCGGTCGCCTTGTACGATCGCCGCCCGAGGTACTTCATCCGGTTCTTGCAGTGATTGGCCGCGATCCGGTAGAGCCACGTCGAGAACTTCGACTCGCCGCGAAAGCTGTCGATGGCCTTGAACACGGTCACGAACACTTCCTGCGCGATGTCCTCCGCCTCCTCCGCCGACCCGATCATGCGGTACACGAGGTTGAACACCTTGTGCTGGTACAGCCGCACCATCTCCTCGAACGCCCGCTCGTCGCGCTGCTGCAGCCGCCGGATCAGAAGACGCTCGCGGAGGGTCATACCGATGGGTGCGGCATGACCGCGCATGAGTGTTTAGACTTCCGAAGCCGGCCCGAGTTCCCGCCGCCGGCCGCCGCCCCCGATCGCATCCGCTCAGTCTATGAACAATCGGAAGCCGATCTGCAGGAAATTCTCGATCCCGCCCTGGAGCTTCACGCGGTAGCCGAGATCGATGCCGAACGTCGGCGAGAGGTAGCCGACTCCGAGCGTCAGGTAGGTCGCGGGAAGGCCCGAGTCGTACACCACGCCGGCGCGCAGCGGCACCTTGCTGCCGGCGAGGAACTCGATGCCCGGACCCAGCCGCGCCGCCACGCGCCCGTCGAGGCTGAGCTTCTGCGTCGCCATGTCGAGCTTGTACGACTGGTAGCCGGTGAAGTTGATCGTGGTGTCGAACGCCAGGGTCACCACGCGCACCGGCACGTAGGCGAGCCCGATGCCGAGGAGCAGCGGCGACTCGCGGCTGCCGTGATCCCACAAGTTCTGCCCGACGAGGCCGATGTTGAACTTGTCGCCGAGCCGCAGAATCATCCCGACGTCGAAGGTCACGCCGTTCACCGTGTCGAGCGTGATCTGCGGCGGCACGGTCATCGGCGGCAGCGGCGCCGTCGAGTCGAGGTGCAGGTACTTGACCGTCGCGCCGATGATGAAGCGATCGCCGAGCGGATACGACAGCGCCAGCCCCGCGGCGTGGCCGGTGCGCGTGATGGTCGTCGAGTCGACCTGTCCGCCGGCCCACTTGAAGCCGAGCTTCGGCGTCTCGTAGACGAACGTGTAGAAGAGCCCCGCCGCCAATTTCGCCGTCACCGAGTCGACGACCGATACGTGCGCTTGATGTCCCAGCGACTCGACGCGAAAGCCGTACATCGCTTCGATCACGTATTGGCGGGCCAGCGACATGCCCGCGGGGTTGAGCAGCGGCGCCTCCGCTCCCGACGGCACCGCGCGCATCGCCTCGCCCATGCCGACCGCGCGCGCGCCGGGAACGTCCGCCTGCCCACGCGCCGGCCGCGACGCC
>DASREC010000422.1:0-9114 GCA_035652295.1 Polyangia bacterium
GCGGCTGCTCGACGATCTGCTCGACGTGTCGCGCATGCGGCAGGACGGGATCGAGCTCAGGCGCACGCGGCTCGATCTGCGCTCGACCATCGACGCGGCGGTCGAGCGCATGCGCCCGCTCGCCGACGCCGCGCGGGTCAAGCTCGAGGTGGAGCTGCCCACCGAGGAGATCGCGGTGTTCGGCGATCCCGATCGGCTGCAGCAGATCGAGGTCAACCTGCTCTCGAACGCGATCAAGTACACGCCCGAGGGAGGGCGCGCGCGGCTCACGCTCAAGACCGAGGACGGCCAGGCGGTGGTGCGCGTCGAGGACGAGGGCATCGGAATCCCCACCGACATGCTGGAGCGGATCTTCGAGCCGTTCGTGCGCGCGGTCGACGACGACGCCGGCGCGGGCGCGCGCGATCCGCACCGCGGCGGGATGGGGCTCGGCCTCGCGCTGGTGCGCTCGTTCGCCAAGGCGCACGGCGGCGAGGTGCGCGCGCTCAGCCGGGGACGCGGCCACGGCTCGGAGTTCATCGTCACGCTGCCGCTCGCCGAGATGGGCGAGCTCACCGCCGCGGCCGCCGCCATCTCCGCGCGCGCGCGCCACTCGGAGTGTTTGGTGCTGGTCGAGGATCAAGACGACAGCCGGGTGCTGCTCAAGGCGATCCTCGAGGGCGCGGGCTACACCGTGCTCACCGCCGAGGACGGGCAGAGCGCGGTCGGGTTGATCGAGCGCTCGCGGCCGGGGATCGCGCTGGTCGATCTCGGCCTGCCGATCTTGAGCGGCTACGAAGTCGCGCGCTCGGTGCGCAAGTCGTTCGGCGAGCGCGACATCTTCCTGGTGGCGCTCACCGGGTACGGGCAGCAGCAGGATCGCGAGGCGGTGCTGAGCGCCGGCTTCGATCAGCACCTGGTCAAGCCCGTCGACGCCGAGGCGCTGGTCGAGATCCTGCGCGCGCGCCACCGCCTGCGCGCGACGTCGACGGCCGCTCAGTAGCGATCAGGCGTCGAGGCGCCGCGCGAGCGCCAGCACCTGCTGGTACTTCTCCTCGATCCAGTCGAGCCGCGGCTTGAAGCCGGGCTGATCCATCACCACCACCGGGCCGACGTCGTTCGGTTTGGCCGGCACCGCGAACGCGTGCCTGGCGGCGGCCAGGTCGAGCAGCGCGGCGCGGCGCTCGGGAGTGAGCCACGCGATCACCGCCTGCGCGTCGGGCGCGTCGATGTGCACGCGCTCGTCGAGCTCGGCGTCGCCGGTGCGGATGCCCTTGGAGTCGAACACGCCGCGCGCGAACGCCAGCATGCCCTGCGGCAAAATGCCGCAGACGCCGATCTGGATCTGGAAATAGGCGATCTTCTGCCGCGGCTCGGGCCGCGACTGCACGACGGTGTGGCGCCCGTCGATCTTTCCCGCGGCGCTGGGAAACGAGCCGCCGGTGAACTTCAGCCCGTGCTTGGTGGCGAAGCCTTCGAACGCGGCGCGGATCTTCGCCTTGTAGCGGACCACGAGGTAGATGCACAGCACGACGAACGCGACGGCGCCGGCGACGGCGGCGAGCTGTTGGGGCGGCATGGCTTCAAGAGACGATTTTCGCCGCGCACGGTCAAGCGGTATGGTGGGTCATGATCAAGCAAGCGAAGAGCGCGTTCACCGTCGATGGGCGCGAGGCGCAGCCGGCCGAGTGGAGCGGCGGGCAGCTCAGCCGCACGCGCTGGCGAAAGACGTTCACCGGCGCGCTCGCCGGCACGAGCGTGGTCGAGGCGACCATGTTGATGGTGGACGGCGGGCCGGCGATCTACGTCGGCATCGAGCGCTTCGAGTGCGCGCTCGACGGGCGCACCGGCACGTTCATCCTCTTGCACTCGGCGACCATGCGCGGCGAGGAGCGCGCCGGCTCGTGGACCATCGTCTCCGGCTCGGGCACCGGCGAGCTGGCGTCGATCCGCGGCGAGGGCGAGATCCTGCCGAACCACGACTTCGTGCTGCGCTATGAGCTCGACTGAGCACACGCGCTCTACGGCAGATCGCCGTACCGCTGATTCGCGGGGCCGTGCTGTAATGAGGCGGCATGAAGACGTACAAGTCGCCGTTCGCGCCGGGGGAGAGCCCGTTTCACGTCAAGGGCGGCGTCTACCTCGGCACGCAGAAATATTTCGCGTCGCAGGCGCCGGGCGGGCTCGAGTCGCTCTGGGCGCAGATCTCGGATCCGGCGCTGCTCGCGTTCATTCAGCAGAAGTTCTTGCCGTCGAGCTGGTACGACGTGCTGCCGGTGTACGAGCTGATCCGCGCCGAGTCGCGCGTCTTCGGCCTGACGGTGGCGCGCTACCTCCAGCAGCGCGCGCGGTTCCAGATCGCGCAGGACGTCGGCGGCGTGTATCGCGTGCTGCTCAAGCTCACGTCGTCGGAGTCGGTGGCGCTCAAGCTGCCGCGCATCCTGACGCAGGTGCTCGACTTCGGCACGCACGACGCGAAGCAGGTGGAGCCGGGGCGCGTCGAGGCGGTGCTCGCCGGTTATCCCGCGATGCTGTGGGAGTGGTACGAGAACGCGTTCCAGGTCTACGCGCAGCGCGCGCTCGAGCTGGCCGGCGCGCGCGGCGCCTCGGCGGCGGTGCGCGATCCCGAGCCCGACGGCGAGCGCAACGGCGTGGAGCTGATCCGCTTCCGCATCGAGTGCCGCTGGAGCCGCCTCTGATTTCAGTGTTCGCTACAAAGACGGGACCGTCCGCGGCAGCGTGACCGCGAAGGTGGTGAGGTCGCCTGCCGAGCGCACGTCGATCGTACCGCCGTGGGCGCGCACGATCTCGCGCACGATGAAGAGGCCGAGTCCGAGCCCGCGGCGCCCGTTGCCGTCGCCGTCTGTGCCTTGCTGAAACGGCTCGAACAGCCGATCGACGCTCTCGGGCGGAATCATCGGCCCGCGGTTGCTCACGCTCAAGAGCACGGCCTCGCCTTCTCCGGCCAGCGCCACGCGCACCGGAGACTCGTGCGCGCCATGGGTCAGAGCGTTCGCCGCGAGGTTCGAGAGCAGCTGGGCGAGGCGCCCCGGATCCCACCGGCCGCGCAGGTCTCCGCTCGCGCAGAGCTCGATCTCGCGTCGGCGATGGGCAGCGTGCAGCTCGGCGACGACACCCCGGGCCAGCTCGTCGAGATCGATCTCTTCTACGGCGACGGGCAGCGAGCCATGGAAACGCAGCCGCGTGAAGTCGAGCAGCGTACCGATCATCTCGTTCATTCGGCGCGCGGCCTGCTCGATCAGGCCGAGCTGCTCGCGCGCCTTGTCGCTCATCGTGTCGTCGACGCGCACGAGGCCCGCGAGCCCGAGCACCGCGCTCACCGGGTTGCGCAGGTCATGGCCGAGGACACCCATCATGCGCTCGCGGAACTTGAGCTCGCGCGCCAACTGCTCCTCCGCCTGCTTCAGCTCCGTCACATCGACGGTGGCCCCGGTCAGCCCGACCATCCCATCGACGCCGCGCAGCGGCTCATAGCGGACCAGGAAGTGGCGCCGCTGCCCGCCGAAGACTCCAGCGAAGGTCCCGCGCGCGCCTTCTCCGGTCTCGATGACGCGACGTTGGAGCTCCTCGAGACCCGCGGCCGCCTCGCCGCCGAGGACCTCGCTCGCCGTCTTGCCGATGAGCCTGCCGTCGGACGAGTCGAGCCGCGTGTTGTAGGCCCAGCGGATGCGCCGCTCGAGGTCCGTTTCAACGACGGCGATGTTGGCGTGCTCGAGCGCGATGCGAAAGCGCGCCTCGCTCTGCTGAAGTTGTTGATGCAGCCGCGCGTTCTCGATGATCTGTCCCGCGCGCCGCGCCATCTCCTCCGCCAAGGCCAGGTCGTCCGCGTCGTAGCTCCGTCCCGACTCCGGCGTGAGGATGAATACGGCAAGCGCGACGGCCTTCCCCATCACGAGAAACGGGACCAGCAGACACGAGCGCGCACCCACCTCCCGCAGAATGGCGGCGAACTTCGGGTCGACCCTCTTCATGGCCTCCTTGAGGTCGGGCACGTGAAACGAGTTTCCTGCCAGCACGTGTTCCGCGAACGGCTGCGTGTGGAGCTGCGCTGGGAAACGCAGCACCTCACTGGCCAGGTCGGCCTTTGCCGGATCGCGGTGAGCGACCGTCGCGTGCCGCAGCACGCCGTTCTCGAACACATCGATGATGCACCAGTCCGCCAACTCCGGGATGGACAGGTGCGCGACGGCTTCGAGGACGCGCTTGTACTCCATCGTCTCGGCGAGCTCGCCGAGCTTCGACAGGAGCTGAAGACGCGCCTCCGCCTTCTTGCGATCCGCGAGCAGCGCAGACTCGGTCACCGCCGCGAACCACTCGCCGACGATGCGCATCTCGCGCGGCGTGGCCGCAAGCTGCCGCTCGTCGATCAGCGCGTACACCGATTCCTTGAGCGCGCGAGCGGCGGTCAGGAACGGCGCGACGTCGTACTGGATCGCCAGGCCCGCGAGCTGCGCCGTTCCGTCGAGCCGAGCCGCGCGCAGCTGATCGATGAGCCCGCGCACGAGCGCGCGCAGACGGTCGACGGTTCGGTGCGCGGCCGCATCCGTAGGGGCCGCGGTGACGGCAGCCTCGACGCCCGCAATCAGGTGGGCGGCCGTCTCGTCGAGAATATCGGCCAGCCGAGAATGAGTCATCGCGGTGCAAGGGTGATATCGAACGCCGATTCACCGCCAACACTTTGGTGGTGCGCGGGTCATACCCAATGGGTATGCTGCGACGGACATGGAGCTCCGGCACCTTCGTTACTTCGTCACCGTCGCTGAAGAAGAGAACGTCACGCGAGCGGCGAGGCGTCTCCACATCTCGCAGCCGCCGCTGAGCCGGCAGATGCGCGACCTCGAGCGAGAGCTCGGGCTGAGCCTCTTCGATCGCAGCGCCAACGGCGTGCGCCTCACGGAAGCCGGCGAGACGTTCCTCGCCGACGCGCGCGTCGTCCTCCAGCGCGCCGACGAGGCGGTCGAGCGGGTCAAGGCGGTCGCGCGCGGCAAGCGCGGCAGGCTGCGCGTGGGCCATGCGTCGGGGACGATCGACCTCCTCCGTCCCGCGTTGCGATCGTTCTCGCGGACGCATCCGCACGTCAGCGTCGATCTTCGAGAGATGACGAGCCAGGGGATCTTGCGCGGGCTGCGAAGCCGAACCTTGGACGTCGCGGTCGCCGTCCCGCTCTCGCCGCGCGACTTCGACGGACTGACCGTCGAGAATCTCGGCGCCTGGCCGATCGGCGTAGCCGTGAGCAGCAAGCACCGGTTTGCGCGGCTGCGGGAGGTGCGTCTCGGTGACGTGGCCCGTGAGCCCATCGTCGGGCGTTCCCGTAACGAGTATCCCGAGGCTCACGCCGCCTTGCTCCAGATCCTCGCGCCGTACACGCGCTCGCCCAACCTCGTCGAGGAGTACGACAGCTTCGCGAGTCTCCTCGCGGCCGTCGAAGCCGGACGCGGCGTAGTGCTCCTCATTCAAGTCAGGTCGCTCATCGCGGGCAAGCGTTTGGTCATTCGCCCGCTCAAACCGGCGCTGCCACGCATGCCGATCGCCCTGGCCTACCGCGCGGACGGAATCTCCGCCGCCGCCGTCGCGTTCCTGGCGGCGGCGAGAGCGGCGAGGCGGTCTAGACGGTGAGCACGATCTTGCCCGGCGCGTGGCTCTGCTCGACGAGCGCGTGCGCCCGCGCGGCCTCCGCCAGCGGCAACACCTCGGCGACGGCGACCGTCAGCTTGCCGCTCGCCGCCAGCTCGGCCACGGTCCGCAAGGCGGCGACCTTGCCCATCTCGGGAGTGCCCGACGAAAACGGGATCCCCAGCTGGCGCGCGGCCGGATCGGCGATGGTGATGATGCGCGTCTTGCCGCCGCGCAGCTCGATCGAGTCGGGCAGCGCGCCCTTGCCCGCGGCGTCGAAGACGGCGTCGACGCGCGTGCCGAGCGCGCGCACGCGCGCGACCAAGCCGTCGCCGTACACCACCGGCGTGGCGCCGAGCGAGGCGATGAGCGCCTGGTTGGCCGCGCTGCCGGTGGCGATCACCTGCGCGCCGCGCAAGCGCGCCCATTGCACGGCGACGCGGCCCACGGCGCCGGCGCCGCCGTGGACCAGCAGCGTCTCGCCGCGCTCGACCGCCAGCGCGTCGAGCACGCGGGCGGCGGTCTCGCCGGCGACCGCCAGCGAGGCGGCCAGCTCCCACGAGAGTTCCTTGGGCTTCTCGACCGCGAGCGTGGTGACCGCCAGCTCGGCGTAGGCGCCGCGGTTGGCCAGGCCGAAGACCTCGTCGCCCGCGGCGAGCTCGCTCACGCCGGCGCCGACCTCGTCGACGACCCCGGCGAGCTCGATGCCGAGCACCGCCGGCAGCGGCGTGGGAAACATCGCCTCCAGCGCGCCCGCGCGCACCGCGGCGTCGAACCGGTTCACGCCGATCGCGCGCACGCGCACGCGCACCTGGCCGCGGCCCGCGTGCGGCTCGGGCGCCTCCGCCGCGTGCAGGACCTCGGGGCCGCCGAACCGATCGATCTGCATGGTCTTCATGTCGTTCCTCCGCGTGTGCGGTGAGAAGTTAGCCGTTTGTCACTTGACGTCAAGTGTCTTGACGTCAAGTTAACGCTAGAAGGACCTCATGGCCAAGCCACTCGACATACTCGTGACCGGCGCCACCGGAACCCAGGGCGGAGCGGTCGCCCGGCTGCTCGTCAAGCGGGGGCATCGCGTCCGCGCCCTCACGCGCGACGTCGCCTCGAAGGCGGCGCAGGCGCTCGCCGCCCTCGGCGTCGAGCTGGCGCAAGGCAACCTCGAGGACCGCGCCTCGGTCGACCGCGCGCTCGCCGGCATGGCGGCGATGTTCTCCGTCGCCACGCCGTACGAGCGCGGCCCCGAGGCCGAGACGCGCCAGAGCATCCTCGCCGCCGACGCCGCCGCGGCCGCCGGCGCCTGGCTCGTCTACTCGTCCGTCGCCAACGCCGACCGCCGCACCGGCGTCCCGCACTTCGACAGCAAGTTTCTCGTCGAGGAGCACCTTCGCGCGCGCGGGATCGAAGCCGCGATCGTCGCCCCGGTCTACTTCATGGAGAACGCGTTCTTCGGCCTCGCGCAGCTGCGCCAGGGCGTCTACGGATCGCCGCTGGCGCCGGCGCGCCGCCTGATGCAGGTGGCGGTCAGCGACATCGCCGGCGCCGCGGTCGCTGCGCTCGAGAACCGCGCGCGCTACGCCGGCAAGCGCTACAACCTCGCCGGCGACGAGCTCAGCGGCGAGGAGGAGGCCGCCATCCTGTCGAAGGTGACGGGCCGTCCGCTCTCCTACGTCCAGGTGCCGATGGAGATGATTCGCGGCGCGATGGGCGAGGACAGTGTCAAGATGTACGAGTGGTTCGAGACGACAGGCTACTCCGCCGATCGCGCGGCGCTGCGCCGCGACTTTCCCGAGGTGCCGTGGCTCTCGTTCGAGGCGTGGGCGCGCGCGCAGGACTGGCCGAAGCTGCTCGCCGGCTGAACGCGCGGGACGCTCGGCGCCGGCGGCGAGGTGACGATGGCCGATAGCTCCGGGACGCACCTGTGGCTGGTGCTGATGAAGGCGCACCGATCGATGGCGCGGCACGCGCAGCGCAGCATCGCCGCGCACGACATCGGCCTCTCGGACTTCGGCGTCCTCGAGGCGCTGCTGCACAAGGGGCCGATGCTGATCAACGAGATCGGCCGGCGCATCCGGCTCACCAGCGGCAGCATCACCACCGCCATCGACCGGCTCGAGGCGCGCGGCCTCGTCGAGCGCTCCGCCGACGCCGGCGATCGGCGCGCCAAGAAGGTGGCGCTGACGCGCAGCGGCCGCGCGCTCATCACGCGCATCTTCAACAAGCACAAGGTCGACCTCGACGCCGCCGCGGGCGGCTTGACGCGCGCCGAGCGGGAGACGCTGATCGCGCTGCTCAAGAAGCTCGGCCTGACGGCCGACGCGCGTTGACGAAGCTCAGGAGTCGCGTTGCGTGGCGGTGAAGGCGGGGAGGGCGGCGAAGCGGTGCAAGTGGTGCTCTTCGTCGCCGAAGATGCTGTTGAGCACCTGCATGCGCTTGAAGTAGAGGCCCACGTCGTGCTCGTCGGTGATGCCGATGCCGCCGTGGAGCTGGATCGCCTGCTGCGTGACCAGCTTGCCGCCCATCGCGAGCTGCACCTTGGCGGCGGAGACCGCGCTCTCGCGCTCGGCCTCGTCGGGGTCGTCGATCTTGATCGCGGCCAGGATCGCCGTCGAGCGGCACAGCTCGGTCTCGACGAACATGTCGACCGCGCGGTGCTGCAGCGCCTGGAACGTGCCGATCTTGACGCCGAACTGCTCGCGCGTCCGCAGGTACTCGGTGGTCATCGCCAAGACGGTGCGCATGATGCCGACGCCTTCGGCGCACGCCGCCGCCGCGCCGACGTCGACCGCCTCGGCGAGCGCGCTCAGGCCCGAGCCCTCGGCGCCGAGCAGCCGATCGCCGGCGACCTCGGCGTCGCGGAACGTCAGCATCGCCGCGCGGTGGCCGTCCATCGTCTTCACCGCCTCGACCGTCAGCCCCGGCGTCTCGCGGTCGACGACGAACAGCGACAGCCCGGCCTGGCTGCGCGCCGAGACCACGAACGCGTCGGCGGCGTGGCCGTCGAGCACGAAGCGCTTGGCGCCGGTCAATCGATACGCGCCGCCCGCGCGCTCGGCGCGCAGCCCGACGTCGTCGATCGCGTAGCGCGTGTTGCGCTCGGCGTACGCCAGCGCCAGCGTCGCGCCGCCCGAGAGCAGCGGCTCGAGCCAGCGCCGCTGCTGCTCGACGGAGCCTGCGCGCAGGAGCGCCCGGCCCGACACCAGCGCCGACGTGAACGGCTCCGGCACCAGCGCGGCGCCGAGCTGCTCGAGGATCAGCATCGCGTCGACGAAGCTGCCGCCCGCGCCGCCCACCGACTCGGGAAACGCCGCCCCGAGCCAACCGAACTCGCAGAGCTGCCGCCACACCGCGCGCGAATAGCCGAGCGCGTCTTCGCGCAGCCCGCGAAAGCGCGACACCGGCGACTGCTTCTTGACGAAGCTGGCCGCGGTCTCGACGAGCAGCTGCTGATCTTCCGTGAGGTCGAAGTTCATCGTCAGAGCCTCAGGATCTGTTTGGCGATGA
>DASREC010000423.1:0-15781 GCA_035652295.1 Polyangia bacterium
CTGCGCCACCGTGACCCAGCACGGCGCCACCTGGAACACCTCCGACTGCTCGACGGGATGGACCGCCGGCGCATCGGTGAGCGGCTCGGCGGTGTCGAGCGCGCTCAACGGCTCGACGCTGAGCTGGGACTCGGGCGGCGGCGGCACCAACTGCTCGAGCCAGCCGGCGCTGTGCACCGACCTCCAGGCGTTCATCGACGGCGGCGTCGCGACCGGCGGCTGGCGCATTCGCAACACCGAGTCGGTCAACGGGCACGCGCAGGCGCTCACGCACTCGGGCACGCTCAACTTCAGCTGGACGTGCAAGGCCGGCTTCCTCGACACCGGCACCACCTGCACCACCTGCACCGCGGCGGCGAGGAGCGCGTGCGTGGTCACCTGCCCGTCGACGGGCGGCAGCTGCACCAGCGGCGCGCCGTCGGGCAACACCTGCAACGACAGCGGCCCGCCGTCGCTGACGTACACCTGCACCTGCAACAACCCCGCGTACACCGGCACCGGCACCACGTCGTGCACCGACTTCAACGCGTGCGTCGGGAATCCGTGCGCCACCGGCGGCGACACCAGCGCGAGCTGCACCGACGCGGTCGCGCCCAACACCGGCTATAGCTGCACCTGCAACACCGGCTTCATGTTCAACGGCGCGACCTGCGTGAGCCAGTGCCGCGCGGGATCGAACCCGTGCAACGTCAACGGCGACGCCGGCTCGAGCTGCACCGTCGTCGGCACCGGCGGCTGGACGTGCAGCTGCTCGTCGGGCTACGCGTCGTCGGGCGGCGTCACGCCGTCGTGCGTGAACTTCAACGCGTGCACGTCGGGCGGCGGAAACGCCGCGTGCGTCGTCACCTGTCCGTCGACGGGCGGCACCTGCACCTCCGGCCAGCCGTCGGGCAACGGCTGCAACGACCTCCCGCCTCCATCGACGAGCTACACCTGCACGTGCACCAACGCCGCCTATACCGGCACCGGCTCGACGGCGTGCAGCGATCGCAACGAGTGCGCCGGCAACCCGTGCGCCTCGAACGGCGACGCCGCCGCCACGTGCACCGACGCCGTCGCGCCCAACACCGGCCACACGTGCACCTGCACCGCCGGCTTCATCGCGTCGAACCAGGGCACCTCGAGCGCCGCCTGCGTCGACGCGTGCAGCCCCGCGACCAGCGGCACGGTGAACGATCCGTGCGGCCACGGCACGTGCACGGTGTCCGGCGCGACGTGGACGTGCGCGTGCAACGCCGGCTACGTCTCGAGCGGCGGCGCGCAGCCCAACTGCGTCGACTTCAACGCCTGCACCGCCGGCGGCGGAAACGCCGCGTGCGTCACCACCTGCCCGTCGACGGGCGGCACCTGCACCGCCGGCCAGGCGTCGGGGAACGTCTGCAACGACCTCGCGCCGCCGTCGCTGAGCTACACCTGCTCGTGCAACAACGCCGCGTACGCCGGCACCGGCACCACCTCGTGCACCGACGCCAACGGCTGCAGCCCCAACCACTGCGGCGACGGCGGCGACACCGGCGCGAGCGTCGCGTGCCACGACGCGGTCGCGCCGAACATCGGCCACACCTGCACCTGCGACAGCGGCTTCAACTTCATCGGCGCCACCTGCGTGAGCCAGTGCAGCGGCGCCTCCAATCCGTGCAACCAGAACGGCGAAGCGACGGCGACCTGCACCGTCGTCGGCAGCGGCGGCTGGACGTGCGGCTGCAGCGCCGGCTTCGTCTCCACCGGCGGCGTGCTCCCCACGTGCGTGAACTACAACGCGTGCACCGCCAACGCGCTCGCCGACTGCACCACCACCATCGCCGGCAACGCGTGCGTCGACGAGGCGCCGCCTTCGATCACCTATCACTGCGCCTGCGGCAACCCGGCGTACATCCCGGGCCCCGGCTCCGCCGACAGCGGGCCGGGCTGCGTGCACATCGACTACTGCAGCCCCAACCACTGCCGCGACGGCGGCGACACGGGCTCGACGTGCACCAACTCGACCGGCGCGAACACCGGCTACACCTGCGCCTGCTCGAACTCGCAGTTCTGGAGGCAGGCGGTGGTCAACAGCTTCAACACCTGCGTCGACGTCAACGAGTGCGCGAGCGGCAACCCGTGCGGCGGCGGTCTCGGCACGTGCACCAACGTTCCGCTCGGCGGCGGCTACACGTGCACGTGCAGCCCGGGCTACGTCTCGACGGGCGGCACCACTCCGCACTGCTTCCACCCGACGGTGTGCGATCCGATCGCGCAGGGCCAGTGCCTGGTCGACAAGCCGGGCAACGTGTGCGACGTCGATCCGCCGCCGTCGCTGGCGCACACGTGCGTGTGCAACAACCCCGGCTACATCGTGACCGAGGACGGCTCGGCCTGCGTGGTCAAGCCGCCGTCGTGCGAGGTGAACCACTGCATCGATCGCGGCGATCCCCACGGCACCTGCGTGCCGGCCTCGCCGCCGCTGCTCGGCTACTCGTGCAAGTGCAGCGCGGGCTGGCGCTTCGACGGCTCGAGCTGCGTCGACATCGACGAATGTTTGTTGGGCGGCAATCCGTGCGGCCGCGGCACGTGCAACAACACCGTCGGCAGCTACACGTGCGACTGCGAGAGCGGCTTCCACTCGACGGGCGATCCGTTGGCGAACTGCGTGCCCGACGTGACGCCGGGATCGATCACGGTGACCACCACGCCGGGCGGCTGCACGTTCGCCGGCGCGCGCGCGCCGCAGCCGCTCGCCGCGCTCTGGTTCGCGGCGCTCGCCCTCGCGCTCGCCCGCCGTCGCGCGCGCCGCTGACGAAAGCTCGCTAGCCTCGCCCCCACGCCGCGTTGAACGTCGTCTCGTCGTGGGTGTACTCGACGAACTCGGCCAGCTTGCCGTCACGGATGCGCCACTCGTGCACGCACTGCCAGCGGTAGTTGCGGCCGTCGCGCTCGAGCTGCTGCACCAGCACCACCACGCCGCGCGCGTCGCCGGCGAACAGCGCCAGCACCTCCTCGCGAAACGAATTTCCCGTCGCCGCCATCGCCGGACCGAGCACCGCGAGGAACCGATTCAGGTCGTGCGTGCCCGACAGGCGATTCTGCCCGGGGACGCGGAATACGACGTCGGGCGTGCACATCGCGATGAACGCCGGAATGTCGCCGCGCGCGAACGCCGCGTACGCGTCGCGCAGCAGGCTCTCGTGCAAGTGGGGCATGCGCACCTCCTGGCACGATACGAGCGGGCGGCGCGCGCGGATCGATCAGCGCGTCGACTGCAGCTTGCGCATCGAGCCGAGCCAGCGATCGTAGTCGCCCGCCTTGCGCTGAAAGTACGTCGCGACCTCCGGGTGCGGCAGGATCAAAAAGCGCTCGGCGTCGAGGCCCGCCACCACCGCGTCGGCGACCTGCTCGGGCTCGATCACGGTGCCGGTCGCGCGGATGCTCGCGCCGGCGGCGTCGGAGAGCGCGCCGCGCAAGAGCTCGGTGTTGACGTAGAGCGGGCACAGGCACGACACGCGCACGCCGCGATCGCCGTACGTCATCGCCAGCCACTCGGCGAGCGCCACCGCCGCGTGCTTGGTGACCGCGTACGGCGCCGCGCCCACCATCGACAGCAGCCCCGCCGCCGACGCGGTGTTGAGCAGGTAGCCCGAGCCGCGCGCCAGCATGTCGGGCAGGAGCGCGCGCGCCGCCCAGACGTGCGCCATCACGTTGACGTCGAAGATGCGGCGCCACTCCTCGTCGGGCGCCTCGACTCCGCCGCTCACCGAGATGCCGGCGTTCGAGCAGAAGAGATCGATCGCCCCGTGCGCCTCTTTCGCGCGCGCGACCAGCGCCACGATCTCCGCCTCGCGCGACACGTCGCACGCGACGGCCACGCCGCCGACTTCGCGCGCCACGGCTTCGGCGGCGGCCGGATCGCGATCGGCGACCACGAGCGCGCGCGGCTTCTCTGCGGCAAAACGCCGCACCATGGCGCGCCCGATGCCGGCGCCTCCCCCGGTGACGACCACGACTTTGTCGGCGAGCTTCATGCGCGCACGATAGCAGAGCGGCGCTCGGTTCCAGCGCCGAATGCAGCGGCGACCGAATGGGCGCGCGCGCGCTCCGCGCCGAGTTCCCTCGTGGAGGTGAACATGCGGAGCTCCCGTGTCGTGGCCCTGATCCTGCCGCCGCTGCTCGCGTGCGGCGTGGCGCGCGCCGGCCACTACGAGCGGCGCGATCTGACGTCGGATGATCCGACGGTGCTGCCCGCGCCGCACACCGATCCGAACCTGAAGAACGCGTGGGGCCTGGCGGCGAGCCCGACCGGGCCGTGGTGGGTGGCCGACAACGGCACCGGCCTGTCGACGCTCTACGACGACGACGGCGCGCCGCAGCTGCTGGTGGTGTCGGTGCCGGGCGCGAACGGACCGGCGTCACCGACGGGGTTGGTGTTCAACGACACCGGGAAATTCTGGGTCAGCGACGACCAGGGACACGTCGGCTCGGCGCTGTTCATCTTCGCGTCGGAGGACGGCACGATCTCGGGCTGGAGCCCGGCGGTGCCGCCGCCCGCGCCGTCGACGCAGGCGCAGCTCGCCGTCGACAACTCCGCCGACGACGCGGTCTACAAAGGGCTGGCGCTGGCGCGCACGCACCACGGAGAGCCGCGTCTGTACGCCACCGATTTTCACAACAACAAGATCGACGTGTTCGATGAAAACTTCGACGCCGTGTGCACGCACGGGCGCTTCGTCGACGACGATCTGCCCGACGGCTACGCGCCCTTCGGCATCCACAACATCGGCGGGCGGCTGTTCGTCACCTACGCGCTGCAGGACGCCGACGCGCACGACGACGTCAAGGGGCCCGGCCACGGCTTCGTCGACGAGTTCGACGCCGAGGGCGTGCTGCTCCGCCGCGTCGCCTCGGGCGGCGCGCTCGACTCGCCGTGGGGCGTCGCGCGCGCGCCCGATCGCTTCGGTCGCTTCTCGGACGACTTGTTGATCGGCAACTTCGGCGACGGCGTGATCAACGCGTACGAGTTTCGCGCGCGCGGCCCGCTCCGCCACGAGGGCGCGCTGCGCGACGAGCGCGGCGCGGTGATCGCCGTCGACGGGCTGTGGTCGATCGAGTTCGGAAACGGCGGCGCCGCCGGCCCGCGCCACACGCTGTTCTTCACCGCCGGCCCGTTCGGAGAGGCCGACGGCCTGTTCGGCTCCATCCGCGCCGAGCACGGGCGCGACCGCTAGCGCTACGGGAGCTGATCGGCGAGCTTGGTGCGCAGGTCGCTCACCACCAGCGACGTGACGCCCGCGCGCAGGTTGCTCTCGAGCACCGCCAGGCACAGCCCGCCTGCCGGCGTCAGCGACGCGTAGAAGATGCCGTCGATCGCGCCGCACTCGGCGCACGCCTCGCCGAGGAGCTGCGTCGGCGTCGGCTGCCGGCTCAAGCGAAAGTTGAGCGCCAGCTCGCGCGGTTCGAGCTCTAGCACGTCGAGCGTCTCGGCGTCGCGCAGATCGATCACCGCCTGCAGCCGCACCTGCACGGGAATGATGGCGATGGCGAACGACGCGCCGCCCACCGCCTGCGACTCGGCGGCGCACGTCTGGTGCGTCTCGCCGAGGTAGAGCACGCGCGTGCCGCCGAGCAGGTTGAAGCGCCCCGCCGCGATCGGCGACGAGCGCCCGCGGTTTCGCCCGAGCGGATCGGCGGCGTACGCCAGCGGCGTACCGCGGAAGAACATCGCCGGCACCGGCCGCGACGTCACGCGATGGGTGAGCGCTTCGAGGAGCGGGGGCCCGGTCAGCATCGGGCCGATCTTCGCGCCGTTTACAGGGCGAATCCAGATTCGTATTCGCCGACCAGGTTCTCGATGACCTCGAGCTCGCCGGCGAGCAGGAACTCCTTCGGTGACGCGTTGTCGAGCGCCAGGATGGGCGTGCGCATCCACGCCACCGCCGCCGCGCCGTCGCCGCCCGACAGCTCGATCAGCCGCTCGAACAGCGCCACCAGGCGGGCGAGCGGCTCCTGGTACCCCGGCGAGGCCGGGTTCTTCGAGATCGCCGACGGGTCCTTGTCGAGGAAGCGGGCGATCTCGCGCTGCTCCCAGTCGAGCGCTTGCGCCAGCTTGACCGCGTCGTAGCGGCCGAGCCCGTCGGTGAACTTGCGCAGGGACGCACCCAACGTCTGCCTGGCGTGCTGCATGGCGGTCACCACCTCTCGAAGACAAGTCTAGGGGCCCGGCAAGCCGGAGTCAACCCCATGTCAATCAATATTCATCTGAGAGTCAATTCACAGTCAATCATAGGCCGCGCGCCGAAAGTTGTCACGAATCGCCCCGCCGCCTCGTCCAATCGGTATGAGACGCGCGGCGCTGGCGGTCATCTGGGCGCACCTGGCGGTGGTGGCGGTGCACGGCGTGGCGCACGCGCAGCTCGGGCTGTGGCCGTCGCCGGCGGAGGGCGCGTTCATCGCCGCGTTCATCTACCTCGGGCCGCTCGCCGCCGCGCTGCTGCTCCAGCGCGGCCGCGCGCGCGCCGGGATGGGCGTGCTCGCCGCGTCGATGATCGGCTCGCTGGCGTTCGCCACCCACCACCACTTCATCGCCGTCTCGCCCGATCACGTGGCGCACCTGCCGCCGGGCGCGTGGCGGCTGCCGTTTCAAGTCACCGCCTATCTGGCGGCGCCCGTCGACGCGCTGGGCGCCGCGCTGGGAGCGTTCGCGCTCGCGAGGAGGAGCTGATGCCGCGCATCGAAGGAGCCGAGCCGCGCAAGCTGGGATTTTTCGCCGGGCTGTTCGTGCGGCTGGTCTATTGGTTCACGCGCCGCAAGGTCGGCACCACGCTCACGTCGATGCGCGTGGCGGCGCACCACCCGCGCCTCCTGTTCGGCAAGTCGATGATGGAGGCGGCGGCGCTCTCGAGCCGGCTGGTCGACGAGCGGCTCAAGACGCTGACCAGCGTGCGCGTGGCGATGGTGGCCGGCTGCCCGCATTGAATCGACATCGGCGTCGCCGTGGGCGGCGCGCAGGGGATTCCGCTCGAGAAGCTGCACGCGCTCGCCGATTGGCCGGCGAGCGATCGGTTCGACGCGCTCGAACGCGCCGCGCTCGCCTACGCCGAGGCGATGACGCGCACGCCCGCCGACGTCTCCGACGAGCTGTTCGCCACGCTGCGGAAAAATTTCTCCGACGCGCAGCTGGTCGAGCTGACCACGTCGATCGCGTGGGAAAACTTTCGCGCCCGCTTCAACCGCGCCTTCCTCGTCGAGAGCGACGGGCTGGCCGAAGGCGCCGCGTGCCTGATCCCGCGCGCGCAAAGCGCCTGACGAGCGGCGGCGGTGACCGCGGGTGCCCGGGGCGGGAGTCGAACCCGCACGCTTTTTACGGCGAAGGATTTTGAGTCCTCTGCGTCTGCCATTCCGCCACCCGGGCCGGGGGCTGCTCGTCGGCTCTTGTACTCGATCTGCCGGTAAACTTGACGACTGACCGTTTGTTCAGTATATTGGATTCATGGACGCCGATCGCAAACAGAGAATTGCGCGAGCGACCGCCGAGCTGCTGCGCGCCGTGCGAGCGTTTAATCGGGCCAAGGAGCTGGCCAGGCGCGACCGGCAGCGCCCGCTGCTCGACGACCCGTCGCCGCCGGAGTTCGCGCAGGCGGTAAAAGCGTTCGCCGAGGCGATCGCCAGCTGATCAGCCGAGCGCTTTTTCGGGAGCGCCGGGGAACAGGATCGCGCCGGCGACGCGCAGGGCGAGGGCGATGATGGTGAGCGTCGGGTTGAAGCCGGAGGAGGTGGGGAACAGCGAGCCGTCGGCGGCGTAGAGGTTGCCGACGTCGTGGAAGCGGCCGTCGGGATCGCACACGCTGGCCGACGCGTCGGCGCCGAAGCGCAGCGTGCCCATGACGTGCGCCGATTGCGGGATCTGATCCTGCGGGCCGATGGCCGCCCAGCGCGCGCCCGATGCGCCGAGGATGTCGATCAGCTTCGGCGAATAGAAATCACGCGCGCCCAGCTCGAACGCGTGGTTCTGGTACGTCACGCGCGCGACCGGCAGCCCGTCGAGATCGCGCACCGCCGGATCGAGGTCGACGCGGTTCGACGCCTGCGGCGCGTCCTCGGCTTGCATCACCAGCACCACCGCGCGGTCGCGGCCCGGGCTCTGCCGCATCAGCCGCTTGAGCCGCGGCCCGTCGAAGCCGATGACCCGCATGATCTGCGCGTAGAACGCGGTCTCGGCCACCGGCCCCTCGCCCGCCGAGATCTCGACGATGCCGCCGAGCGGCCGCGTCGGATCGCCCGGCACGCCGCGAAAATCGGCGAAGCCGGTGTCGACGGCGCGCCCGCGATGGCCGTGCAGCCGCTCCTCGAAGATGCCGAACGCCACCGTCTGCAGATGGAACGTCAGGTTGCGGCCGACCTGCCCGCTCGAGTTGCCGACGCCGGGGCCGCCGGGATTGGATAGCAGCAACAACCGCGCGTCTTCGATCGGGCTGGCGGCGAGCACGTAGCGATCGGCGGTGAAGGTGGCCTTCGCGCCGTCGGGGCCGATCGCCTCGACGCCGGTGACCGCGTTGTTGGACGCGCTCATTAATAGACGCGTCGCGCGCGTGCCCGGGAGCAGCAGGCAGTTGCCCGTCAGCAGCGCGCGGCGCAGCGTGGTCACCGGCGGCGAGCCCTTGGCATTCGACGGGCAGCCGAAGCCCGAGCAGAAGCCGCAGTCGACGCACGGCGGGCGCCCGTCGTACGGCCGCGAGTTCACCGCCGTCGGATACGGAAACGGCGTGTAGCCGAGCTTGGTGAGCCCGGCCGCGACGCGCGTCGACGCGTACATCGCTGTGCCCGGCGGCATCGGGTAGTCGCCCGAGCGCGGCCCCTCCATCGGCGACGAGCCCGCTCTCCCCTGCACGCCGACGATTTTTTCGGCGTAGAAATAGAACGGCTCGAGCGCCGCGTAGTCGACGGGCCAGTCGGCGAACGTCGCGCCCGGGATCGCGCCGAGCAGCGTGCCGAGCTTGAAGTCGCTCGGCACGAAGCGCGGCATCTTGAGATCGGCGTGCGCCGCGCCGCCGCCGACCGTCTTCGGCAGCGGGTTCACGTCGCCGGTGAAGCTGCGATCGCCGTCCGCCTCCGACGTGCGCCACGTGCGCGGCTCGACGCGCGGGTCGGGCACGATGAAGTTTCGCGAGCCGAGCTTGATCTCGTCGTTGGCGAACACCGTGATCGGCTGGTCCTGCGGATCGTCGAGCCCGCGAAACCAATTCGGCCCGGCCTCGAGCACCAGGACTTTCTGCCCGCCCTTGGTGAGCACGTGCGCCACCGCGCCGCCGCCCGCGCCCGAGCCGATCACGATGGTGTCGAATCGATCGAGCGACTGGTTGCCGACCGGATCCGTATTGGCGCTCATGGGAACGTCTTGCCGCCGAGCACGGTGACCACCTGGGTGAGGAAGGCGCGCGTCGTGTCGTCGAGCGGCTCGGGATCGGCGCCGGGATTCGCCGTCGAGATCGGCGCGTCGGCGCGCTCGCGATACGTGTTGGTCGTGGCGTCGAACTGGCTGTAGCCGAGCGGCTGGCTGTCGCCTTCGAAGCGCGCCAGCTTCCAGCCGGCGCCCGCGGGATTGCCGCCGTACTCGGGCGCGCCGAACGCCGCCTCCGACACCAGCGAGATCAGCGCGTCGCGAAAGTCGGCGTCGAGCTGGCCGATGAGCTGCGCCATCGCCGCGGCGTCGAGCTCGGCGAGCGGCTTCATCGCCATCTTCTGCGCGTCGGCGATCCCCAGGCGGATCTGATCGCGCAAGCCGACGATCGGGCCGAGCACCGCGTCGTTGGGCCCGCCGCCGCTCACGCCCGTCGAGCCGTAGAGGCGCAGCTTCCACGCGCGCGCGGCAACGCGGTCGAGCGGCTGCAGCACGACGAAGCTGTTGGGCGGGAACGTCGTCGATGGCGTTCCGTCGGCGGCGGCGAACGGCTGGCGCCCCGAGTACGGCCCGCCGAGGAACACCGCCGGCACCGCGCGATCGAACGCGGTGAGCAGCCCCTCGACGTACTCGACCGCGCCGAGCGCCGCGCCGCCGGGCGTGTCGTCGGGCGGCAAGATGCCGTCGGCCAGCGCCGCCAGCGCGCGCCGCTCGCCGTCGGTGAGAAAGCCGCCCGCGCGGCTCGAGCAGCCGGGCGGCAGCAGCACCACCGCGGTGCCCGCGCCCACCCACTGCAAGAAGCCGCGTCGCGTGATCGGCGCCAAGACTTCCAAGCTACGGCGCGCGCCCGCCTGGCGTCAATTCGCGCGCGGGCGCGGAGCCGGCGATAATGGCGGCCATGACGCTCCCCACGTTGCTCGCATGTCTCGCGCTGGTGGCCTCGCTGGTGATGCTGGCGCAGCATCGGCCGATCGCGTTTCCCGTCGCTGCGCTGGTGGTCGCCGGGTTCGAGGTGGCGAGCGCGTTCGGGCTGGTGCACTTCAGCCTCGGGCGCGTGCCGCTCGGGCTGGTGCTCGGCGTGGCGCTGGTGATCGCCGGCGCGGCGGTCTACATGAGCACCGCGGCCAAGAGCGTGGTGGCGGCGGCCACGACGGTGGCGCTGGTCGGCGCCATTCAAGCGCTCGGCGCGCTGCACATCCACTGAGGCGCGCTTTGACGTTTCTTTTGCGCTGAAGATTGCCGGTTACTTTGCCGGCTATTTTGACGTTTACTTTGACGTTTTCTTTGCCGGCTTTTTTGACGTTTTCTTTGCCGCTCGTTTTGCCGGCTTTTTTGCTTTCGGCGCGAGGCTGGCGGCGTAACGGAACGCCTTCTCGGTCCAGCCGCGCAGCGCGGGCAGCTCGGCGAGCAGCGCCGGCGGCACCACCACGTACTCGCGCATCGGCCGCCCCTTCATCGGCTCGAACGGCTTCGCGCCCGGCAGCGCCGCCCGATCTTCGTCGGAGAGCCGCAGCACCATGCGCTCCTCGTGCAGCCCGGCCATCATGTTGCCGTTCACGAACGCCGCCGGATAACCGAACATCTGCCGCCGCTCCAACTCGGCGTGCCCCGGCAGCGCGCGATCGAACAGCGCCTTCAGCTCCTCGGACGCCTTCTTCCAGGCCATTATTTCTGGCAGCCGTCGAGGCCGGGATAAGGCGAGTAATAAAGCACGAACGCGCACATCTCGTTGAACGAGCTTTCGCCGTACGTAACCATGCCCGAAGTCGTGTTGTCGTATTGGCAGTGCAGGTGCACCGAGTCGCCCTTGGCCAGCGCAAACGTCATCGCGGTCGTCGGCTGATCATTGAAGTTCCAGTCCTCGCCGTAGATCACCGGGCCGCCGACCTTGCTCAGCTCGATGTGCGTGCCGAGCTGGTGCATGTGCCCGAACACGCCGAACACGTTCATCGGGTGCGAGATCGGGCAGTCCATCGTCACGTCGCCGGCGCCGGGCGCGAGCGCGATCTGAGTGTCGCTCATGCCGAAGATCCCCGCCGGCGTCGGATTGGCCGCGTCGGTGGTGAGCAGGTGGATCGACGCCTTGTCGGTGACCGCGTTCGGCGACGAGTTCAACAGGTGCAGCTGCACCAGGATCTGCTGATTGCGCTTGAGCGGGAACGCCGCGCCGTCGGGCGTCTTGACCGTGCCGCTCTGGATTCCGCCTCCATATAAAGGCACCCACGTCTGGCGCACCAACTCGGGGCAGTCGAACACGCCGTCGGGCTCGTCGGCGAGCGTGTAGTAGACACCGAGGTGATGCGTCGCCTTGCCGTACGTCGGCGTGATCTCGGTGATGAACGGATCCTTGTCCGCGGGCAGGCGCGTGGTGAAGCAGAAGTAGCGCTTCTCCTCGCCCGACTGCACGGTGTACGTGGCGGTGTCGAAGTCGATCGCCAGCGGGTTCTTCATCTGAGCGGGCGGCCCGCTCGAGCAACCGGCGAGCGCGGCGAAAAAAATCATCCACTCGACTTTGCGCATGGACAGACGTTAACCCGAGCGCCGTAGTATTGCCAAACCGGGCGCGGCGAGGCAGGATGCGCGGCCAAGGGGAGAAACCATGCGCGTGGCGATGATTGCGTTGTTGTCGTTGGTGGTCGGCTGCGGGGGCAACACGCGCGACTACAACGGCGACCCGAACGGAAACGGCAACCCGAACGGCAACGGCGACCCGAACGGCAACGGCAATCCGAACGGCAATGGCGACCTGCCGGACATGACCACGCCGCCGGCGCCGGTGTATCCCGCCGGTCCGTACGGCCACCAGATCGGCCAGACGATGCCGAACGTCGGCGGGCTCTCCGGCTATCGGCTCAGCCCGTCGCAGACCGACTCGACGCAGCTCAGCTGGGACACCAGCATCTCGTTCGGCGACTACCAGGCGAACCCGGCGTGCAAGTGCCTCGTGATCACCATCGGGGCGCTCTGGTGCAGCGCGTGTCAGGACGAGCAGCCGGCGCTGGTGAGCGACGTGTCGAGCGATCCGTCGTTCTGCGTGCTCGGCATCCTGCAAGAGGGGCAGTCGCAGGGCGCGACGGCGACGCGCGCCGACGTCGACACGTGGACGCAGTACTTCAAGCAGAACTTCGTGGTGGCCCAGGGCGCGAGCAAGACCGATCAGCTGCTGAGCGGCTTCGGCTCGACCATCGGACTGCCGTTCAGCTTCGTGGTCAAGCCGTCGACGATGAAGGTCCTCGACGTGGTGCAGGGCTTCGATACGCAGATCCACGACAACGCCATGGCGTTGTGCAATCAGTAGCTCGCGACCGTCCCCGTCAGAAGTGATATCGTGAGATCGCGATGCCGAGTGCCGAACGCTGGCGAATCGGCAAGTACACCATCCTGCGCCGCATCGCGACGGGTGGCATGGCGGAGCTGTTGCTGGCGCGCGCCGACGGGCCGGCCGGGTTCGCCAAGCTGGTCGCGCTCAAGCAGATCCTCCCGGGTCACGCCGACAACCGCGGCTTCGTCGAGATGTTCCTCGACGAGGCGCGCGTCGCCGCGCGGCTGAATCATCCCAACATCGTCCAGATCTTCGAGCTGGGGCAGTCGGACGGCGCGTACTTCATCGCCATGGAGTACATCCACGGGCACACCGTGTTCGAGCTGCTGCGCGCCGGATCGCACCGCGGCGAACGCGTGCCGCTCGACGTGGCGCTCGGCATCGCCATCGCGGCGTGCGACGGGCTCGGCTTCGCGCACGGCCAGCGCGCCGACGACGGCCGGCCGCTCGAGCTGATCCACCGCGACGTGTCGCCGCAAAATTTATTGGTGTCGTACGACGGCGCGGTGAAGCTGGTCGACTTCGGCATCGCGCGCGCGGCCGATCAGCTGCACCACACGACGTACGGACAGGTGAAGGGCAAGCCTTCGTACATGTCGCCCGAGCAGGCGGTGGGCGGGCGCGTCGATCATCGCACCGATATCTACGCGCTCGGCGTGGTGCTGCACGAGCTGCTCACCGGGCGGCGGCTGTTCGGCGGGCGCGCGCTCGGCGCACCGACGGCGGAGGCGCGGCAGGCGATCGCGCCGCCGTCGCAGGCCGCGCCCGAGCTGCCGCGCGAGCTGGACGCGATCACGCTGCGCGCGCTGGCGTATCACCCCGGCGATCGCTTCGCGAGCTGCGAGGAGCTGCGCGCCGAGCTGGAGCGCGTGATGGTGCGCGCGGGGCTCGTGAACAGCTCGTCGCGGCGCGCGGAGCTGCTGGCGTCGTGGTTTCCCGGCGACGCGGAGCGGCCGGTGATCCGCGCCGGCGATCCGCCCGTCGAGCCGAGCGCCGGCCCACCGCGCGGCGCGGCGAGCGCGCCGATCGCCAGTGGCCTGCCGTTCGACGTCGAGGACGACGAGACGCCGACGCCGACGCCGATCACGCCGCCGGCGGCCGACACCGCGCTCACGCTGGCGCCGCTCGCGTCGCCGATTCCGTCGCCGATGACCTCGACGCCGTCGGCGGAGACGCGGCTCGGCGCGCAGCCGGCGGCGCCCTCGATCGATCACGCGGCGGCCACCGCGTTCATCGCCGCGCCGCCGAGCGACTCGGCCGCGCGATCGTTCACCGGCGTGGAGACGCCGACGCCGCTCGTCGACCACGCCGCCGCCACCGCGTTCATCGCCGCGCCCGCCGGGTCGCCGTCGTCGCCGCCGCCGGTCGATCACGCGGCGGCCACCGCGTTCATCGCCGCGCCGGCGATCGACGCGCGCGCCGAGGAGACCGCGCCGTTCGCCAAGGCGCCGCCGCGCGCCGCTGCGACCGTCGAGAGCACCGCGCCCACGCCGACGCCGACCCGCAGCGGCGCGGGCGGCGCGCACGCCGAACGCCGCCGCCGGCGACTCCTGCGAGCCGGCGCCGCCGCCGCCGCGCTCTCGCTCGCCGGCGCCATCTGGCTCGGGCGCGCGCTCTCGACGCGCAGCGCGCCGGCGCTCGATCCCACCGTCGGATCCGCCGGCTCGGCGCTGGCGCCGATCACGCGCGAGCCGCTCAACGTGGTCTTCGACGACGACGATCCGCCGGCGCGCGCCGCCAGCGGCACGCTCACGCTCGACACCGCGCCCTACGTCGACGCGTTCCTCGGCACGCGCGCGCTCGGCCGCACGCCGCTGCGCGCGGTGCGCCTGCCCGCCGGCCGCCACCGCGTGCACCTGGTCGATCGCGATCTCGGCATCGACACCATCACCGAGATCGAGATCGCCGGCGGCCGCGCCACGCACGAGCACCTGGTGTTCTCGACGGGGATCCTGCGCGTCGACGTGCCCGCCGGCACCGAGGTGCAGATCGACGGCCGTCCCTCCGCGCCCGCGCCGCTCGCCCCGCTGTCGCTGTTCGAAGGCACGCACGACGTGGTGCTCACGTGGCGCCCGAAGGCCGGCCCCGCCCGCCGCCGCCACGAACGCGTCATCGTGCGCGCCAACGAGGAGCAGGTGCTGGTGCGCGATCTCTCGCGCGACTGACGCGATCAGCGGATGAGCGTGAGCGTGATCTCCTTCAAGAAGCGCACGCCGTCGCCGAGCCAGCGCACCGGGCGGCGCTCGTCGGGGCCGTGCGCGGCGTGGCCGCTGAGCGCGTCGCCGAGCGTGATCGGCGCGGTGGAGATGCCGTAGGCCGGCACGCCGATCTCGCGCAGGTGCCGCGAGTCGGTCGCGCCCGTCGACATCGAGTCGGCCACCGGCACGCCCGGCCACAGCCTGGCCGCCGCCGCGCGGATCGCCTCCGGCACCTCGCCGGTGACCGGCGACGCGGGCGCCACGCCGATGTCCTCGAGCGGCTTGACCTCGATGCTGTTGTCGCCGATCGCGCGCACCAGCGCGTCGCGCGTCCCGTCGCGCGTCTCGTCGGGCAGGATGCGGCAGTTCACCGTCGCCTTGGCGGTCGTCGGCAGCACGTTGTCCTGCGGCGCCGCCTCCAGCATCGTCGCCACGCAGGTCGTGCGGATCTGGTTGTTCACCGACGGCTCCGCCGACAGGATGCGATCGTCCGCCGGCGACACCGACGGCGCCGACGCCACCGCGCGCTCGAGCGCCGACGACAGCGGCGGCTTCTCCCAGCGCGCGCGCACCGCCAGCGACTGCTTCACCGCCGGCAGCACCTTGGCCGGAAAGCGCAGCTCGCCGACCTTCACCAGCGCGCGCGCGAGCGGCGTCACCGGATCGGTCGCCGGGCTCGGCATCGACGAGTGCCCGCCCTTGCCGCGCGCCGTCAGCGAGAAGCTCTGAAAACTTTTCTCCGCCGAGCTGATGCCGACGAAGCGCAGCTTCTCCCCGTCGGGCGTGAGCACCAGCGGCCCGCCTTCGTTGAGCGCCACCCCCGCGTCGGTGAGCCCGCGCTTGTGCTCGACCAGCCAGCGCACGCCGGCCAGCCCGCCGGTCTCCTCGCCCGAG
>DASREC010000424.1:0-21873 GCA_035652295.1 Polyangia bacterium
AGCTACTCGACGACGGGATTGTTCACCACCAGCTTTCAGGTGAACGGCGCGCCCAGGCCGGACACCGCGGCCGAGTCGGCGCTCGCGCCCAACGCGTCGCCGGTGGCGCGCCGCACGCGCGTGAGCGGCGTCTGCACCGCCACCGTCGCCGACATCAAGGACCCGATGAACCTCGCGCGCGTGCGCGTGAAGTTTCCGTGGGACCAGGACGCGGGCCTGAGCGCCTGGGCGCCGGTCGCGACGTCGATGGTCGGCAACCAGTGGGGACAATTTTTTCCGCCGCAGGTCGACGACAAGGTGCTGGTGATGTTCGATCGCGGCGAGTTCGACAAGCCGTACGTGGTCGGCTCGGTGTGGAGCGCCAAGAACGCGCCGCCGCAGCTCGAGGGCAAGCAGCTCGGCGATGTGCGCGTGCTGCGCTCGCGCAGCGGCCACACCGTGATGCTCGACGACACGAAGGACGCCGAGACGATCACGATCGAAGACAAGAACCAGAACCAGATCGTCATCGACACCAAGAACAACGTCGTCACCGTCAAGTCGGTGAACGGGCGGGTGAGCGTCGAGGCCAAGAACGTCGCCATCAAGGCCGACGAGCAGCTCACCATCGACGCCAAGGATCTGAAGATCTCCGGGTCGTCGTCGATCGCGGTCTCGGGCACGACCAACTTCAACAGCGGCGCCCTGGTGATCCAGCCATGAGCTTCGTCCTCACCGACCAGGCCAAGGTCAAGTGTCCGCACGGCGTGGACGCGGTGCCGGCGGGCCCGCTCGACCCGAAGGTCTCGATCGCCGGCGGGCAGGTGGTGACCGCGAACGTGCCGTACAAGCTGCTCGGCGTCTGTCCCAACAAGCCGCCGTGCACCGCGGCCTCGTGGCAGCCGGGCAGCGCCAACACCCGCGTGCTGGTGCGCAATCAGCCGGTGGTGCTCTCGACGTCGCTGGGACCGATGGTGCCGCCGACCAACCTCTTCCTCGTCATCGGCAAGACGCAGGACAAGGTGAAAGGGCCGTAGCGGATGGCGCGACCTTCATTCCTCGGAAAGGGCTTCGCGTACCCGGTCAAGCCGGGACCGACGCCGCTCGGGCCCGTGCCGCCGTCGGGGAACCTGCCGAACCCGATCCTCGGGCCGGAGCTCGACGAGGAGGAGAAGATCCGCCAGTCGATCTGGATCATCCTCACGACCGCGCCGGGCGAGCGGCCGATGCTCGCCGACTTCGGCTGCAGCATCCACTCGCGCGTGTTCGCCAACCTCGACGACGCGTCGATCGGCCGCATCTTGAACGACATCGACGAGGCGCTGGCCGCGTGGGAGCCGCGCGTCGATCTGCTGTCGCTCGACGCCACGCCGGACGACGAGCAGCCGAACCTGCTGCGCATCTCGATCGACTACCTGATCCGCAGCACCAACAGCCGCTTCAACCTCGTCTATCCCTTCTACGTGAGTTGATGGCCAACGATCCGGCGGCGCCCGACCTCGATTCACGCAGCTACGCCGATCTCGTGGCGCAGACGGAGGCGCTGGCGCAGAGCTACACGTCGCGCACCGACACCGCGTGGGGACCGAACCCGCCGGGGCAGCCGCTCGACCTCGGCTCGGTGCTGGTGCGGCTGTTCGCGCGCATGGCGCAGCAGGTGGTGCATCGGCTCAACCGCGTGCCGGAGAAGTCGCACCTCGCGTTCCTCGAGCTGCTCGGCGCGCAGCAGCAGCCGCCGCTGGCGGCGCGCGCGCCGCTCACGTTCCATCCCATCGACGGCTCGACGGAGGAGCCGGTGGTCCCCCAGGGGACGCCGGTCTCGGCGCCGCCGCTCGGCGCGCAGGCGGAGGCGGTGTTCGAGACCGAGAGCGAGCTGGTGCTCACGCGCACGCAGCTTCAGACGGTGATCGTGCGCCAGTCGAGCGCCGACGCGTTCACCGACGCGACGGACATCGCCACGCGCCGGATCGCGGGCACGTACGAGGCGTTCGTCGGCGAAGATCCCGTCGAGCACCTGTTCTATTTGCAGTCCTCGCTGTTCTCGCTGTCGGGCGCGGCGACGATCCAGCTCGAGCTCGGGTTCAAGAGCGACGCGGAGGCGAACGCGTTCGGCGCGCTTCCGCTCGAGTGGCTCTACTCGGGCGCGGGCGGCTGGACGCCGTTCGATCCCAAGACGGTGTCGAGCCACAAGAGCGCGGCGCCCGGCGGCTGGGAGGTGACCGTCACGACGCCGCCGCCGATCGTGACCGCGACGGTCAACGGGCGCACGGGCCCGTTCATCCGCGCCACGCTCGAGGCGCCGAGCACGTCGGTGACGCTGCCGGCGATCCAGTCGCTCTCGACGCAGGTGGCGCTCACCAATCACGCCAGCGCGATCGACGGCGCGCTCTACGGCGGGCAGCCGCTCGATCGCAGCAAGGACTTTTTTCCGTTCGGCGAGCTGCCGCGCTTCAACGACGCGTTCTACGTCGGCGCCTCCGACGCGTTCTCTCGGCGGGGCGTGCAGGTGACCTTGCACGTCGAGCTGAGCGCCTACCTCAAGGCGCCGACGACGGTGGTGCCGCTCACGCTCTCGTGGGAGGCGTGGGACGGCGGCGCCTGGACGTCGTTCACCGGCGCCGTCGTCGACGGGAGCAGCGGCTTCTCGATGACCGGCGACATCAAGATCACGGTGCCGGCGACCATCGCGCCGACGGCGCTCGGCGGGGTGACGTCGTATTGGATCCGCGCGCGCGTGGTGAACGATCCGCCGCCGCCGACCGCGCCGGGCGTGACGCCTGCCGTGCGCGCGCCGTCGCTGCAGGCGATGTCGCTGCGGTACAGCGCCGCGCTCGCCGGCGGGCTCGACGGCGTATTCAGCTACGACGATCTGCACTACGTCGACTGGAGAGGCGGCCAGGCGCCGTTCGCGCCGCCTCCCGACGCCGATCGCGTCGACGCGCTCTACCTCGGCTTCGATCGCGCGTTCGCCAATCGCGCCGAGACGCTCTATTTCCAGGTGTGCCCGCCGACCGCCGCCGACGTGGCGATCGTCGACCCGACGGGCACGCCGCCGCCGGCGGGCAGCCCGACGCGCGTCGTCTGGGAGTACCTGCGCAGCGACGGCACCTGGACCGATCTCGGCGTCGAAGACGACACGCGCTTGTTCGCGCGGCCGGGCCTGGTGCGCTTCATCGGGCCGACCGACGCCGCGCCCTCGACGGAGTTCGGGCTCGCGCGCTGGTGGCTGCGCGCGCGGCGCCAGGGAAATTTCGCGGTGCAGCCGAAGCTGTGCGGCATCCTCACCAACACCGTCTGGGCGGTGAACGCGGCGACCTGGACCAACGAGCTGCTCGGCACCAGCGACGGCTCGCTCGACCAGGTGTTCACCACGGCGCAGGCGCCGGTCCTGCTCGGCCAGCGCGTCGAGGTGGACGAGCCGCGGGAGCCGTCGCCCGACCAACTGCTGGCGCTCGCCGATCTCGACGGGCCGGACGTGGTGACGCTCGTGCCGGCGGCGTCGGGGCGGCCGCAGCAGATCTGGGTGCGCTGGCACGCGGTGCCCGACTTCTACGGCTCGCTGCCGACCGATCGCCACTACGTGATGGACTACCTGAACGGGCGGGTGATGTTCGGCGACGGGCGCCGCGGCCTCGTGCCGCCGCCGGGCGCGAACGTGCGCGCCGCGCGCTATCAATCGGGTGGCGGCGCCGCGGGCAACCGCGAGCCGGGCACCATCGCGCAGTTCAAGGCGGCGGTGCCGTTCGTCGACGCGGTGACCAACCTCGACGCGGCGGGCGGCGGCTCGGACGCGCAGACGCTCGAGGAGCTCAAGGCGCGCACCACCAGCGTGATCCGCCACGGCGACCGCGCGGTCAACGCGCAGGACTACGAGGACCTCGCGTTCGAGGCGTCGCCCGCGGTCGCGCGCGCGCACGCCATCACGCCGACGTTCGCGCCGCTCGATCCGTTCGATCCGAAGGCGCCCCAGCGCGGCCTCGGCTGCGTGCTCGTGGTGGTCGTGCCCGAGAGCACCGTCGCGCAGCCGGTGCCGAGCGTGGAGCTGCTCGATCAAGTGCGCGAGTACCTGCTCGAACGCTGCGCCCCCGCGGTGACGCTGGTCGTCGGCGGCCCGCGCTGGTGCGAGATCACCGTCGCCGCCGAGATCACGCCCGTCTCCGTCGTCGCCGCCGATCACGTGCACGCCGACGTGATCGCCGCCATCGACGCGTTCCTGCACCCGCTCACCGGCGGCCGCGACGGCGCCGGCTGGGAGTTCGGCCGCTCGCCGCACGTCTCCGACTTCTACTGGCTCATCTCCAACGTCGCAGGCGTGGACCACGTCGACGCCTTGAGCTTCACCGAGGTCCCCGATCTCGATCACCTCGATCCCGATCCGCGTCTGGCGGAGCGGATGGCGCGCGAGTACCTCATCTACTCCGGCGCGCACGACATCACCGTGAAGTCGCCGATGGTGCAGCCGTGATCACCGATCTCATCAACCTCGACGATCTCACCTACGCCGCGCTGGTGGCCGAGGCGCGCGCGTCGATCCCGTCGCTCACGCCGGCGTGGACCGATCACAACGAGTCGGATCCGGGCATCGTGTTGGTGGAGCTGTTCGCGTGGCTCACCGAGATCCTGCTCTATCGCTTCAACCACGTCTCCGACGAGAGCTATTGGACGTTCCTGCGCCTGCTCAACGATCCGACGTGGCACCCGGGCGATCAGAGCCTCGAGCAGGCGATCGACGCCACGGTGCGGCTGCTGCGCGATCGCGAGCGGGCCATCAACGGCGCCGACTACCAGCACTTCATCCTCGAGAAGTGGCCGGTGGTCTCGCCGCCGGCGACGCCCGGCGACCAGCTCGCGCGCATCCGCTTTTTGCCCGAGACGCGGCGCGCGCCGACGCCGGGGCCGGACCTGCCGGCGCCGGCGCACGTGAGCGTGGCGCTGCTCAACGCGGTGCCGCCGACCTTCGCGCCGCCGCCGGACTCGGGGCTGTGGCAGGCGCTGGCGGCGTACCTCGACGACCGGCGCATGCTCACGACCAAAGTCCACCTCGCGCCGCCGCGGCGGATCCAGCTCAGCGTCAAGGGCGACGTGTACCTCACCGCCGACGCCGATCTGCCGACGGTGACGCAGGTGTGCAGCACGGTGCTGAACGACTTCGTCGATCCCATCACCGGCGGGCGCGACCGGCGCGGCTGGCCGTTCGGGCAGGACCTGTACCTCTCGGAGATCTACGCGCAGTTGATGCAGGTCGCGGGCGTGGCGTACGTCGACGGCGTGGCGCTCGATGTGGTGACGCCGCCGTACCTCGGCCCGTCGCGCCGGTTCCCCGGCGGGATCGACGTGGCCGACTGCGAGGTGATCGCGCTCGAGCCGATCGCGCTCGTGTTCCACCCGCGCGACGGGAGCCTGTGATGCGCGTGAGCCAATACCTCCAGTACCTGCCGGCGAGCTTCCAGGAGGATCCGTTCCTCGGACAGTTCCTGCTCGCGTTCGAGCGCGTGCTCACCGGCGTGCTGCTCGACGACAATCCGCGCCCGACGACGTCGCCGCCCGAGCTCGGCCTCGAGCAGATCTACGACGGCGTCGCGCGGCAGTTCGATCCCAACACGGCGGATCCGGGCTTTCTGCCGTGGCTCGCCGGTTGGGTGGCGACCAGCCTGCGCCAGGACTGGGACGACGCGCTCCGGCGCCGCTTCATCTCGAACATCGCGTCGCTCTATCGTCGGCGCGGCACGCTCGGCTATCTGCGCGATCTGCTGCGCGTGTACTTGAACGACAACAAGACCGTCGTCGTCGACGACTCCGGCGACCGGCCGTACTACTTCGAGGTCTCGTTCAGCGTGAGCGCCGATCCCACCGAGGTGGCGCGCGTGAGCAAGCTGGCGCAGGCGATCATCGAGCAGGAGAAGCCCGCGCACACCTATTACCGCCTGACGATCAACTTCCCGAAGATGCAGATCATCGATCATCCCGATCCGGTCAAGGGGCCGCACTCGCTGCGCGTCGGCGTCAACACGCTGCTGGGCACGCAATCCTACGAGGTGACACCGTGAGCGACCCGAACTACGACGAGCCCGCGTGGGCCGACTTTCGCATGCGGTACTTCGATACCCAGATGCTCGGCTCGCAGGACTTCGTCGACGAGTCGATGTTCCACTTCGCGACGCTGCACCGGCGCGATCGGCTGCTCACCAGCTCGGGCATCGCCGAGGGGCTCGACGTGACGGTCACGGGCGGCGCGAGCTCGCTGACGGTGGCGTCGGGGACCGCGTTCGATCCGCGCGGGCGGCAGATCCTGCTGGTGCAGGCCGCGCGCGTCGACACGAGCAAGAGCGCGCCCGGCGCGTACGCGCTCACCATCCAGTTCAACGAGGTCGAGGACGACGACGTCAAGCCGATCGAGGGCGGCGAGGGCTACATTCACTGGAAGCAGCAGCCGATCTTCGCGCTCACGCCGCTGACCGCGCAGCCGCCGGCGGACTCGGTGCTGCTCACCAACGTGGCGCTCGCGAGCGGCGGCGGCATCACGCTCGACGCGAGCGTGCGCATGTTCTCGGGCGCCCGGTTGCCGGCGCCGAACGCGCAACAGATCCTCTTGCGCGCGACGGCCGACGAGGGCTGGGCCGAGCTCACCGGCAGCTTGCGCGCGCCGGTGAGCACGCTGTCGGCGCGCTCGCTGGTCGCGACCGGCAGCATCATCCTCAACTCCTCGCCGTCGGCGGCGGCGGCGCTGGACGTCGCGGGGCGCGCGCGGCTCGGCGCCGGCTCGAACGAGAGCTGGTTCCCGGACGTGAACGGCGACGCGTCGATCTCGGGCAACAACATCCGCCTGCGCGGGCCGGCGTCGCAGGGCAGCGCCGATCTCTTGTACGTGAACGGCGCGAACGGGCGGGTCTCGGTCGGGTCGACGCAGAACATCAACTCGCTGTTCCAGGTCGTGGCGCCTGCGAGCGGCATGACCGACTACGGCATGAGCACGTTCCAGGACGGCACGCGCAACGGCCTCTCGTTCGGCTACGACACCGGCAACAACTACGCTTGGATCTACGCGCGCTCCGTCGGCGTCCAGTGGCGCACGCTCAACATCAACAACGCGGCGTACTTCGACTCGGGCAAGGTCGGCATCGGCATCGACTCGCGGCCGCGCTACACGCTGTCGGTGCGGGCGGGCACCGACCGCAACCTGCACGTGCGGGCGAACAGCGACTGGGATCCGACCTTGACCGGCGTCGGGCTGCAGGCCACCAACGACGCGAACAGCGCCAGCGTCGGGCTACGCCTCGACGGCTCGCCGATCCAGCTCATGAGCGGCAACGTCGGCATCAACAACGTCAAGCCGAACTACACGCTCGACGTCGTCGGCGCGGCGAGCTTCACCGGTCCCGTCGGCATCGGCGCGACGCCGCCGGTGAACTCCATCCTCGCCCTCGGCGGCGACCTCACCTTCGGCACGTCCGGCCGCGCCATCTATTGGACGTGGCCGCAGCGGCGCATCGACGAGGTCGCGCCGACGACGACCAGCATGTACATCCGCTTCATGAACAGCGGCACGTACAGCGACTCGTCGAACCCGCTCGGCGGCTTCGCCTTCACCAACCAGGACGGCACCAGCATCATGCGCATCCTGCAGGGCGGCATCGGCCTCGGCAGCGTGAGCGCGCCGCAGTCGCTCCTCAACCTGCCGTACGCCGCGACGGGCGGCGTCAACACGCTGCTCATCGGCAACAAGAACGATCTCGAGGGCTCCAACTACGAGCTCGCGATCGCCGTTCCGACCAACAACGGCGGGCACTGGCCGTTCGGGATCTGGAAAAAGGGCAGCGGCTACCTGTTCGCCATCGACGTCAACGGCGGGCAGCACACGGGCTCGGACCTGCGCCTCAAGGAGAGCGTGGCGGTGATCGAAGACGCGCTCGACGGCGTGCTCGGCCTGCGCGGCGTGCGCTTCAACTGGAAGGACAGCGGCGCCGAGTCGATGGGGCTGATCGCGCAGGACGTGGAGCCGCGCTTTCCCGAGGCGGTGCACACCGACTCCGAGGGCCGCAAGTCGCTCGACTATCACATGCTGATCGCCGTACTGGTCGAGGCGATCAAGCAGCTCAAGCAGGACCACGACCAACTGGAGCGGAAGATCGATGGACGTTGAAAAGCGGCTGCAAGCGCTCAGGCGCGAGTACGAGACGGGACAGAAGATGCTGGCGGAGCTCGACGAGAAGCGCGCCGGCTTGACCAAGACGCTGTTGCGCATCGAGGGCGCGATGCAGGTGCTCGAGGAGATCTTGCACCCGCAGGCGGGCGCGCCGCCGGCGGAGGCGAACGAGCCCGCGCGCGCGGCCGCGCAGCTCGCGTGAGCTCGCCGCGCCCGTCGCTCGAGCTCGACGTGCCCGAGGGCGAGCCGGCGGCGCCGTATCGCTCGTCGGGGGAGCACCTGCTCGCCGAGCTGGCGCACGTCGATCTGCTGGTGCGCATGCAGGTGGCGCGCGCGCGGCAGGCGGCGGGCGACGAGCGGCTGCGCGGTCTCGCCATCACCGAGGAGGAGGTGGACGCGCTGCTCGAGCGCCCGCCGGGCGCGCCCGGCTGGACGGCGGCGCCGCCGCAGCCGGAGCTGGCCGAGGTCGAGCGGATGCTGGCGCGCGAGCTGGCGCTGCGCACGGCGGCGAGCTGCCGCGAGGGCGCGCGGCTCCGGCTGCTGGAGCTGCAGGCCCGCTTCGAGCTGCAGCGCTTCGACGTCGAGCTGCTGCTGATCGCGCTCGCGCCCGAGCTCGACACGCGCTACGAGCGGCTCTACGCGTACCTGCACGACGACGTGACGCGCCGCCGCCCGTCGGTGGAGCTGGCGCTGTCGCTCCTCTGCGAGACGCTCGAGACGCGGCTCATGGCGCGCGTCCGGCTGGAGCCCGACGCGCCGCTGGTGCGCCACGGGCTGGTCGAGCTGTTCACCGACGCGCCGCAGACGCAGCCGCCGTTCATCGCGCGCTACTTGAAGGTGAGCGAGCGCGTGGTCGCGTACCTGTGCGGCTCGGACGCGCTCGACGCGCGGCTCGAGCGCCACGCGCGCCTCGTGGAGCCGTCGCGCGAGCTCGACGCGCTGGTGCTGCCGGCCGAGCTCAAGACGCGGCTGCGCGGCCTGCTCGACGGCGACGCGCCGCCGATCCTGTTCTTGCGCGGCGGCTACGGCGTCGGCAAGAAGGCGGTGGCCGAGGCGCTGGCGCACGCGCTCGGCGCCGGGCTGCTGATCGTCGACGGCGCGCCGGCGCCCGAGGCGCAGGAGGTGGCGGCGCTGGCGCTGCGCGAGGCGCGGCTCGGCGGTCACGTCGTGTACTGGGAGGACTTCGACGCGCTCGAGGGCGGCGCGCCCGAGCGGGTCGCGCGCCGCTTCGTCGAGTACGCGGGCCTGGTCGTGCTCGGCGGCGCGGGCGCGTGGGAGCCGTCGGGGGCGCTGCGCTCGAGCCGCTTCGTGCGCGTGGAGCTGGACGCGCCCGACTTCGCCGCGCAGCTCGAGCTGTGGGCGCGCGCGCTCGCCGTCGAGGAGCCGGGCCCCGAGCCCGAGCTCGACGTCGCGCGGATCGCGTCGAGCTATCAGCTCAGCGGCGGCCAGATCCACGACGCCGCGGCGGCCGCGCGCGGCCTGGCGCGGCTGCGCGGCGCGCGCGCCGTGTGCGCCGCCGATCTCGTCGAGGCGTGCCGCCGCCGCTCGCAGCCTCGGCTCGGCGCGCTCGCCCGCCGCATCACCGCCGAGCACGGCTGGGACGATCTGATCCTTCCGCCCGATCGACTCGAGCGCTTGAACGAGATCGTGCAGCGCGCCCGCCACCGCGCGCGCGTGCTCGACGCGTGGGGCTGGGGCCGCAAGCTGTCGAGCGGCAAAGGGCTGAGCGCCCTCTTCACCGGACCGCCGGGCACGGGAAAGACGCTGGCCGCGTCGGTGCTCGCGCGCGAGCTCGGCCTCGACCTGTTCCAGATCGATCTCTCCGCCGTCGTGAGCAAGTACATCGGCGAGACCGAGAAGCAGCTCGCGCGCGTCTTCGACGAGGCCGAGCGCGGCCGCGCGGTGCTGTTCTTCGACGAGGCCGACGCGCTGTTCGGCAAGCGCAGCGAAGTGCACGACGCGCACGACCGCTACGCCAACATCGAGACCAGCTATCTCCTGCAGCGCTTGGAGTCGTACGAGGGCGTCGCCGTCCTGGCGTCGAACTTCAGCCGCAACATGGACGAGGCGTTCGTGCGCCGCTTGAGCTTCGTCGTCGAGTTCCCGCTGCCCGGCGAGCTCGAGCGGCGGCGCATCTGGGAGCGCGTGTGGCCCGACGGCGCGCCGCGCGCGGCCTCGCTCGATCTCGCGTCGCTGGCGCGCCGCTTCGAGCTCACCGGCGGGCACATCCGCAACATCGCGCTCGCCGCCGCGTTCCTCGCCGCCGACGAGGGCGCCGACATCGAGCAGCGCCACCTCATGCGCGCCGCGCGCCGCGAGTACCAGAAGATGGGCAAGATGATCGACGAGTCGCTGTTCACCGGCAAGAAGTAGCGGCCTATTTTCTCGTCGGCTTCTTCTTCTTCGGTTTCGGCGCGGCCGTCAGATCCGCGTCGCGCGTCTTGCTGGTGCCCGAGTACGCCTCCGGATCGCGCCCCTCGGCGGGCACCGCCTGATCGCCGGGCTGGAGGTAGTCCTTGATGACGAACGCCTTGCCGATGAGCGCCCCGAGCGCCTTGGTCTCGATCGCGCCCGAGCTGTTCTTGTAGTGGACGCCGTACAGCGCGCGCCAGCCGTGGAATGGGCGGCGGTTGATCGTCTCGTCGAGCGGCCACATGTTGTCGTAATCGTCTTTGCCGCTGAACCCGAGATCGGTCACGTGGTCGATGTCTCGGCCGAGGATGTCCGCGCCGATGGCGTAGAGCCCCTTGCGCACGGCGGCGAGCTTGGTGCGCGCCTCGTGGTACGGCCCGACGTTGACGTACTCCTTGTTCTTGGCGAGCTGGTTCGCCGGCGCGACGCTGATCCGCTGCTTCGCGCTTCCGATCTGGATCGAGGGGCCTTTGAACGGCTTGTACCGATCGGCGCGCCCGCGGCCCTGCTTGACGGTGATCGGGTCGTAATCGGCCGGGCGCTTGTACCAGACGATCGGGATCGGATCGCCCGACGCGCCGGTGTGATAGTTCGCGGGCGAGTACGCCGATAGATCCGGCGTCACGAAGGTCTTGGTCGCCGACGGCAGCGTGAGCGAGGCGTCGATCTCGACGAGGCTGCGCTCGATGTCCTCGAGCGCGGTCCGGTGCTCGCCGAGCTGCTCGTCGTTGAAGGCCTTGATCGCCGCGCGCGTGAAGACGTCACCTTCGATGAAGGTCTGGAACGCCGCGTCGAACTCGGCCTCGATGGCGTCCATCTGCGACTCGGCCTCGGTGACGGTGGTCTTGGCGGTGGCGAGGTTGCTCTCGTACTGCGCGGCGTGGCCGGCGTCTTGCGCGCGAATGCTGGCCAGATCGGCGGCGCGCTGCGGATTGTCCACCTTCGCCCGGTACTCGCTCACGTGCGAGCGTGTGCTCGCGATCCGCTGCGCCGAATCCAGGTCCTCTTTTGTCGGTTCGTTGCGGCGGCGTCGGGTGCGCGGGCGCGGATTATCGTCGTCGTCCGGTTCGGCCTCGACCTCGACCTCGGCCGCGGCCGCGGCCTCGACCTCGGGCTCCTCGTCCTCCACTTCGTGCCTGCGCCTCTTGCCCTTGCATTGCAGCACCGGGCGCGCGTCGGCGGCGGGGACGAACGCGTCGAGCAGCGCCTCGGCGGAGCGGCCCTCGACGACGGCGCGCGCGGCGGCGTCGGCGTGACGCTCGAACGCGTCGCCGGCGCGGCCCGCGCCGCCGGGGAGCGCGAGGCCGGAGCGCTGCTGCACCACGTGCGCGGCCTCGTGCGCGGCGGTCTCCAGCGACGGCGCACCGTCGAACGCCACGCGCTCGCCGACGGTGAACGCCTCGGCGTCGAGGCTGCGCGCGGCGCGGCTCGCCGCCGGGCCGGTGCTGGCGCGCACGGCTGAAACGTCGTGGCGCCCGAACGCGCGCTGGATGACGTCCCGGTACGGCAGCGGCCGGCTCGCGGGCGCCTCGATCAGCGAGCGCACCGCGCGGTTGCCGGCAGCCCGCTGTAGCGCCTCGGCGCCCGTCGGCGCGCGCGGCTCGGTCGGCGCGCGCTCGATTCCGCGCGGGCGCGCGCTCGGAGTCTCGTGCATCGGACGCGTCAGTGCGCGCACGCGTCCATCTTGCCACAACGCGCGCGCGGGCACGCCTTCAAACGCGCGTGGCCGCCTGCGCGCGCAGCCGGACGCGCATCGCCTTGGCCGCCTCGTGCGCCGGATCGATCGCGAGCGCGCGCTCGAAGTGGGCGAGCGCCGGCTCCGCCTGGCCGAGCTGGTAGCGGCACAGTCCGACGTAGAAGTGCGTCGCCGCGCGCTCGCCGTACAGCTCCGTCGAGCGCGCGCAGAACGTCAGCGCGTCCGCGTAGTCGCCGAGCCGATACAGCGCCACCGCGATGGCGAACGCGAGATCCTCCGCCTCGCCGATCGGATAGTAGTGATCCCACACGAGGCGCAGCACGCGCCGGAGCTCGCGCCGCTCGCCCTCGCCGGCTTCGTCCAGCGCGGCGAGCATCGACGGCAGGCACGCGTGGAAGAGCCGCGCGTCCCAGCCGCTCATGCGCACGGCCGCCAGCGCGTCGGCGAGCGTCAAGCGATCGGAGTGGCGCTCGACGAACAGCTCGAGCGTGTGGAAGTCGTCGGGGCCGAAGCGCTCCACCGACCGGCGGAACGCGCGGCGCAGCTCGGGCCCGCCGGCGCCGAGCGCGAACGCGGCCACGTGCAGCGACGCGTGGCAGTGCGCGGCGTGCAGCGACTCGCCGCCCGCGTGCGCAAACCAGCGGTCGATGGCGTGGTAGTTCACGCCCATCGAGAACGCGCCGCTGTGGATGGCGAGCGGCGGATCGCCGCGGCCGAGCAGCTCGTCGTCGCGGTGGTAGCCCTTGTCGGCGGTGACCAGCAGGAGCCGGCCGCCGGCGAGCTCCGCCAGCGCGCGCAGGGCGCGCAGCGCCGCGCACGGGAACGAGAGCGTGGTGCCGTCGAGCCGCGCGCGGTACTCGTCGATCACGCGGTCGAGCTCCGGCTCATCGTAGGCCGGCCCGTCGAGCGGCTGGTAATCGTAGGCGAGCTCGAGGCGCGTGAGCAGCCCGGCGTCGGCGAGATCGGGCTCCGGCTGCGCCGAGCGCAGCGTCACGCGCGCCCGCGCCGCGCGTCCATCCGCGAAGCGGAACGCGTCGTGCGGCAAGCTGTCGAAGACGTAGTTGGCGACCACCACCAGCGGCCCGTCGAGCGGCCGCCCGCCGTCGAGCCGCGGCGCGCGATCGCCGCCCGCGTCGAAGCGCGCGAAGTCGAGCCGCCCGGCGTCCGCGAGCGCGCGCAGCGATGGGTGGCCGCGCAGGAGCGCGAGGTTGTCCTCGGCGAAGTCGGTGACCACGTAGTGGAAGCGCACGTCCTCGGCCGCGAGCGCCTTCGCCAGCGAGAACGCGAAGCGCCCCGAGCCTGCGCCGAGCTCGACCACGTTCACCGGCGCGCCGAGCTCGCGCTGCCACGCGCCGATGACGTCGGCGTACGCGGCGGCGATGAACGGGTTGTTGGTGATGTAGTAGGGCACCAGCCCGTCGCCGAACGCGCGCGGGCCGTTGCGCCGGTAGAACTCGCGCTGCACGCTCCACAAGAGCGAACGCGAGAGCGGCTGCTGCGCTTCGAGGACGACGCGGGTGTCGGCGGCGGCGGGTTGGCGGTCCATGGAAGGCGGTGGCGAATCATACTCGATGTCCGCGAGGCTGGAACGTCGAGGAGGAAAGACGCCGACCGCTCGAACCGAATTTGCTACCATGCCGGCATGCAGCACGTGAGGCTGTCGAAGAGCGGCAAAACGCCGCAGGCGCAGGGTGGGCGCCGCGTCGAACCCGCCGCCGGGCCGGCGGTGCAGCCGGTGATGGCGCTCCAGCGCGCGCTGGGAAATCGCGCGGCGAGCGCGCTGCTCGCGGACGCGCAGCCCAAGCTCACCGTCTCGTCCGCGGACGATCGCTACGAGCGCGAAGCCGATCGCCTCGCCGAGGAGGCCGTGCAGCGCGAGGACGAGGACGAGGACGCGGAGCCGCTCGCGACCACGCCCGGCGCCGGCGGCGTGCAGCGCAAGCCGCTGTCGGCGTCCGTCACGCCGCTGGCCGCGCGCGCGCCGCGAACCGCCGCGGCGGGCGCGCGCGGCGGCGAGGTCCCCGGCTCCGCCGAGACGGCGCTCGCCCACGCGCGCGGGCTCGGCACGTCGCTGCCCGCCGGCGTGCGCACGCCGATGGAGCGCGCGTTCGGCGCCGACTTCGGGAGCGTGCGCGTCCACACCGACGACGCCGCCGACGGGCTCAACCGCGCACTCGGCGCGCAGGCGCTCACGCTCGACCGCGACGTCTACTTCAGGCACGGCGCCTACGATCCCGCGAGCGACGAGGGCCGTGAGACGATCGCGCACGAGCTGGCCCACGTGCTCCAGCAGCGCGCCGGCGGCGGCCGGCTCGCGCGCGTGGTCCAGCGCGCCAAAGTCAAAAAAGGAAGGAAGCGCCGCCGCGCCAACCCGCTCGCGGTGCTGAACCCGACGGTGAAGCCGATCTCGACCAAACAGGCGGTGGGCGGAGGAGATCGAGGCGCGTTCGAGAGCCGCATTCAGTGGAAGCTCGACGCTCCGCCGACGAAGAGCGGCTACGTGATTCAACACGTGTCCGAGACGGTGAAGATCACGAACCGGGCGACCACCGTCGACGAAACCGCCGCCGACATGGATACGCAGTTTGGCGGCTATCCGTGGAGAGCCACGTGGAGCTCGTACTACGAGCTGTGGCACGTCGATGCGGGAAAAAAAATTCCCTCCTCTTATAACGGCCGCGACAAGTTCGCGTTCGTGGGCTACCAGAAGGGAGCCGCCGCCGACTACCAGGGCCGGCTGAAGAAGACCGGGACCGCGTGGTTCTTTCCCTCCGACAAGTCGATGGCGGCGCTGGGATTCACGAGCCAGAATTCGCCCGCGGGCGTCCTCTACTGCTCGACGGCGGCGGCGGCGCCTGCCGCCGCCCTCGCGAACTTCGGCACCGCCGTCGATCACCACGTCGACGTCAAGTGGAACGACGGCGTCACCAACGACCAGACCGTCATCGTCAGTCAAACGCCATGAAGCGCGGCGATTGGCCGCTTCCTGCTCGGCCACTCGCAGAACGCGCCCGACCCGAAGACCAGCGCGGGCGGCATCAACATGCCGCGCAAGGAGTGGCTGGAGCTGAGCGACTGGCAAACGTCGACCAATCTCAAGAAGGATCTCGGCATCGCGAACGACGACGGCGAGTGGCGCGAGCAGCGGCGCCAGCTCGTCCTACTGCGGACCCATCCCGAAGGGCTCAAGCCGCGCGCGGTGTGATCGCGGCGCGCGCCGGAGAACGCATGATCGACGTGCGAGCGGCCGCGCCGACGGACGTGCCCGAGCTGGCGGCGTTGCTCGAGCTGTACATGAAGGAGCAGTACGGGCGCGCGTGGAACGGCTCGCCCGAGGCGCTCGAGCGTGACGGCTTCGGCGCGCGCTTCGACGTGATGGTAGCGGCGCGCGGCGGCGAGCTCGTCGGCTTCGCGGCGTGGGCGGCAGCGTACGATCTGCACCACTGCGTCGCGGGCAGCGAGCTGATCGATCTGTTCGTGCGCAAGGACGCGCGCGCACGCGGCGTGGCGTTGCTGCTGATCGCGGCGGCCGCGTCCGAGGCGCGCGCGCGCGGCGCGGTCTACATGAAGGGGCTCGCCGTCGGCGCGCCCGCGACGCGGCGGCTCTACGAGCGGGTCGCGATGTCGTTCGACGGCGCCGACATCATCGTCGGCGGCCGCGCCTTTCGCGCGCTCGCCGAGCTCGCCGGCCGCCCGCTGCGCGAGATGCTGCTCGCGCTGCCCCGCAAGGAATGGAACTATCAGCCCTGAGGAGGCGTGTGATGGAGATCGGAGCTCCCGGCAGCGGAGGCGCGGCGCCGCCCAAACCCGACGACAAGCCGGACGACAAACCGGACGTGCGCGTCGCGCCGCAGATCCACGGCCCGCCGCCGACGGGCGAATCGCCGGCGCAGCAGGAGCACGATCTCGGGGGCAGCCACGCCGCCGCGCTGCTCGACGCGTTGAAGAACAACACGCCGCTCGCGCCCATCCTCGCCACCATGCAAGGCTTCGAGGACGACCCGGCGGCCGGCTGGGCGCTCTTCAAGGCGCTCGACGACGCCAATGCCGCCGGCGACGGCTTCGTCGACGCGATGCGATCGGTGGTGACTCGATTGGTGAACACCGGCGAAGAGCGCGCGCTCGAGACGTTCGATCGCCTGCTCGCGGCGGCGACGCGATCGCCCGCGTGGCCCGCGGCGTACTCGCAAAGCTTTGCCCGTCACACCTGCCTCGACACCGCCAATCCGGTCGCCGAGCTGCTGCGCTGGGGCCAATTCTCCGACGAGTTCTTGGGCACGGTCGCCGATGCGTACCTGATTCCGCCGCCGGAGCCGAATCCCGACCTGCCCCAGGAGATCCCGGTCCAACAGAAGCTGCGCCTGCTCCAAGCGCTCCAGCGCAACCCCGACTTTGCAAACACATATCTGAAGAGCACCAAACATTGGTTCAATGTTTCGATTCGCTGCATTCTCTACATTTGCAAAGACTGGGTGCGGAATCAGAACCCGGTGCTTGGCGGCGAGCTGGCGAACGTGGTGTTCGCCGCGGGCCGGCTGCCGGGGCTGTTGCCGGCGCTCGGCGATGAGGGTTTTGGGTACGTGCCGGACAGCGTGCGCCCGGACGTGACCGCGACGCTGTGCCGCCGCCTCGACGACTTCGTCGGCGAGGGCGTGCCTCCGCAGCGTTGGATGGCGCCCGTCTTCGAGCTCGCGATGTTGAACCAGGATGGCGGCAAAGACGACAACCGCGTCCCTCAAGTGTTGTCGGCGATCAAGGACTACGTCCGCGCGCACATTCCCAAGCTCGAAGGCGGCGAGACGCTCGACGCGTTATTGCAATATCAAACGCGCGTCGCGCAATGGGCGGAACAGACGGGCAAGCTCTTTGCGCTCTACTCCGTTCCGTTATTGAAAGACATTCAACACACCCAAGACGAGGCGGTTCAGCAAGCGCAGCAGTTCTACGGCTTCGTCAACACCGTGGTGAGCCTGCTCGGCGGGGGCCCGGTGACCTCGATGGTCGCGAGCACGCTGGCCGGCGTCGCCGAGGAGGGCGTGCGCGAGTACTGGGCGGCGGTCACCGCCCATTCGCAGCGGAAGCTCGCCGCCGACAACTACAACGCCGCCGCGCGCGTCATGATCGGCATCCTGCACGCGATGAATCCGGAGAGCCTCCCGCGCAGCGTTTGGGACAACTCGTCCGCGCTGCGCAATTACCTGGTGAAGATCGCCGACGCCCCCACCGTCATGGACGCGCTCCTCTCGCTGCGCTCCGCCACCGACGCGACCACGCTGCAAGCGCTTCACGGCGTGATGGTCTACGAGGCCCTGCGCGACATGAAATCGAACCTCGATAACGCGTTCGCCGTCTGGAACGCGACCTGACCGGGAGCTTCGGCGCCGCCGTCTATTGACAGCCCCGCTGGCGGCGGAGGAAAATAATCTCGGCGGCGGCCCTTTTCCGGGGGCTGGGGAGGTGCGAGATGGCGACGCGCGGCGCGTTGGTGGCGGCCCTCATCGCGTTGCTGCATGCGCCTTGGGCGCGCGCGCAGATCGAGATCACCGCCGCGCGGCCGGCATGGCTCGACGAGGAGATCATCGCCGCGTTCAACGCCACGCCCGAGTTTCAGGTGCTGCGCAAGGTTCCCTGCATCGGCTACGTGCGCGAGCAGCTCCTCCCCAACCGGTCGATCCTCACCGCCTATCGCATGAGCCACACGTCGGGGCTGCCGACGTCGGCGCAGATCCACATCGCGCACGGCGACCCCTGGTTGGCCGGGCGGCTCGCGGCCGAGATGCGCGGCTACTATCCCAACGACCGCGCAGCGGCCACGCAGTTCTATCGGACCTTCTCGCGCGGCAACGTCACGTGGGAGTCGGCCAGCATCAACACGTCAGAAGGCGCTACGTCGGGTACCTCGCAGCTGCTCTCCAACGATCGCGGCCTGCGTACCGTCGAGGCCGAGCTCGCGGCCGGGCGCGGCACCATCGGCAAGCCGTACGGATGGTGGGGCCACGTCGATCAGGTCGTGACCGCCAACCCCAACGGCAAGTACTACGTCGCGTGGAACCACGGGCGCCCTGTATTAATGGAGGAGCTCGCGAGCGGGCGTACGGTGGCGCGCGAGTACGGCGACACCGCCGCGCTCACCGCGACGGGCGAGCCGATGAACATGACGCGCATGGCGCGCATCGGCAACGCGCGCGTCCCCTACCTCGGCCGCGCGTTCGGTCTCCTCGGAGTCCTCAACTTCGCGGTGCACGCGGCCAAGGACGGACCCGAGGCCACGCTCGTCGGCTTCGGCCAGGGCCTGATCACCTACGCGATCGCGACGCGCGTGGTGATCGTCGCGTCGTTTGTCGGCGCGCGCATGCTCGGCTCGCGTGTGACCTACGCGGCGACGGCGCGCTTCGTCGGCACGCGCATCATCCCCGTCGTGGGATGGATCATCCTCGCGCTCGACACATTCCTGCTCGCGGCGAGCTGGTACTACGACGTCGAGATCACGTGGGGGAAGATCTGGGAGGCGATCACCGGCAAGCTCGACAAGCCGCAGGTCCTGGCGGGTCCGCCGCCTGCTGCCGATCAGGCGCTCTACCTGGATTGAAATGGGGAGGATGGGGCGCGTGCTCTCCAGATTGGCGCTGGCGCTCGCGGCCACTACCGGCTGCGGCTCGACGGCGCCTGATCAATCGCCCGAGCCCGACGACGGCGTGTTCATCGACGCCGGGCCGAGCGGCGATCCATTCGCCGACGCCGGGACGGACGACGTCGACGGCGCCGCCGCGCCGTGCGACGACACCGTCGGCGATTACTCCTCGTGCATCACGCCCGCCGACGGCGGGAGCTGCCTGACGCCGGACGTGTGCGCGCTCTTGCCGCAGTACCTGCAGCCACGCCTCGCGGGCATCGCCATGGATTGCGTGAACAGCTACCCGCCCGGCTGCGACTCGCAGGCGCTCGGCACCTGCTTGATGGGCGCGGCTTCGCTCGCGTGCGCGCCGGCGCCGGCGGGCACGCCGCCTTGCGACGTGGTGGCCGCGCAATGCCCGAACGGTCCGCCTGATGCCGTCGACTATTGCCTGGGTGCCGCCGCGGCGTTCACTCCGACGGTGGCGAGCAGCCTGCAGAGTTGTCTGCAAACCGCGAACGTGCCGTGCGATGCGACGGTGCTCGACGACTGCGCAGCGAGCCTGTTCGCGCCGCCTGCCGGAGATATGTGAGGCCGAGCATGTACAAGCTGCTCCCCATCGCGCTCCTGCTGCTCACCACGTGCAACCTGCTGCCCAGTCCGCCGTCGTCGGTGGCCGTGGCGGTGTGCAAGCCGGCCGTCCCCGGCGACGCGTACACCGACGACGGCATCAACACGCGCACCGGCTGCATGCTCGTCACCATGACGCTCGGCACCGTCTCGGCGGCCGCCGACCTCACGCTTCCGGTCGCGCTCATCCACAGCGAAGGCAACGCGCCGCCCACCGATCTCTATCCGAAGGCGGTGTACGGGCGCGGCAACTGGTTGAGCGTCGACGAGTACGTCACCGTCGAGAACGACACGCCGGGGGGGCGCTTCTATCGGCTGCACACGCCCCACGGCAATGTCGACTACGACTGGCCGGTGATGATTCCCCAGCCGCTGCTCCCCGGCGAGGTGACCAAGAGCGACCTGGAAAAAAAGAGCGACCTGCAGGTGCCGCTGCGATCGGGCACCTATCGCACGCGGCCATTCGACGGCACGTTCCTCACGCCGATACGCTCGTATCAATACTTCAACGGCGCCATCATCACCTACGGCAATCCGCGCGACTCACGATCGATCCGCAAGTTCTATCAAGGGCGCGGCTTCCCCGACTCCTCTCCCGGACGGCCGTGGATGCTGACCAAGATCAGCAAGTCGAGCATCTATCGCGGGCCGGCGAACGAGATTCGCATCGAGCGCGATTACGAGACCACGCCCGGCGTGGTGACCTTCGAATCGTCGCTCTACGAGAACGCCGCGATCAATCCGCTGGTGGTGCGCGGCGGGCAGATCCGCACCGACGGCAAACCCGGGTTCGCCGTCACCGCGCTCGCCACGCTCCTGCACAAGTGGACCTCCACGGTGACCGCCAACGCCAACGCCGACGGCGACGTCGAGCAGCTGGTGTCGAGCGGGCGCAACGACAAGGAGGTCTCGTTGACCTCGTTCACCTATGACCCGACCAAGACGGCGGGCGTGACCGTGTTCAAGACCATCCTGGAGCAGGAAGGGATCCCTCCCACGGATTTGCGCTCCATCAAGTCGATCGCGATCACGGGACGCGCCGCCTCCGACAGCGCCACCTGGCCGTACGCGGTCACCGGCATGACGGACACGACGATCCCGAACGTCGCTCGCACGTCGCTCGTCAAGGAGTGCCCGCACAAAGACAACAGCTGGGGCTGGGTCGGTCAGACCCCGCGCGACACGTACTTCACGTTCGTATTTCCCGACGGCACCACCTCGGCGTGGGAGTACGCGCGCGACGAAAATCGCAGCGTGCTCGTGCGCACCAGCGACGTGTTCGAGAAGCAGACCTGGTACAACTACAATGATCCCAGGGGGGGCGGCGCGCCGCCGACCAACGCCGACACCGGGTTCGAGCTCAGCTCGGTCTACGCGACGGACAAGGATTCTTCGGGGCCGCCCCTCTACTTCAAGTACCGCTACGACATCTTCAGCGCGCGCACCTATCACCTGCCGCTGGTAGGAAAGATCTCGCACCCGATCACGAGCGGCGATCGCGTCGTCTACTACCGCGCGCTCTATGGCAACTACGACGACAACTGGCAGATGCCCAAGCGCAACAACCAGAGCTTCGACGTGCCGTGGGGCATCGCCATCCCCGACGGGCGGACCCGTTGGGAGTACCGCGGGCTCGACGGGTTCACGTACGAGACGTGGGACGAAGATCTCTTCATGACGTGGTATCGCTGGGTCGATCAGAACCAGCTCGGCGACGGCACGTACGACGAGGAGCCGATCGAGACCTACGTGATGGGGACGCTGCAGTCGCGAACCTATCGCGATCGCTTCGGGAGGCTCGAGAAGCGCATCGACTTCGACGGCGCCAAGCAGGTGACCACGACCTATCACATCACGCCCGAGGGCTTCACCGATCGCGTCGACGACGACGGAACCGGCGAGAGCTTCGTGGTGAGCGCGTGGAACCCGTCGCGGTCGGGCGTCACCCAAGCGAGCCTGACGCGCAACAAACAAACCGTCGCGTCGTTCAACGTGAACCTCGACAACTTCGGCAACGCCGACGGCGCGGGCACGGTCACGCTCGGGCCGGTGATGCTCACGACCAACACCTCGCGCGTCACCGCCGGGCTGCTGCAAAAGACTTCGGTCACCGGACCCAACGGGCAGCAGCTCAGCGCCGAGCTCGGCTACGCCGGCGGCGATTACACGCCCACGTCGAAGAAGATCAACGGCCAGCCGGTCCACACCGTGACGCCCAAGGCGCTGACCGCCGCGGGAGACTGCAAATGAGGCCGCTCGCCTGCGCGCTGTCGTTGGTCGCGGTCACCACGCACGCCTGGGCCCAGGCGGATATGTCGATCAAGGGCTGCAGATCGAACCTCGATTGTCCGCTGGATCCTTCGAGCGGCTCCGAGGAAGCGTGTTGTTGCACCGCTCCTT
>DASREC010000425.1:0-7993 GCA_035652295.1 Polyangia bacterium
GTGCGACTCGACGCACGCGCTGTGCGGCGGCAATCCCAACACCGGCTGCCTCACGTCGCTCACCACCACGTCGAACTGCGGCGCGTGCGGCACCGTGTGCCAGCAGGTCGGCGGCACCAACGCGTGCACGTACAACGGCTCGACGGGCGGCTGCGTGCCGTCGTGCGACTCGACGCACGGCGTGTGCGGCGGCAATCCCAACTCGGGCTGCCTCGTCCCGCTCACCACCGTCAGCAACTGCAAGACGTGCGGCGCCGCGTGCACCAACTCGAACGGCACCACGAGCTGCACGTGGAACGGCACCACCGGCGGCTGCACGCCGAGCTGCACCGCGCCGTTCGGCGACTGCGACGGCATGCCCAACAACGGCTGCGAGACCAACACCAGCAATTCGACCAGCCACTGCGGCGGCTGCAACCGCCCGTGCTCGAACTCGAACGTCGCCACGCCGAATTGCTCGGGCGGCCTGTGCAACTCGACCTGCGTCTCGCCGACCATCAACGGCAACTGCACCACGCCCGCGTTCCCGACGGCCGACAACGGCTGCGAGACCAACTTCAACACCGATCCCGGCAACTGCGGCGCGTGCGGGCGCGCGTGCTCGGCGTTCAACGTCGCCACCGCGCAGTGCAGCGCCGGCCTGTGCACGTCGTCGTGCTCGGGCGTCCACGCCAACTGCACCATGCCCGCTCAGCCCACCGCCGACAACGGCTGCGAGTGCAACGGCACCGCGTGCTGCAGCGGCGCCTGCCAGACGCCGCACTCGATGAACGGCTTCGGCTCGACCTACTACAGCTGCGTCGCCACCAGCGGCACGCCGGGCACGCCGAACGGCACCAACTGCGCGCCCGGCACCGCCATCGCCGCCAACTACACGCAGCAGATGGCCGACGACGCCGCCGCGCAGTACGCCGGCCAGCCGGGCACCGTGCTCGACGGCTTCACGTGCACCATCGGCACCGACACGCTCAACCTGGTGTGCAAGAGCGTCGACGTGAGCGGCGCGACCGGCACCTGCACGTGCTGGGCGTACGCCGGCACCGGCAACCAGCAGTACGCCGTCGGCCACGTGTACCAGTCGACGGGCGGCACCGGCGACAAGGGCTGCTTCTGCCCCACCTGCCTCGCGAACTCCTGGAACTGATGATATGATCGCCGTCGGTGTCCGCACCACGTCCACCGTCCGGGCCATCGCCGAAGGCTGAGCGCGCCCCGGTCGACGTGACCGCCGGGTCCAAGCTCGGCAAATACGAGATCCTCAAGCGGCTGGCGACGGGCGGGATGGCCGAGATCTTTCTCGCGCGCGCCTCCGGGCTGCCCGGCTTCACCAAGATGGTGGTGATCAAGCGGATCCTTCCGCAGCTCGCCACCAAGAGCGACTTCATCGAGATGTTCCTCGACGAGGCGCGCATCGCCGCCACGCTCCAGCACCCGAACGTCGTGCAGATGTACGACGTCGGCGTGGTCGACGGGAACTACTTCATCGCCATGGAGTACCTGCACGGCGAGGACGTGCGCTCGCTGCAGAAGACGCTGTGGAAGCGCGAAGAAAAAGTTCCGCTCGAGCACGCGCTCAACATCATGATCGGCGTCTGCTCGGGGCTGCACTACGCGCACGACAAGGTCGGCTTCGACGGCAAGCCGCTCAACATCGTGCACCGCGACGTGACGCCGCAGAACATCATCGTCACCTACGAAGGCGGCGTGAAGCTGCTCGACTTCGGCATCGCCAAGGCGTCGAACCGCTTCGGCGAGACGCGCTTCGGCACGCTCAAGGGCAAAGTGCCGTACATGAGCCCGGAGCAGTGCCGCGGCGAGCCGCTCGATCGCCGCTCGGACATTTTTTCGCTCGGCATCATGCTCTACGAATTGACGCTCGGGCGGAAGCTGTACAAAGGCGCGAGCGACTTCGAGGTGCTCAAGCAGATCGTCGAGGGGACGGTCACGCCGCCGCACCAGATCGATCCCGGCTACGACCGCGAGCTGGAGGCGATCGTGATGCACGCGCTCGAGAAGGAGCGCGACAAGCGCTTCCAGACCGCGCGCGAATTGCAGACCGAGCTGGAGACGCTGGTGCGGCAGGCGCAGCTCTACGTCTCGCCGATCGCGCTGCAGCAGTTCATGGAGAAGGTGTTCGGGCGCAAGATCGAGGCGTGGCGCGAGGCGCAGGCGCGCGGGCTCGGGCTCGACGAACACTTGAAGCACGTGCCGGTGGTCGAGGATCAGATCCTCGACGACGAGGACCTCGAGGAGATCGACGCGCGCGACGCCGAGGCGGAAGAGGCGGCGGCGCGCGAACGGGCGGCGCTCAAGGCGGCGATCGAGGCGCGCTCGACGGCGCTGTCGCTCTCGGACCTGCGCGCGCCGCCGCCGGCGCGGCGCAGCCGGGTGCCGCTGATGCTGGCGATCGGCGGCGTGCTGGTGCTCGGCGGCGTGGCGCTGCTCAAGCTGCGGCACAAGAAGGAGCCGGTGGTCGTCGTCGAGAAGACCGTGGCGCCGCCGCAGACGCCGGCAGAGAAGAAAGTAGAAGCCAAAGAGCCGGAGAAGGCGAAGGAGCCGGAGGCGCCGCCGGCGGGGATCGCCAAGATCGTGACGTCGCCGGCGGGAGCGACGCTGTATCTCGACGGCAAGAAGCTCGACGCGGTGAGCCCGTACACGTTCGATCGCATCGACGCCGGGCGCGAGCACGTGCTCCTGGCGCAGCTCGACGGCTACAAGGACGCGGTCGAGAAGTTCACGCTGGCGCCGAACGAGGTGCGCACCGTCGAGGCGCGGCTGCACCACGCGGCGTCGGCGTCACATCACGGCTCGCACCCGCGCGAGCCGGCCTCCGCGAGCAAGGAGCCGAAAGAGCCGAAGGCCGCGCCGGTCGAAACGCCGGTGAAGCTCGAGGGCGAAGGCACGCTGGTGGTGGCATCGAACCCGTGGGCGCAGATCTCCGTCGACGGCAGCGATCGCGGCCAGACGCCGGTGAGCCTCAAGCTGCCCGCGGGCAAGCACACCGTCGTGCTCACCAACCCCGAGTTCAAGATCAACCGCTCGATCTCGGTGATGGTGCTGCCCAACGAGACGGTGCGGAAGAAGCTCGACTTCACGCAGTAACGATCAGTAGACGAGGCCGAGCGAGCGGCGGCGGCCGGGCGACGGCTCGACCGGCAGCGCGAACACGCCGGCGATGCGCCGCCCGCACGACGCGCACTTGCCGCCGTCGAGCCCGACCGGATCGATCGCGTAGTAGTCGCGCTCGATCACCGCCTCGCCGCACCCGGGACAGAACGTGGTCGCGCCCTCGCGATCGTGGATGTTGCCGGTGTAGACATACTTGAGCCCGACCTCGCGCGCGATCGCGCGGGCGCGCCGCAGCGTCGCCGGCGGCGTCGGCGCGATGTCGCGCATCTTGAAGTCGGGATGAAACGCCGTGAAGTGCAGCGGCACCTCGTCGCCCAGCTCCGCGCCCACCCACTCGGCCAGCTTGCGCGTCTCCGCCGGATCGTCGTTGAGCCCGGGGATCATCAAGTTGGTGATCTCGATCCAGACCTTGGTCGAGCGCTTGAGCCACACCAGCGTCTCCAGCACCGGGTCGAGCTTGGAGAACGTCACCTTATGATAGAAGTCGTCGGTGAACGCTTTGAGATCGACGTTGGCCGCGTCGATCTCGGCGAACAATTCGGGCCGCGCCTCGGCGGTGACGTAGCCGGCGGTCACCAGCACCGAGCGCACGCCGCGCGCCCGCGCCTCGCGCGCGACGTCGATGGCGAACTCGGCCCAGATCACCGGATCGTTGTAGGTCATCGCCACCGACGGGCAGCCTTGCGCGCGCGCGAGATCGATCACCTGCGCGGGCGAGACCTCCGCCGACTCCGCGTCGGCCAGCCGCGCCTTGGAGATGTCCCAGTTCTGGCAGAACTTGCAGCCGAGGTTGCAGCCCGCGGTGCCGAACGACAGGATCGGCGTGCCCGGCAAAAAGTGATTGAGCGGCTTTTTCTCGACGGGATCGACGGCGAAGCCGGTGGTGCGCCCGTAGCCGAGCGACTCGAGCGCGCCGCCCTCGTTCTTGCGGATGTAGCAGAAGCCGGCCTGCCCGTCGGCGAGCCGGCAGAAGCGCGGGCACAGCGTGCAGAGCAGGCGCCCGTCCTCCTGCTTCGACCACCAGCGCGCCGGATGTGCAGCCATGAGGCGATCCTGATATATCGGCAGGCCATGCGCAAAACTGCTTTGTGGCCGCTCGCCGTGCTGGCGCTCGCCGCGTCGCCGGCCGTCGCCGAGCCCGTGCTGAAGGACGGATTCGACGCGCTCGCGCGCCCGCTCGTCGAAGGGCAGTACGTGACGGGCCTGGTGATCGGCGTGATCGGCAAGCCGAGCGAGCCGCTGGTGTTCGGCTACGGCCGCGTCGCGCTCGCGGGGCCGGCGCGCGCGCCCGACGGCGACACGCTGTTCGAGATCGGCTCGGCGTCCAAGGTCTTCACCTCGCTGATGCTGGCCGATCTCGTCGAGCGCAAGCTGGTGTCGCTCGACGATCCGGCCGCCAAGTACCTGCCGCCGTCGGTGAAGGTGCCGACGTGGAGCGGCAAGCCGATCACGCTCGCGCACCTGGCGACGCACTCGTCGGGGCTGCCGCGCATGCCGAACAACTTCCACCCGAAGGATCCCAACGACCCATACGCCGACTACGGCGCCGACGCGCTCTACGCGTTCCTCTCGTCGTACACGCTCACGCGCGAGCCGGGCCTGACCTACGACTACTCGAACCTCGGCGCCGGCCTGCTCGGGCACGTCGTGGCGCTGGTCAACAAATCGACGTATGAAGCGGTTTTGACCGAGCGGATCGCCAAACCGCTCGGCATGGCCTCGACGCGGCTAACGCTCAGCGCGGCCGATCGCGCGCGCTTCGCCGAGCCGCACGACGCCGGCGGCGCAGCGGTGCACGAGTGGAACTTCGCCGCGCTCGCCGGCGCGGGCGCCATCCGCTCGACGGCGAACGACCTCTTGCGCTTCGTGCGCGCCAACCTCGGGCTGGTGCCGTCGCCGCTCGCCGCCGCGATGAAGCTCCAGCGCGAGCGCCGCCACGACGCGCCGCCGCTCGACGCCATCGGCCTCGGCTGGCACCTGCGCGACGACGGCCGCACCGTCTGGCACAACGGGCAGACCGCCGGCTTCCACAGCTACGTGGCGTTCGATCCCGAGCGCAAGCTGGGCGTGGTGGTGCTCGCCAACTCGGCGGCCGGCGTCGTCGACGAGCTGGGCTACCAGGTGCTGCGCGCGCTACGCGGCGAGACGGTCCGCCCGCTGGAGTTGAAGTCGCGCGTGCGGCCGGTATTCCCGCTCTCGGAGGCGCAGCTCGACGGCTACACCGGCACGTACCCGCTGATGCCGGGCTTCGCGCTCGACATCCGCCGCGACGGCGATCACCTCGTCGTCCAGGCGACCGGCCAGCCGTCGTTCCCGCTCTACGCCGAGACCGCCACCCACTTCTACCTGCGCGTCGTCCCCGCCGAGCTCGACTTCCGCCGCGACCCCTCCGGCGCCATCACCGACCTCACCCTCCACCAAAACGGCCACGACCTAACCGGCCCCCGCAAACCCCACTAGCCACCCGATCTCGTAAACCGCGTCCATTCGCTGTTTCTCGCCTCTTTATCCGAGCCGGCACATAGCGGAGCGCAGCGTGCGGGCTGCGGCAAATTGCCGCCGCGCGCAGTTCTGTAGGGAGGTCTGCCGACCGAGGACTGTTTGAGCACGGCGGCAATTTGCCGCAGCCCGCGCGCGGAGCGTAGCGCCGTCACACGAGCACGATCCGGTCAGGGTTCGAGGCTTCCGACGATGGCGACGATGCGCGGCGCGCTGGCGTCGACGAAGAACTGCGCCGTGCCGGTGAGCTTGCGCGCCACCTTGCGGAAGATCCACTTCTTGCCGATCACGTCGATGTCGTAGCTGACGTCGACGAGGATCTCGCCCGAGTCCGCCGGCGCGCGCTCCTCGACGCTCAAGCTGCGCACCTTGAACTCGACCTGCGCGTGGTGCTGCGCCGCCTCGGCGTCGATGTGGCCGAGCAGCCGCGTGATGCGCAGCGAGGCGTCGCCGCCGGTGAGCGCGAGCGCTCGCCCGAAGTCCTTGCGCTCGAGCGCGTCGAAGAAGCCGCGCACGGTCACCGAGGGGGAGCCGGCGCGTGCGAACGCCGGCAAGAGGAGGGAGGCAGCGATCAAGAGCGCGGCGAGTTTCATCCTCCTCGGTTTGACATGAGTTTCTCGACGGGCAAACGCGAATTTCCGTCGGAGACGCGCGTCACCGCGCGGCGAGCGCGCGCGCGAAGCGATCGAGCCCCTGCTCGAGCAGCGGCGGCGGCACCGCGGTGAAGCACAAGCGCGCGTGGTTTTCGAAGCCGCGGCCGAACTGCTCGCCGGGCGAGATCGAGACGCCGGCGTCGAGCAGTTTCTCGACGAGCGGCCAGATGGTGCCGCCCTGGCTCCAGCGCGAGAGATCGACGAACAGGTAGGTCGCGCCGTCGGGGAGAAAGTGCGGCGCGGCCACGCGCGACGACGCCAGGTCGCGCGCCGCGCGGTAGGTCGCGCGCGCGCCGGCGAGCCACGCCGGAGACGCCGCGTCCTCGACCACCGCCAGCGCCGCGCGCTGCAAGACGTCGGGCACGTTGTAGACGGTGTGGTTGGCGATCTTGCGCAGCGCGCGCATCGGCGCCTCGGCCGCCACCGCGTAGCCCAGGCGATAGCCGGCGAGCGCGTAGCTCTTCGAGAGCGAGAACACGGTGATCGTGCGCTCGGCCATGCCCTCGAGCGCGGCGATCGATTCGTGCGGCGCGTCGAACGACAGATCTTCGTAGACCTCGTCGGAGAGCACCCACAGGCCGCGCGCGCGGGCGAGCGCGGCGAGCTGCGCGAGGTGGCGCGGCGCCAGCACCTTGCCGTCGGGGTTGTTGGGCGTGGTGACGTACAGCGCGGCCGTCCGCTCGGTTAAAAGTGGTTCAATCAGCGAAGCGGCGTCGAGCGACGGATCGGCGTAGAGGCGCTGCGTGAGCGGCACCTCGATCGGCACGCCGCCGGCGTTCGACACGATGCCGCGGATCAGCGGCCAGTGCGGCGACGGCACGATCACCTCGTCGCCGGGATCGATCACCGCGCGCGCCGCCGCCGCCAGCGCGTGCGTCGCACCGCAGGTGATCTGCAGGTTCGACGGCTGCGCCCACGCGAGGCGGTTGCGCGCGCGCAGCTTCTTGGCCAGCGCGTCGAGCAGCACCGCGTCGCCCGCCGGCGCGCCGTAGCGCCACAGCGACGGATCGTGCGCCGTCACGCGCGCCGACTCGGGCGGCGCGAGGTACGTGTCGCCGAGGTGCAGCGGTACGCCGCCCGGCGCGAGCCGCCCCTGCAGCCGCGCGAAGATGCTCTCGCGCAGCGCCCGCGCCGCCGACGACAAATCGGGCGCGCGCGGCATCAGGGGAGCGGCGTGAGGTCGCGGCGCTCGGCGAACATGATCTCGACGCGGCGGTTCTTGGCGCGCCCCGCCTCGGTCTTGTTGTCGGCGATCGGCTTGTCCGGCCCGTAGCCCTGCGCCGACACGCGCTCGGACGCGATGCCGTGCTCGACCAGCCAGCGCCGCACCGCCGCCGCGCGCGCGCGCGAGCTGTCGAGGTTCTCGATCGCGCTGCCGCGGTTGTCGGTGTGGCCCTCGACGCGGATCTTGGTGATCTCGGGATGCAGCGACAGCAGCTTGGCGGCCGCGCTCAGCGTCTTGAAGGATTTTTTGTCGAGCTGATCGCCGGCGTCAAACACCGGCTGCTGGAGCAGCACGATGCGATCGGCGCCGAGCTCGACGAGCGCGGCCGGCTTGTCGGGGCAGCCGTCGTCGTCGTCGACGCCGTTGAACACCTCGGCGTCGAACGGGCACTTGTCGAGTCGATCGACGATGCCGTCGCCGTCGGAGTCGACGTCGGGGCAGCCGTCGTTGTCGATCGAGCCGGGCACGTCGGGGCAGCGGTCGACGA
>DASREC010000426.1:0-15547 GCA_035652295.1 Polyangia bacterium
TGGCGCGGTGGCCGCGCGTGTCTAGAAGGTCGAGGATGGCGCGCGTGTGCACCGGGTCGGGCCCGTCGTCGAAGGTGAGCGCCACGCGTCCGGCGGCGCGCGCCGCAGCGGCGCCGAGGATCGGCCGCGCGAACAGCCCCGCGCCGAGCAGGAACACGCCGGCGGCGACGGCGGCGGCGAGCGTGACGGCGATCGCGCCGAGCGCCCACCACGGCACGTCGCGCCCGGCGAGCGTGGCGGCGGCGGCGGCGGCGGCGGCGAGCGCCGCGAGCGCGCACGGCAGCCGGGCCCAGGGAAACGCGCGGATCACGCGCCGCACGATAATGGAATCTCCCGTCGGGCGCGACTGGTTGCGTCCGAGCCGCTTCTGACTATGATGCCGACTCCATGCGGCGCGCCCTCGTCACCGGCGGCACCAGGGGCCTCGGGCTGGCCGCGGCGCGGGCCCTCGCGCGCGACGGCCACGAAGTGCTGGCGCTGTTCGCGCGCGACGAAGCGGCGGCGCGCGCGGCAGGCGACGAAGCGGCGCGCGACGGGCTGCGGCTCACCGTCGAGCGCTGCGACGTGACCGACGCCGCCGCCGTCGAGCAGCTGTTCGAGCGCGAGCGCGAGCGCGGCTTCGACGTGCTGGTGCACGCCGCCGGCTTCACGCGCGACAAGCTCATGATGATGATGCCCGAGCGCGACTTCGACGACGTCGTGGCGGTGCACCTCAAGGGCGCGTTCCTGGTGGCGCGGCAGGCGATGCGCGCGATGATCGCGCGGCGCTGGGGGCGCATCGTCAACGTGGTCTCGCCGACGGCGCTGCTCGGGCGCGCCGGTCAAACCAATTACGGCGCGGCCAAGGCGGGCGTGATCGGCCTCTCGCGATCGCTGGCGCGCGAGCTCGGACGATTTCAGATCACGGTGAACTGCGTGAGCGCCGGGCTGGTCGACACCGCGCTCACGTCGTCGCTCGCCGCCGAGGTGCGCGCCGAGTTGCTCGGCGGCGTGCCGCTCGCGCGCGCCGGGCGCGCCGAGGAGATCGCGGCGGCGGTGTGCTGGTTGTGCGGCGACGGGGCGAGCTACGTCACCGGGCAGGTGCTGTCCGTCGACGGGGGACTCAGTTAGCGAATAGCGTGGACGCGGGGCGCGTCCAAGTGGAAGGTGAGCAGGAATGGACCAGTTGCGGCGCGAGATCAAGGAGCTGATCATCACCAGCCTGAATCTGGAGGGCGTGACGCCCGAGCAGATCGTCGACGATGCGCCGCTGTTTCAGGAGGGGCTCGGGCTGGATTCGATCGACGCGCTCGAGCTGGCGGTGGCGATCGAGCGGCGCTATCGGGTGACGATCCCCGACGAGGCGGTGGGCAAGAAAGTCTTTCAGTCGGTGAACGCGCTCGCCGACTACGTGGCGGAGAACAAGGCGGCGTGACGGCTCGGGCCGGCTTCGCGCTCGCGCTCGTGTTCACCTTCGCGCCGGCTTTCGTCGGCGCGGCGCATGCGGCGGCGCCCACCGTCGACGAATTGCTGGCGCGGCTCGACGCGTCGTCGAAAGGTTTGACCACGCTGCGCGGCGAGTTCACGCAGCGCAACCGCGTCAAGCTGTTCAAGCAGGAGCTGAAGTCGACCGGGCGGCTGTTCTACCGGCGGCCGCGGCAGATCCGCTGGGAGTACCTGACGCCCGATCCGTCGACGCTGGTGCTCGACGGCGAGCGCGCCACGCTGTCGACGCCGGGCGCCGAGCCGCAGGTGTTCGACCTGGCGCACGACGCGACCATGCGGCCGATCTTCGAGCAGCTCCTGTTCTGGCTGCAGCCGGGATCGCTCGGGCAGGCGCGCGATCAATACGACCTGGCGGTGAGCGGCAGCGCCGAGCAGCCGACGCTCGAGCTGACGCCGAAGAGCGGCACGATGGCGCGCGCGTTTCGCAAGATCGAGCTGCGCCTCGACGGGAAGACCGGGCTGTTGCGCGGGCTGCTCTTGATCGAGAAGAACGGCGACGAGAAGGAGATCGTGTTCACGCGGCTGGAACGGAACGCGGCGCTGCCGGCGGACGCGTTTCGCTGAGTCAGGGCGAGTCGGCGCCGGCGCCGCCGTCGAGCGGCGGCTCGCCGCGCAGCACGCGCTCGATGTCGAGGGCGCCTTCGCGGCGCTCGCGCGCGCGGCGCTCGGCGTTGCGCTTCATGATGCCGCGGATGACCGTCGACGGGCCGGTCGGGTGCGCGGGGTCGTCGGGCGGATTGGTCAAACCATTGCGCGAATGGTTTAACCATTGCGCGGCGAAGGTGACGACGAGCGCCAGCGCGGTGACGGCGACGAGCGGCAGGACGGCGCGCTTCATGACGCGGGCGCGGGCGGACCGAGCTCGCCGGCGATCACGCGCTCGAGACGGCCGTCGTCGAGGCGCAGCAGCAGCGCGCCCTCGTCGTCGAGCGCCTCGGCCACGCCGGTGAGCGCGTCGCGGCCGGCGGTGACGCGCACGCGCGCGCCGAGGAACGCCGCGCGGCGCCGCCAGCCGGCCGCGACCACCGGCGCGCCGCCGTCGACGAACCGCTGGTACCAGTGCTCGAGACGGGCGCACAGCGCGGCGGCGAACGCGGCGCGCTCGACGGGACGGCCGCCGCGCTCGCGGCGCAGCGACGTGGCGATGGCGGCCAGCTCGACGGGAAACTCGAGCGCGTTCAGGTTGACGCCGATGCCGACGACCAGGTGCTCGACGCGATCCTTGACGCTGGCCATCTCGGCGAGGATGCCGGCGATTTTTTTTCCGCCGGCCAGCACGTCGTTGGGCCACTTGAGGGACGGCGCGGCGCCGTGCGACTCCAGCGTCTCGGCGACGGCGACGCCGGCGGCCAGCGTCACCGGCGGCACGCGCGCGGGCTCGAGCGCGGGGCGCAGCACCACCGAGAAGTACAGGCTCTCGCCGGCGGGCGAGTGCCAGCGGCGGCCGAGGCGCCCGCGGCCGCGCTCCTGCGCGTCGGCCACCACCACCGCGCCGTGCGGAGCGCCCGCGCGCGCCCACGCCGCCGCCTCGTCGTTGGTCGACGCGCACGTCAGAAGGTGGCGCCACGCGTGGCCGAGCCAGGCGGTCGCGAGCAATGGTTTAACCAATTCGTCGACGGGGCTCACAGGTCGAGGCCGAGATCGACGGCGCGCGGCGAGTGGGTGAGGGCGCCGATGGAGATGCGATCTGCGCCTGCCTCGGCGAGCCCGCGCACGGTGTCGAGCGTGACGCCGCCCGAGACCTCGACCAGCGCGCGGCGCGCGATGCGCTCGACGGCGGCGCGCACGCGCGGCGGATCCATGTTGTCGAGCAGGATCACCTCGGCGCCGGCGGCCAGCGCGTCGTCGAGCTGATCGATCGAGTCGACCTCGACCTCGATGCGCAGGCCGTGCGGCGCGCGGGCGCGGGCGCGCTCGACGGCGGCTCGCACGCCGCCGCACGCGGCGATGTGGTTGTCCTTGATCAGCACGCCCGACGCCAGGTCGGCGCGGTGGTTGCGGCCGCCGCCGGCCACCACCGCCGCCTTGTCGAGCGCGCGCCAGCCGGGCGCGGTCTTGCGCGTGTCGACGATGATCGCGCCGGTGCCGGCCACCGCGTCGACGAAGCGGCGCGTGAGCGTGGCGATCCCCGACAGCCGCTGCAAAAAGTTGAGCGCCGTGCGCTCGCCGCCGAGCACGCCGCGCGCCGGGCCCGAGACCAGCGCGACCACGTCGCCGCGATCGACGCGCTGCCCGTCGGCGAGCGCGGCGTCGAAGCGGATCGCGCCGTCGACGCGCCGAAAGACTTCGCGCGCCACCTCGACGCCCGCCACCACCAGCGGCTCGCGCGCCGTCACGCGCCCGCGGATCTCGGCCGCCGCGTCGCCGAAGATCACGTCGGAGGTGACGTCGCCGCGGCCCAGATCCTCTTCGATCGCGAGCGCGATCAACGCTTCCGTAGCCGGCGTCAACATCCGGCGAGCTTACTTCACCACTCGTCGACTTCCCAGCCGACGCGGCGCGCGTGGCGCTTGAGCCGCGAGTCGGGGTTGATCACGCGCGCGACGCCGACGCGCTCGAGCATCGGCAGGTCGCTGTAGCTGTCGGTGTAGAAGTAGCTGCGCGCCAGATCGACGCCGCGGTCGCGCGCGAACGCCTCGGCCCAGTGCACCTTGCCGGCGCCGTAGCACGCGGGGCGCACGTGCGTGCCGGCGAACTTTCCGTCGCGCACCGCGAGGCGCGTACACAAGACGTGCTCGATGCCGAGGTGCTTCGCCAGCGGCTCGGTGACGTACGGCGACGACGACGACAGGATCGCCACCACGTGGCCCTCGGCGCGATGGCGCTCGAGCGCCTCCAGCGCTTTCGGCGCCACCGTCGGCAGCACGTGCGACGAGGTGAACTCGAGACACTTGTCGATCATCTCCTGCTCGGAGTCGCCGGCCATCTGCGCGGTGACGCGCGTGATCACCGACTCCATGTCGAGGATGGCCAGCTTGTACTGCGCGATCCAGCCGAGCGCCTGCACCATGCGCCACGCGCCGATCTCGCCGCGCCGCCGCAGGTAGCGGATGTAGAGCGTGCCGGTGTTGGCGCGGATGAGCGTGCGATCCATGTCGAAGAACGCGGCGGGCGTCATGCGTAGAAGCTCGCGCCGAGGACTTCCATCAGCAGGTTGCACGTGGCGTGGAAGATCGTGCCGGCGAGGATCGATCGCGTGCGGGCGAACATCCAGCCGAAGACGAGGCCGGGGAAGAATCGAGTCAGCATCTGCGGCTCGAAGGTGACCAGAAAATGGCCGAGCGCAAACAGCGCGGCGGCGGCGAGCCACGCCGCACCGACGGGCGCGCCGAGAAATTTTCGCCGCGCCGGCCAGGCGTCCTCGAGGCGGCCTTGCAGGTAGCCGCGAAAGAACAGCTCCTCGGGCAGCGCGACCACGATCAACTGCGCGCCGGCGAGCAGGCCGAAGTCGGGCGGAAAGCGCAGCCGCGGGTGCAGCGTGCGCGCGCACGCGGCCGGCACCAGCGACGGGACGTGCGCGCACGCGAAGCGCGTCCAGACGAAGAAGCCGCCGACGAACAGCGGCAGCACCAGCGCGATCGCGATCGCGGCGATGGTCACGCCGGCGAGCCGCGGGCGGCTGGTGAAGCCGTAGCGCTCGATGTCGGCGCGCCCGCGCAGGAGCAGGTGCGGCGCCAGCAGGAACAGGCCGGCCACGAGCGCGTGCAGGTTGTTGCGGATGAACGAGACCGACTGCGCGTGGTAGAGCGCGGCCACGATCGCCGTCGAGCCGATGAACGCGGCGCCGACCTCGACGGCGGTGCGGCCGCGCGCGGTGAGCGACGCGCTCGGCGCTGGCGCTCCCGTCGCTGCGCTGGAATCGCCGCCGTCCACGCGGGAAGTATAGGCTACTTCATCGCGACGGCGACGGCGGCGAGGCTGCGTCGCAAGCTCTGCAACGTCTCCGACAGCGTGTCGAGCCGATCGAGAATGTCGCCGTCGGTGGCGAGCGTCGCCAGCTTGCGCGCGCTCACCTCCTCGCTCTCCAGCAGCGCCAGCGCGTCCGCGAGAAAGTGCTCGATGCCGCCGAGCGCCAGCGCGGTCTCGCGCAGATCGTCGTCGATGAGCAGGATCTGATTCGACAGCTCGTGACGCTCGGCGAGCTGCGGATTGGCGGTGCCGTCGCGCTCGACCAATCGATCCCGCAACCGGCGCCTGGGAGCCGCTTGAGCCTGGTTGATCATGACGTCCTCCAGCCCCACCATTGATCGGCCCGGATTACGCCCCTGTCAAAAATTTAGCCGAAAACCGGTCCGCCCTCGATTTTATTCCAGAAAAGCGCCTCACTCATTTGACTCATGGAAACCGTTTGCCCATAGTATGCCCGTGCTTGAAGGGCGGCCGAGCGGTTTGTCCTTGACTGGAGCGGTTCGCCCCATAGGATCCGCTGCTCCGCCGCGTTCCGAGCGCAATTTACGAGGTTGAGGAAACCTTAGCTTGGGTCTGATTCCTGACGACAAGATCGCCGAGATCCGCGAGCGCACGGACATCGTGCAGATCGTCGGCGAGTACGTTTCGCTCAAGCGGACCGGCGTCAACCACAAAGGGTTGTGTCCGTTTCACCAGGAGAAGAGCCCCTCGTTCAACGTGAACGCGCAGGGGCAGTTCTTCCACTGCTTCGGATGTGGAAAGTCGGGCGACGTGTACAGCTTCCTCAGCGAGGTCGAGGGCAAGTCGTTCATCGAGGTGGTGCGCGACCTCGCCCGTCGAGCCGGCATCGAGCTGCCCGAGCGTGAGCGCTCGCGCGAGGCGGTCGAGCGCGCGCGCGAGAACGAGAGCGAGCGGGCGCGCATGGTGCGCTTGAACGAGCTGACCGCGTCGTGGTTCCGCGCGCAGCTCGAGTCGCCGGCCGGCGAGACCGCGCGCGCGTACGTCGAGAAACGCGGGATCGGAGCCGCCATAGCCGAGTCGTTCAAGATCGGCTACGCGCCCGCCGGCTGGGACGCGCTCACCCGCTACCTCGAGTCGAAGAAGGTGCCGTGCGAGCTGGCCGAGCGCGCGGGCCTGGTGCGCCGCCGCGAGAGCGCCCAGATCAGCGACGGGAAAACGCCGCCGTCGAAAGCGACCCACTTCGACGTGTTCGTGGATCGCGTGGTGTACGCGCTCACGTCGCCGATGGGCGAGGTGATCGGCTTCGGCGGGCGCATCCTCGACGCGTCGCAGACCGAGCAGCCGAAGTACAAGAACTCGCCCGAGACGCTGCTCTACAAAAAGGGCGAGAACCTGTTCGGGCTGCACGCCGCCAAGCACGCCATCCGCAAGAGCGGGCGCGCGCTGGTCGTCGAGGGGAACTTCGACGTCATGACGCTGCACGAGCGCGGCATCGGCTACGCGGTGGCGCCGCAGGGCACGGCCATCACGCAGGCGCAGGTGGCGCTGCTCAAGCGGTTCGCGCGCGAGGTGGTGCTGATGCTCGACGCCGACGCGGCGGGGCGCGCGGCCACGCTGAAGGTCGTGCGGCTGTTCGTCGAGGCGGAGCTGCCGGCGCGCATCGCGTCGCTCACCGCCAAGGACGGCAAGAAGGTCGATCCCGACGATCTGGCGCGCAACGATCTGCCGCGCCTGCAGGCGATGATCGACGGCGCCAAGGACGCGGTCGAGTTCTTCTTCGACCAGGTGCTCTCGACCTCGCAGCCGACGGTGCCGGGCAAGGTCGCCGCCATCGACGAGTGCGTGCCGCTCCTGCGGCTGATCGCGGATCCGGTGGCGCGCGGAATCTACGGCGGGCGCCTCTCGGAGCTGCTGCACGTCGAGCGCAACCTGGTGGCGATGCGGCTGCGCGGGACGCAGAACGAGCGCGAGCGCGCGCCGGCGGCGGCCGAGGCGCAGGTGGCGTACGAGGCGCGGCCGGCGCGGCCGATCAAGCCCTTGTACGCGAAGCTGCTGGCCTTCTTCGCGCGGCATGCAACACTAATCGGCCACATGGCGCCCGATGCGGTGGCTGCGATTACCGACGAGCACGTGCGCGAGCTTCTCGCGCGCGAGGTGACGCGCGGCGTCTTCTCGTCGAACCTGGCGCTCGAAGGCTGCGCGCCGGAAATTCGCGACGCGGTCGCGCAGGCGCTCATCTGCGAAGACTTCGTCGGGCTCGATGCGCCCCGCCAGCAAAAGGCGATCGGCGACATGCTCGAGCAGCTCCGCCTCGACCAGACTCCGCGCAGCCTCGAAGAAGAGCGCCGCGCTGCCCTCGACCGCGGCGACATGGACGCGGTGCGAGTTCTCACCGCGCGCATCCGCAGTACCCGTCTACAAGGAGAAACGTCTCGATGAACCGTGATCGCGACACCGAGCGCCAGAAGCAGAAGCTGATCAGCATGGGCAAGGCCAAGGGCTTCGTCACCTACGACGAGGTCAACGACCACATGCCCGAGGAGATCGTGTCGTCGGATCAGATCGACGACTGGCTGTCGACGCTCGGCGACGAGGGCATCGAGGTGGTCGATGCCGGCCAGGGCGTGCCCGGCGCGGCGGTCAAGGTGCCGGCGCAGCGCGCGGTGGCCAAGGTCCCCGAGGTGATCGAGGACGACGGCGAAGAGACGGCGGCGGCCGAAGAGGCGCCGGAAAAAGAGGAGAAGGAGACCGAGGAGGAGGACTTCGACGGCGGCTACTCGAAGACCAACGACCCGGTGCGCATGTACCTGCGCAAGATGGGCTCGGTCTCGCTGCTCACCCGCGAGGGCGAGGTCGAGATCGCCAAGCGCATCGAAGAGGGCGAGCGCCGCGTGCTGCAGGTGGTGCTCAACTCGTCGATCGCCGTCGAGGAGATCCTCGAGCTGGGCAACAAGCTCAAGCAGCAGAAGATCCGCGTCAAGGAGGTCATCCGCGACGTCGACGAGGAGGACGCCGAGTTCGACGAGGAGTGGCACTCGGAGCGCGTCTGCAAGATCATCGACAAGGTCCGCCGCTACCAGCGCGAGAACGAGTCGCTGGTGGAATCGCTCGGTCAAAAGCTCTCGGACGCCAAGAAGAAGAAGGCGAAGGAGAAGATCGAGGAGAACAAGCAGGAGATGTTCGAGCAGCTCTCCGAGCTGCGCATGAACAAGAAGCAGATCGAGAAGATCGTCCAGAAGCTCAAGGCGCTGGTGGTGCGCATCGAGAAGGGCGAGTCGGAGATCACCGAGATCGAGCAGAAGATCGGGCTCTCGCAGAAGGACCTCAACAAGACGCTGCGCGAGATCAAGTCGTCGTCGCAGAAGGCGCGCGCGATCTCGAAGAAGCTCGGCCTGAACGCCGACGAGCTCGAGGAGGCGTCGCACCTCATCCAGACGGCGAAGAAGAAGATCAAGCGCGTCGAGGAGGAGGCCAAGCTCTCCGAGGACGCGCTGCGCACGACGTACAAGGACATCCACGAAGGCGAGCGGATGGCCGAGCGCGCGAAGAGCGAGCTGGTCGAGGCCAACCTGCGCCTGGTGGTCTCGATCGCGAAGAAGTACACCAACCGCGGCCTTCAGTTCCTCGACCTGATTCAGGAGGGCAACATCGGCCTCATGAAGGCGGTCGACAAGTTCGAGTACAAGCGCGGCTACAAGTTCTCGACGTACGCGACGTGGTGGATCCGCCAGGCGATCACGCGCGCGATCGCCGACCAGGCGCGCACCATCCGCATCCCGGTGCACATGATCGAGACCATCAACAAGCTCATCCGCACGTCGCGCTACCTGGTGCAGGAGCTCGGGCGCGAGCCGACGCCAGAAGAGATCGCCGAGAAGATGGAGCTGCCGCTCGACAAGGTGCGCAAGGTTCTGAAGATCGCCAAGGAGCCGATCTCGCTCGAGACGCCGATCGGCGAAGAGGAAGATTCGCACCTGGGCGACTTCATCGAGGACAAGGGCGTCATCTCGCCGTCGGACGCGGTGATCTCGATGAACCTCGCCGAGCAGACGCGCAAGGTGCTGGCGACGCTCACGCCGCGCGAAGAAAAAGTTCTGCGCATGCGCTTCGGCATCGGCGAGAAGAGCGACCACACGCTGGAAGAGGTCGGGCAGGACTTCGAGGTCACGCGCGAGCGCATCCGGCAGATCGAGGCCAAGGCGCTTCGCAAGCTGCGCCACCCTTCCCGCTCGAAGCGTCTCAAGTCGTTCGTCGAAAACTGATCCTCGTAAAAACGCACCAAAACCCACTTCCGCGCTGTTTTACGCCTGTGCATCCTTTGCGGGGTTCTGGCGATCATTGACCCCACTTGCCGCCTTTTCGGTTTCTCCTTGACAGCGAAACCCGCATTCTGCGGGGCTTGACAGATCATTTGAATTTGGATCGGCGATTGCTCGACTAACGGGCGAGGGCACGCGCTCTCAGTAAGGAGCGAATGATGCGTTCGCTTATTTATGTCTCGAGCGCGCTGGTGTTGGTGGCGGGGACGGCGTGGGCGGACGGCGCGCACCCGTTCGACAACAGCGATCCGACCGAGGCGCTGACGATCCTCGAGGCGCCGACGCGCAGCTGCGAGTCGCGCTCGGGCGTGTGCTTGATCGCGGGCGCGCGCTCGACGTCGGCGGCGGAGTCGCAGCCGGTGGCGGCCGCGTCGCCGAAAAAGACGCCGCAGATGATCCAGCGCTTCGCGCGCGCGCAGCCGAAGGGCGCGTGGTCGGTGGAGGTCGACGCCGTGCTCAAGCGCGCGGCGGTGGCGGGCAACGCGCTGTTCATCCTGTTCGACACCGAGGATCCGCAGGCCGTCGAGAACCACGAGTACACGGCGATGTATCAGACCTCGATCCGCGCCGGGCGCACGCTGGCCGCGCGGCTCACGTTCCATCCGGACGAGGGCTTTCGCGCCGGCCACAACTACAAGCTGCGCGTGGTGCAGCTCCTCGGCGGCAAAGAGGTGATGCTCGCGGAAGTCGAAATGGGGCTGCTTTAACCGGTCAGAACGGGTAGTGCGCCAGGACCGTCCCGCCGCCGCTCGCCGCGTCCACGAACGACCAACCCAGCTCGCTGCCGTCGGGCGAGACCGCGATCGAGTTCACGTACGTGCCGGTCGCTTGATCGAACGTCTTCAAGAGCGCGCCGGTCGCGAGGTCCCAGATGCGGACCGCGCCGTGATCGATCGTCGGGTACGAGAAGTCTTCGCCGGTGGTGATCAGCTTGCTGCCGTCGCGCGAGAAGGCGACCGCGATCGGCGTGCCGTCGGCCGACGGCCACGCGAAGCGGCGCACCAGCGCGCCGGTGGCGACGGTGAACAGCCCGTCGGCGGTGGCGATGCGCTGGCTGTCGGCGGAGAACGCCAGGCCGGTGGCGGCGCCGGCGTTCGAGATGGTGCGCGCGAGCGTGCCGTCGGAGGCGCGCCACAGGTGGATCGCGCCGGGCGTGCCCGAGGCGATGGTGGCGCCGTCGGGCGACCACGCGGCGGCGTTCATGCGGAAGCCGTCGCTCATCGCGCGCACGAGCGTGCCGTCGGCGGCGCGCCACACGCGCGTGAAGCGATCGGGGCCGGTGGTGGCGATCGACGCGCCGTCGGGCGAGAAGGCGACGCCCTTGGTGCCGTTCGAGTGGCCGGTGGTGAGCCACAGCTGCGCGCCGTCGCTCACGCGGTACACGGCGAGGTTGAGCGTGACGCCGCTCGTGCCGACGGCGAGCAGCGCGCCGTTCGGCGAGAAGGCGTACGCCACCGGCGAGCCGCCGCGGATGCGCGCGAACGCCCGCGCCACCGTGCCGTCGAGCGTCGCCAGCAATTCCGGCGCCGTCGAGCCGCCGGTGACGGTCGCGCCGCTCGGCGAGAAGCGCACCGGCGCGCCGCCGGGCGTGGCCTCCCAGAGGACCTGCGGCGTCTCCGCGCGCGCGAAGGCGGGAGCGAAGGCGAGAGCGGCAGCGACGGCGAGGCGGGCGCGTTGGAGCATTCTTCGGGTCATGGGCGGTCTCCTTGACAATGTCTAGATCGAGCGCGTTGGGTATCGCCCGCGCCGCGCGCCGCCGCAATCGCTCATTCGAGAAACGCCCGTTGCCCGGCGAGAAACGTCCGTCCTTGAAGATTGCGCGCGAGTGATCTAAGGTCCGCCTCGCTTCGCGGCCCGAGAATGCTACGCTTGCACCGACGAGAACCGGGGCCCATAGCTCAGTTGGTCAGAGCGGCCGGCTCATAACCGGTTGGTCCCTGGTTCAAGTCCAGGTGGGCCCACGAAGGCAGCCCGAGATTAGAGGAGAAGAGAGCGCTCGATGAAGGATCAACTGAAGCTGCTCATCGAAGTCCAGCGCCATGACGCGCGCATTCAAGAGATCGAAGGCATGATGAAGGTGTGGCCTCAGAAGCTCGAGGCCATGCAGGGCGACCTGAAGAAGGTCGAGACGCTGCTCGAACGCGAGCGCGCGCAGCTGGAAGAGACCGAAGGCTGGCGGCGCAAGACCGAAGCCGAGATGAAGGAAGAGGAGGATCAGCTCCTCAAGGCCAAGCAGAAGTCGAGCATGGTCAAGAACGCCAAAGAGATGATGGCCAACGAGCGCGAGCTCCAGGCCACGCGCAAGCTGAAGCAGGAGCGCGAAGAAGAGGTGCTCAAGCTGATCACCGCCGTCGAGTCGGCGAAGAAGAGCATCGCGCAGCACGAGGCCGACTTCGCGGCGCTCAAGACCCACGTGACCGCCGAGGAAGAGACCGCGCGCGTCAAGATCGCCGAGTTCCAGGGGCAGATCGACGAGGAGCGCAAGCTGCGGCAAGTTGCCGCAGCCCGCGTGCGCGCCGACGTGCTCAAGAAATATTCGACCATCCGCATGCGCCGCGGCCTGGCGCTGGTGCCGGTGAAGAACGGCACCTGTCAGGGCTGCAACATGAACATCCCGCCGCAGCTCTACAACACGCTCCAGCGCGGCAACTCGATCGAGCTGTGCGGCAACTGCAACCGCATCATCTACTGGGACAAGCTGCTGGCGGATCCCGACGGCGCGCCGACGCCGGCCGAGCCGCCGCCGTCAAAAGAGCCGCCGACTGAATAGTTGGTTCTTTTACATCGCAATAAAAAAGGAGCGCTCGTCGGAGTGGGTCAGGTGGTCGCCGGTGGACATCGTCCACGGGAGGAAAGTCCGGGCTCCAAAGGGCAGGGTGCCGGCTAACGGCCGGTCGAGGCAACTCGAAGGACAGTGCCACAGAAAACAAACCGCCGTGGCGACACGGTAAGGGTGAAACGGCGCGGTAAGAGCGCACCGGGCGCCTGGTAACAGGCGCCGCACGGCAAACCCCACCCGGAGCAAGACCAAGCAGGAGGCGCCGCTGTACGCGGCCGGGGCGGCCCGCTCCGTTCGGCAACGAGGCCTTCGGGTCAGGTCGCTCGAGCCACGCGGCGACGCGTGGCCTAGATGAATGACCACCACCGCCGCGAGGCGGAACAGGACCCGGCTTATCGCCCACTCCGACGGGCGCTCCCCTTTTTTTTGCAACGCAGCAAAGTCGAGCGGGTGCTAATTTCCCGCGCATGAAATTGGCGACCTGGAACGTGAACTCGATCCGCGCGCGGCTCGAGCGGGTGCTCGCCTGGCTCGACGAGCGCAAGCCCGACGTGCTGTGCATGCAGGAGCTCAAGGTCGAAGAAGAAGATTTTCCCGCCGACGCGTTTCGCGAGCGCGGCTATCACGTGGCGCACGCCTGCCAGAAGACGTACAACGGCGTCGCCATCGTCGCGCGCGCGCCGCTCGCCGACGTGGCGTGCGGGCTCGACGACGGCATCGAGGATCCGCAGGCGCGCCTGGTCGGCGCCACGGTGAACGGCGTGCGCGTGCTGAGCGCCTACGTGCCGAACGGCCAGACCGTCGGCTCGGACAAGTACGAGTACAAGCTGAAGTGGCTGGCGAGGCTGCGCGACTATCTGGACAAGCACGCGCGCGCCGATCAGCCGCTGGTGCTATGCGGCGACTTCAACGTCGCGCCCGAGGCGCGCGACGTCTACGATCCGCCGGGCTGGGAGAACGAGACGCTGTACCACGTCGACGCGCGCGCCGCGCTCGAGCGCGTGCGCGCGTGGGGGCTGGTCGACACCTTCCGCCTGCACCATCAAGAGGCGGGCGCGTACAGCTGGTGGGATTACCGGATGCTCTCGTTCCAGCACGGCAAGGGGCTGCGCATCGATCACGTGTTCGCCACCGAGCCGCTGGCGCGCCGCTGCGCCGGCGCGTGGATCGATCGCGAGGCGCGCAAGGGCAAGCAGCCGAGCGATCACGCGCCGGTGTTCGCCGAATTCTCCGAGTGAGCGCCGGCGCGCGTGACGCGGTCGAGCTCGGGCCACAGCGTGCGCGACAGCCAGCCGGCGTACGAGCCGGTCTCCATCAGCGGGCTCACCAGCAAGCTCACCTCGTTCGGGTGCATGCGCGCGACGCTGGTGAGGTGCTGGTTGATGCGCGCCCAGCCGATCAGCGACTTCACCTCGACGATGAACAGGCTGGTCGACTGCAGCGGGTGGACCCACGAGTACGTCTTCAAGCAGTCCTTGAGCTCGGCGTGAATCGCGCGCCGCTCGGGCTCGTCGGCCTCGATCTCCCACGACACGACGAAGTGCATCGGGCGCCTCCGCGGTCGGTTTTAAGCAGCTTCAGCGACGGCGCAAGCGGCGCAGCGACGGCGGAGGGGCGAGCGCGAGCGAGAGCACGAAGCGCGGCAGGAAGGCGTCCGGATCGCCGAGGAAGGCGAGCGGCCCGTCGAGAATTTGCGAATCGATCGGCGGCGCGGCGCCGCGCTGCTGTTGCGGCGCGCGCCTTTTTTTTCGCAGCGGCGGGCTAGGCATCCTCGCCGCTCTTCTTCCCCGGCTGCCCCATCGACGAGATCGACGAGCGCATCTCGGTGTCGGCCACCACGTTCTTCATCTGGTAGTAGTCCATCACGCCGAGCCGCCCGCTCTTGAGCGCGTCGGCCATCGCCAGCGGCACCTGCGCCTCCGCCTCCACCAGCTTGGCGCGCATCTCCTGCACCTTGGCCTTCATCTCCTGCTCGAGCGCGACCGCGAGCGCGCGCCGGCTCTCGGCCTGCGCCTGCGCCACCAGCTTGTTCGCCTCGGCCTGCTGCGCCTGCAGCGTGGCGCCGATGTTGGTGCCGACCTCGACGTCGGCGATGTCGATCGACAAGATCTCGAACGCCGTGCCGGCGTCGAGCGCCTTGTTGAGCACCGTCTTCGAGATCGAGTCGGGGTTCTCCATCACCAGCTTGTAGTCGTGCGCCGCGCCGATGGTCGACACCACGCCTTCGCCGACGCGCGCCAGGATCGTCTCCTCGCCCGCGCCGCCGACGATGCGATCGAGGTTGGTGCGCACCGTGATGCGCGCGACGGCGAGCAGCTGGATCCCGTCCTTGGCCACGCCGGGGATCTTCGGCGTCGTGATCACGCGCGGGTTGACGCTCATCTGCACCGCCTCGAGCACGTGGCGGCCGGCGAGATCGATCGCCGCCGCGCGATCGAAGTCGAGCTTGATGCCGGCCTTGTCGGCGCTGATGAGCGCGCTGATGACCAGATCGACGTGACCGCCGGCGAGGTAGTGCGCCTCGAGCTGGTTGGTCGAGACGTTGAGGCCGGCTTTGAGCGCGTTGATGCGCATGTTGACGATCAGCGGCGGTGGGACCTTGCGCAGCCGCATCGCCACCAGCGACATCATCGAGATGCCGGCGCCGGCGGTCTTGGCGGTGATCCACAGACCGACCGGCACGATCGACAAGATGATGATGAACATGATCAGCGCGGCGACGCCGCCGAGGATCACCAGGATCTGCCCGAACTCCATTCGCGCCCCCTTTTACGAGTCTTGCGAAATCGGCGCGACCACTACGCGCGCCCCTTCGACGGACACCACGCGCACGGCGCGGCCCGCCTCCACGAAAACGCCGTCGGTGACCACGTCGACGCGACGGCCGTCGATCTCGGCCACGCCCGCCGGGCGCAGCGGCGTGGCGGCGGTGCCCTCGCGCCCGACCAGCGCCACGTCGCCCGCGGTATTCTTCAGCGAATCGGCCAATACCAGCGCTTTACCGGCACGCGTGCGCGGCACCCACAACAGCACGCCGAGCGTGGCCGCGCCGGAAATCAGCAGCGAGCCCACGCCCCACGACGGGCCGAACTGC
>DASREC010000427.1:0-2349 GCA_035652295.1 Polyangia bacterium
GAACGGCGCGCCCGAGCCGTCGGCGCCGCGCACCATGATCACGCCGCCGGTGGTGCGGTCGTAGATCATCGGCGCGTGCATCGCCAGGCCGCCGGTCGGCGCCTTCTTGCGCGAGCCGGCCGGGATCGAGAGCACCGCGCGGCCCTTCTCCACCAGCTCCTCGTAGAACTGCGGCGGCAGCGTGGTGGCGCCCGACTGCCCGTCGGAGCGGCGCAGCGACTTGCGCGGCACCATCGCGTCGGAGCTCTGGTGGCGCAGGTACACCGTCACCACCTCCGCCTCGGGAAACGCGTCGAGCAGGTTGCGCAGGATGCGCTCGAGCAGCTCCGCCTCGTCGAGCGTCGTCGACACCGACTGCAGGAACGAATAGAGCGTGCGCAGCTTGCGATCCGCCTCTTCCAGCTCGTTGAGCCCCGAGAGCACGCCCGGGTTGGTCGCCGACGCCGCGTCGAGCGTGTCGATGATCTTCGACGGCTGCTCCACGCCGACCTGCGTCAGCACCTCGACGAATTTTTTTCCCGTCGGGTTCGACGGCGACGTGCGCCCGTCTTCGTACGCGTCCTGCAATTCGAACTTGAAGCGAAACGGCCCGAAGCGCAGCACGTCGTTCGGCTGAAGGCGCTGCCGCTTGACCTGCACCTCGTTGACGAAGGTGCCGTTGGCGCTGTTGAGATCGTAGACCACGTGGCCGCCGGCCTCGGGTGAGATCTTGGCGTGCTGGCGCGAGATGCGCGTGTCGTCGAGGACCACGTGGTTGTACGGACCGCGGCCGACCAGGCACGGCGCGTCGAGCGGAAAGCGCCGCCCGCTCAGATCAGCGTCGACGGAGACCAGCCACGCAGCGCTCACGACTTGCGGATCTTGTCGACCGCTTCGCTCGCCGTCGGATGCAGGTCGAGCGAACGATCGAGGCGCAGCAGCCGGAAGACCTCTTTAGGCTGCGCGCGCAGGCCCGAGAAGAACACCTGACCTTCGAGCGCGCGCACGCGCTTGAAGAGCGAGATCAGCACGCCGACGCCGGTCGAGTCGATCAGCGACAGCGGCTCGAGATCGACCACCACCTTCATCGTCTTGGCGTCGGCGATCGCCACCACCTCCGCCTTGAGCCCCGCCGCGGTCAGCGCGTCGAGGCTGCCGTGGAGCACCAGCACCGTCACGCCATCTCGCTCGTGCTTGTCGAAGCGAAACATGCGGGGAGGATATACGATCAGGGATTGAAGCGGTAGCCGATGCCGCGCACCGTCTCGATGTGCTTGGGCTCGTCGGCGTCGGCTTCGATCTTCGAGCGCAGGCGCGCGACGAAGTTGTCGACGGTGCGCACGGTGCCGAAGTGGTCTGGCCCCCAGACCTGTTGCATCAGCTGCTCGCGCGTGAAGGCGACGCCCGGGTGCAGGTGGAAGAAGTTGAGCAGATCGAACTCGCGCGCGGTGGCTTCGATCTCGGCGCCGTCGACGAGGATGCGGCGCGCCTCGACGTCGATGGTGACGGCGCCGAACGACGCGCCCGGCTTCGAGCGGCGGCGGCGGCGCAGCGCCGCGCGGATGCGCGCGATCAACTCGGCGACGCCGAACGGCTTGGTGACGTAGTCGTCGGCGCCGAGCGACAGCGCCAGCACCTTGTCGGCTTCCTGATCCTTCGACGAGAGCACCACGATCGGCGTCTCCGGATCGGCGGCGCGCAATTCGCGGATCACGTCCATGCCCGAGCGCTTCGGCAGCATCAGGTCGAGCACGATCAGATCCGGCCGGTGCGAGCGCGCGAACTTGATCCCCTCCTCGCCGTCGCGCGCGGCCACGAGCCGAAAGCCCTCGAGCCCGAGGTTCATCTGCAGGCCGCGCAAGATCGACGGATCGTCCTCGACGACGAGAATGGTCTCGGCCACTACGCCGCCTCCGCGGCCGTCGTCTTCGGCGCCATCGCCGGCAGGCTGATGGTGAAGGTCGCGCCGCGCCCGACGTCGCTCTCGACGGTGATTCGTCCGGCGTGCGCGCGCACCACGTGGTGCACCATGCTCAGCCCGAGCCCGGTGCCCTCGACGTTGGGCAGCGCCGGATCGACCACGCGATAGAACTTCTCGAAGATCTTCGACTGCTCGTGCCGCGCGATGCCCGGCCCGTTGTCGGTGATGGCGATGTCCACGTTCTTTTCCCTGGCGGTCACGCGCACGCGGATCTCTTTATCGCGACCGGTGTAGCGCAACGCATTTTGCAGCACGTTGAGCAGCGCGTCGGTCATCGCGTCGGGATCCACCTCGACGTCGGGCAGGTGATCGGCCAGCTCGCGCGTGATGTCGACGCGCGCTCCGTCGAGCTCGGCGGCGCGCGCCTGCGGCTCGAGCGCCTCGAGCGC
>DASREC010000428.1:0-52549 GCA_035652295.1 Polyangia bacterium
CTGATCGGCATCGACTGGGGCGCGGACTGGGCCGCTCACCGGACGCACCCCGGCGACGGGAACGTGACCGCGTGCTCGCCGTGCGCCGTCCAGGCGGTGGTGATGGCGTTCGCCAGCGCCGAGCAGCGCGCGTCGTTCGACGCCGATCGCTTTCTCCACGACGCCGACTATCGCGCCGGCACCTGCTTCGCCACCGACGCGCCGGTGCTGTTCAACACCGCCGCGCAGAGCAACCTGCACCCCGGCACGCACCAGCCCGAGGTGAATCTCGCCAACGCGCACGGCTACGACATCCACCCGAGCACCGCCAACGGCTGGGTCGCGTCGGTGGTCGCGTTCGGGTTCGGCGTCGAGCACGACCTGGTGGATGCGAAACGCGGCGACTGCATCCACATCACGTGGGACGGCACCGGCGGCACGCACGCGGGCGGCGAGCACGCGGGCTTCATCTGGGACGTGCACTACAACGCGCAGGGCCGCGCCGACGCGGTGCTGGTGGTCGCCGCCAACGGCTCGCCGGGACCGCAGCCGTTTCCGCCGGGCGGAGGCGGACACGGCGACGGATTTTCCGTGCTCGGCAATCCCGGCAACCTGGTGACGCACTCGGGCCCGGACACGAGCTTGCGCTATTCGGCGCCCGAGCCCTACTTCGACGAGTCGCGCGCGGCGACGTTCGTGACGCACGGGACGTGGCTCACCTGGCCCGGCTCGGATCCGGTCGATCATTCGCCGAGCGCGTGGCGCCACACGCCGCCGCGAAACTTTCGCACCACGCAGCGGCTGCGCATCGCGCGGCTCAACGGCGTCGAAGGCGCGCCCTCGCTGTCGACGCCCGACCACGGCGCGGCCGCCGCGCCGCCGCCGCCGCACGTCGAGAGCGTCACGCCCGTCGAGGTGGAGCAGTCGGCGCTGAGCGCGAGCCCGACGCAGACGGCGGCGAGCACGCGCACCGACGCGCAGCAGTCGGCGAGCACGTCGACGCGGCGGCAGCGCTCGGTCGAGCACTGGCTGCGCGTGCTGCATCGCCACCACTGGCTCGACGCCGATCCCGGCGACGCCGACGACGTCAACGACGCGCGCACGCAGGCCGCGATCCGCGAGTTCCAGCGCCGCTACATGAACGATCCGAGCCCCGACGGGATCGCCGGCCGGCTCACGCGCCCGCGGCTCCAGGAGTGCGCGAGCCAGGCCGCGAGCGGGCAGCCGCCGCCCGACGCGCCGCCCGCGCCGGCCACGACGCCGTCGATCGGGCGCTTCTATTGGGCGACCCCGTCGGCGCGCGCCAACACGACGGCGCGGCTGCTCGCGCGCACCGACGGGCTCGACGGCCACACGCTCCACGTCGCGCTCCGCAATCAAGCGACGGGCGCGTCGCTCGGCGAGCCGCGCACGATGTCGATCGCGAACGGCCGCGGCGAGACGTCGATCGCGCTCGCGCCGCTCTACAGCGGCACGGGCACGTTGCTCCTCGAGGCGCGCGCCTCCGACAGCGGCGTCGCCGAGGTGGTGACCGAGGCGCTGCGCGTCGAGCCGCCGCTCGTCGTGATCGCGCCGACGGGAAAAGGCATCTTCGCCAACCGCAACGGCCACACCGCCGAAGCCGCCGCCACCATGCACGGCGACGGCCTGCAGTGGGTCGCGATCTGCGTGCGCGACACCGACGGCGTCAACTCCTCCCAGTCGCACGTGACCGCGGCCGTGCAGGTGTATCGCGACGTCGGCATCGAGCCGTGGCTGTGGGGCTGGCCCGGCAAGCCGCACCCCGGCAACGAGAGCGCGGTGATCGATCAAATCGCCGAGCTCGCGCAGACGTCGCACGCGCGCGGCTTCATCCTCGACATGGAGGGCGAGTACACCGCGGCCGAGCAGCACGCGCTCTTCCCAACCATCCGCGCGCGCGTGCAGCACGTGCTCGACGGCGGGCTGCTCGGCGTGGGCATCAGCAGCTTCCTCGAGTCGGTGATGTTGGGGATGGCGGTCGACGGCGCGTTCACCTCGCCGCAGTGGTACCACCCGACGGTGTTCGACGACGATCAAGACGAGCTCTCGGCGAAGATGCGCCGGCTCGCCGATCGCTGCGGCAAGGTCGTGCCGACCGTGGCGGTGTATGAGATCAATCCAAACTATCCGACGAACAATACGCCGAACCCGATTCCGCTGACGCCGGAGGCGCTGCGCCCGTTCCTCGATCGGCTGAACGTCGCCGCCGCGCTGCCCGAGGCGAGCGGCAAAGTGCCGGCGTCGAGCGCGTGGGTGTGGACCAGCCACCTGCACGGCGACGGCCCCAACGCCGCGCTCTACCGCGTGTACCAGCAGTGGAGCTTCACCGGCACGTAGGCGCGACGGTAGTCTCCTTCGATGACGTCGCTCTTGGAACGGATCGGAATCAGCGTGCCGATCGTGCAGGCGCCGATGGCGGGCGGGCCGGATACGCCGGAGCTGGCGGCGGCGGTGTCGAACGCCGGCGGGTTGGGATCGATCGGCTGCGCCTATCTGTCGGCGCGCCAGATCGACGAGGCGGCGGCGGCGGTGCGCGCGCGCACGAGCGCGCCGTTCGCGCTCAACCTGTTCGTGCGCGCCGACGTGCCGCCCGACGCCGACGCGCAGGCGCGCGCCGAGCCGATCGTGCGCGCGTTTCGCCGCGAGCTCGGGCTCGACGAGCCGCCGGCGAGCGCGCCGCCGGCGAGCGACTCGTTCGACGCGCAGCTCGAGGCGGTGCTGCGCGCGCAGCCGCGCGTCTTCAGCTTCACGTTCGGCGCGCCGGCGCGCGAGCAGGTGCGCGCGCTGCACGATCGATCGATCGTCGCCATCGGCACCGCCACCACCGTCGAGGAGGCCGAGGCGCTCGAGGCGATCGGCGTCGACGCGATCTGCGCGCAGGGCGCCGAGGCGGGCGGCCACCGCGGCACGTTCCTCGGCCGCTTCGAGGATGGGCTCGTGGGCATCTTGCCGCTGGTGCGGCAAATTGCCGCACGCATGCACGTGCCGGTGCTGGCGGCGGGCGGCATCATGGACGGCGCGGCGATCGCGGCCATGCTCACGCTCGGCGCGAGCGCCGTTCAGCTCGGCACCGCGTTCCTGCTCTGCCCCGAAGCGGGCACGAGCGCGCCCTATCGCGCGGCGTTGCGCTCGCCCGCCGCGCAGCGCACGGTGGTCACGCGCGCGTTCAGCGGCCGCGCGGCGCGCGGCATCCGCAACCGCTTCACCGACGCATTCGAAAATGAGCAGGCGGCGCCGTTTCCGTTTCAGCAGCAGCTCACGCGCGAGCTGCGCGCCGAAGCCACGCGCCAGGGCCGCGCCGATCTCATGCAGCTGTGGGCGGGACAGGCCGCTCCGCTCGCGCGCGCGATGCCGGCCGCGGAGCTGATGAAGACGCTGATGGCCGAGCTGGAAGCCGCGCGGGCTAGTAGTAGTGGAGGACCGCTCCATTGACGCCGGCGGCGAAGATCTCGCCGGTCGAGGCCATCCACACCGCGTTCAGGTTGTCGCTCGACGAGGTGGTCTCGCTCACCCAGACGCCGCGGCTCGTCGAGCGCAGCACCTTGTTGCCGAGCGCGCCGACGGCGACGAGGTCGAAGTAGCCGCTCGCCGCGTCCTTGCGTCCCCACACCGCGTTGAGCCGGCCGTTGAGCGGCGACGCCTCGGGCGCGCACGTGAGCGTCGTGGCCGCGGTCTGCGTGCAGTGCAGGATCACCGCCGCGCCCGCGCCGCCGTCGCCGACGGCGAACAGGTCGGTGCCCGGCGCCCACGCGCCGTACAGGCTCGCGGTCGTGCCGCTCGTCGGTTGGTACCAGACGCCGTTGGTGGTGTTCCAGAACTCGATGTGCCCGCCCGCGCCGACGAAGTAGTAGTTGACGCCGGGGAACGTGCCGATCGCCGCCGCCGCGTAGCCGCCCCACGCGCCCGACACCGACGGCGGCACCTGGTTGAGCGCGCCCCACGTCGCGTTGCCGCAGCAGAAGTAGTAGGTGTTGCCGGTCTCGGTGATGCCCATCGCCGACGCGCCGGTGTCCGAGAGCAGGTGGATGCTGCCGTTGAACGCGGTGCCGGTCTTGTCGGTCCACGTGCCGGTTCCCGTCGAGAAATAGGCGCTGGCGTTGGTGCCGAGGAAGACGTGCGTGGCGTCGACGCCGGAGATCGACGTGGCGATCTTGCCGGCGGGGATGCCGGTGTTGTACGCGGTCCAGGTGCCGTCGCCCATCGTGTGATAGACGGTGCTGCCGCCGCCGACGGCGTAGACGTCGTTGGCCGCCGAGCCCCACACGCCGTTGAGCGTGGTCGCGCCGCCGACGGTCTCGGTCGACCACGCGGGCGTGCCCATGCCCGAGAGCATCATCGGGATCATGTCGCCGGTCGACGCGGTGACCGAGAACGTCGCGGAGCGCGTGCCCGAGAGATCGGGTTTGAAGGTGAAGATGAACGAGCAGCTCGCGTTCGGCGCCAGGCCCGGCGAGACGCTCGGGCACGACTGCGACGCGATGGCGAACGACGCCGCGTCGCCGGTGGCTTGCGGCGGCGCGAACGTCACCGGCGACGGCGTGTTGTTGGTGAGCATGAACAGCGCCTGCTGCGTCGAGAGCGACGCCCGCGGCACGGTGGCGAACTGGAAGGCCGCCGGCGTGAGCGCGATCGACGGCGTCGGCGCGAGATCGGCGGCGCTCGCGAGATCGGCCGGCGCCACCGCGCCGTCGGCGGTGGGCGCCAGGTCGGGCGGCGGCGCGCCGGCGGCCAGGTGGAACGTGTGGCTGAACGAGCCCGACGGCGGCACCACCACCGACTCGTCCGCGTCGCCGGCGATCACCGCGCCGCCGCTCAGCGCCTCGACGGAGATCGAGACCGGCGTGCCGGCCGTCGACTGCGGCAGCAGCAGCGCCACCGTCTGCGGCAGCGAGAACGGCGCGCCCGGCGTCGTCGGCGAGAGCGCGGTCAGCGGCGGATTGGCGACGCGGAAGCGCAGTTGATCGAGCATCGGCGCCGCGCCCTCCACGCGCGCGTTCATGCAGATCCCGCCGCTCATTCCGGCGCACGGATCGGACGCCGAGCAAGCGGTCATCGAGAGAAGCGAGAGCACGAGCGGCCACGAGCGCATCATTGAAACCTCCCCGGCGGTAATCGATTGGTTGAGCTTCCCGACAGCGTGATCCCGAGCGCGACGCCGCCGGCGATCGCGACCACGCCGCCGACGACCACGCCCCAGAACCAGCCTTTGCGATAGAGCGGACGCGGCGCGGGCGGCGCCTTCGCGGGCGTGCGCGCGGTGAGGCGCGGCGGATTCGGCGGCGCCAGATTCAGCGACGGCGGATTCGGCGGCGGCTCGTGCGGCGGCGGCAGCTCGGCGCGCGGCGGCGGCGGCTCAGCGTGCGGCGGCTCGACGTGTGGCGGCGGCAACTCGGCGCGCGGCGGCTCGGCGTGCGGCGTTCCCACGACGGGCGGCAGCGGCTGATTGGGCGGCTCCACCGCGATGCTGCGCTGCTGATTCGCCTCCGCCTCGAGCTTCGCGATCCGCTCCTCGACCTCGCGCCGATTGGACGCGTTCGGCGCGTTGCGCAAGAACGATCGATAGAAGAACAGCGCCTGCCCGAGCTCGTTCGACTGCCGGTACGCCTGCGCGATGTCGTAGAGGATCGCCGCATCCGGCAGCGTCTTGTACGCCGCCTTGTACTCGGTCACCGCCGTCTGAAACTCACCGAGGTTGTACGCGCGCGTCCCCTCTTCATAGTGGCGGCGCGCCTCCTCCACCTCGCGCCGCGAGTCGGCGCGCGCGACGCTGCACGCCGCCACCGCGACCAGCATCAACCACCACCGCGCTCCGCGAGCCGTCATCACGCGACGTCACCGAGCACGCGACGTGCCGGCCGCCTTCGCGAGCCGGCGCGCGCGGCGACTGCGAATTCGGCCGCGCGCCGGCGTTACAGGTTACGCGCGCGGCGAGTTACGGCGCGCGGCGCGCGTTACACCCGCCGACTTCGCGCGCGCGCCACGTATAATGTGGCGATGGGGGACGATGGGGCGCGATCGTCGACGATGACCGACGCGAGCGGGCCGCGCCCGGCCGCGTCCGACTCGGCGATGCCGGCGTGGGATCGCTACCGCGACGAAGGCCTCCTCGGCGAAGGCGCCTCGGGCCGCGTCTACAAAGCGTGGGACGCGATCCTCAAGCGCCACGTCGCGCTCAAGTTCCTGCGCGCCGACAGCGAGGAGTGGTCGAGGCGCCTGGTGCGCGAGTCGCAAGCGCAGGCGCGCGTCGAGCACGAGCACGTATGCAAGGTGTACGAGGCGGGCGAGCACGAGGGGCGCCCGTACATCGCCATGCAGTTCGTCAACGGCCCGACGCTGGCGCAGGCGTCGCGCGAGATGTCGCTCGAGGAGAAGGTGCGGCTCATGATCGGCGTGGCCGACGCGCTGCACGCCGCGCACCGGCTCGGCGTCATCCACCGCGACATCAAGCCGTCCAACATCCTCGTCGAGCGCACCGAGAGCGGCTGGAAGCCGTACGTCGCCGACTTCGGGCTGGCGCGCGAGCTGGCGTCGCTGCACGCGACCGTGACCGGCGCCGCCGGCACGCCGCAGTACATGTCGCCGGAGCAGGCGCGCGGCGACAACTCGCTGGTCGATCGGCGCAGCGACGTCTACAGCGCGGGCGCGACGCTCTATGCGCTGCTCGTCGGGCGCGCGCCGTTCGAGGGCGACTCGCCGGTGGCGGTGATGGCGCGCGTCGTCGGCGAGGAGCCGACGTCGCCGCGCGCGCTCCAGCCGGCGCTGCCCGCCGATCTCGAGCTGATCGTGCTCAAGTGCCTGGAGAAGGAGCCGGCGCGGCGCTATGACACGGCGCGCGCGCTCGCCGACGATCTGCAGCGTTTCCTCGACGGGAATCCGGTGATCGCGCGGCCGCCGAGCCTGCTCTATCGCTTTCGCAAGCGCGCGCGGCGGCACAAGGGGTTGGTAGTGGCGCTGGCGATCGCGCTCGCCGCCGTGGTCGCGCTGACGATTCAGCAGCTGCGCTCGCGCTACCTGCTCGCCGAGCGCGCGCGCGTGGCGCGGGAGCTCGGCCGCGACGCGCGCGACCTCGAGTCGATCCTGCGCTACGCGTACACCATGCCGCTGCACGACACGCGGGCGGATCGCGCGCGCGTGCTCGAGCGCATGAAGGCGATCGAGGCCAAGGCGGCGCGGCTCGGCGAGGTGGCCGAGGGCGCGTCCGAGTACGCGCTCGGGCGCGGCTATCTCGCGCTGCACGACGACGCGGCGGCGCGCGCGCACCTCGAGGCGGCGTGGGCGCGCGGGCAGCGCGACGCGCAGGTGCGCTACGCGCTCGGGCTGGCGTACGGCGGGCTCTATCGCCGCGCGCTCGAGGAGGCCGAGCAGCTCCCCGTCGGCGAGCCGCGCGCGCGCAAGGTGCTCGACGCGCAGCGGACCTTGCGCGAGCCGGCGCTGGCGAATCTGCGCGCCGCGCGCGAGGCGCCGTCGGAGTCGACGGCGTACGTCGAGGGGCTGATCGCGCTCTACGAGGGGCGGCTCGACGACGCGCGCAAGCTCGCCTCGACCGCGGCCGAGCAGGTGCCGTGGCTCTACGAAGCGCACGCGCTCGCCGGGCTGGCGCACGTCGCCGACGGCACGCAGCGTCTCGACGTCGGCGATCGCGCGGGCGCGCTGGCGGCGTTCGCGCGCGCCGGCGAGGCGTACGGGCGCGCGCTCGAGATCGGGCGCAGCGACGCCGCCGTCTACGACGCCGACTGCCAGCGCAGCTACCACGAGATCGTCGCGCGCGCGCAAGGCGGCGTGGTCGACGGCGAGGCCTACGGCGCGGCGCTCGCGCGCTGCTCGCTCGCCGAGCGCGCCGATCCCGACGGCGAGATGTCGGCGATCATGCAGGCGGCGCTGCACGCGAGCCGCGCCGCGCAGCAGCTCGCGCACGGGCAGGACGCGGGCGCCGAGATCGAGCGCGCGCTCGACAGCAGCCGCCACGCGCAGGCGCTCGCGCCGCGCTCGGCGCGCCCGCTCACGTGGGAGGCGCAGGCGCTCAAGCTGCGCGCCGAGCTCGAGCTGCGCAGCGGACGGGACGCGCGCGCCGTGCTCGACCAGGCGCGTGGCCGGCTGGACGCCGCGGCGGCGATCGCGCCCGACGCGCAGGTCTATCAGCTGCTCGGCACCATCCTCGGCATGCGCGCCGAGTCCGAGAGCGCCGCCGGCGTCGATCCCTCGGAGTCGACGCGGCAGGCGGTGGCCGCGCTCGACAAGCTGCTGGCGATCGATCACGACAGCGTGATCGCGCTCAGCCACCTCGGTAACGTCTACGACACGCAGGCCGACTGGGAGCGCCAGCACGGGCGCGACGGCGGTCCGTGGCTCGCGCGCGCGGCCGACGCCTTCGCGCGCGCGGCGGCGATCGCGCCGACCCGGCTCGACGTGCTCAACAACCAGGGCGTGTGCTTCATCGAGCAGGGCGAGAACGACGAGCAGCAGGGCCGCGATCCGCGCCCGTCCTACGAGCGGGCGATGGCGACGTTCCGCAAGGCGGCGGAGGTGAACCCGTCGGACTCGCTGGCGTGGAGCAACCTCGGCTCGGCGGCGCTGGGCGCGGCCGACTTCGAGCAGAACGTCGGGATCGATCCGCGCCCGTCGGTGGCGCGGGCGATTCCGCCGCTCGAGCACGCCGCGACGCTGAACCCGCGCGACTCGTATCCGCCGGCGCGCCTCGGACAGACGCACAAGATCGCGGCGCACTATTTGATCGACCACGGCCTGGATCCATCGGCCGAGGTCGAGGCGGCGCGGCGCGCGCTCGAGGGATCGGTGGCGCTGCACGCGACCAGCGAGTCGCTGTGGCTGCTGGCGCAGACCGAGCTCGCCGGCGCGCGCTGGAAGCTGGCGCAGCACCGCGGCGCGGAGCCCGAGATCGGCCGCGCGCGGTCGGCGCTGGCGCGCGCGCGGGCGATCAATCCGAGCGACGCGAACGTCTTCGCCGTCGAGGCAGAGCTGGAGCGGCGGCTGGCCGAGGCGCGCCCGAGCGAGGCGCACGTCGGCGCCGGGATCGCCGCGGCCGAGCACGCGCTGCGCCTGAGCGCGACGCACCCCGAGGCCGCGGCCGAGCGCGCGACGCTGCTGCTCCTGCGCGCGCGCGCCGCCCCGCCCGACGCGCGAAAGGGCGCCGCCCTCGCCGCCGCCGCCGCGCTCGCCGCCGCCGTGCGCGAGCACCCGCTGCTCAGCGCCCGCCTGTCCCCGCTCGCCGCCGAGGCGCAAAAGCTGGCCGAGTGACCCCTGCGGCAAATTGCCGCAAGCGCTAGCGATAGCCCTTCGGATCGATCTGCAGGCGCCGCAGCCAGCGGTGCACCTGCATGCGCGAGCGCCCGAGCGATCGCGCGACCTCGGTGACGTTGCCGTCGTGCCGCCGCAAGAGGTCGATCAACGTCCGGTGGCGCTGCGCATCCTCGTCGGAGAGCGCCGCCGGCGGGGCCTCGGACGCCGGCGGCTCGGACGCGCCCGCGGCGGCCGGCGCGCGCAGCGACGGCGGCAGGTGCTCGAGCTCGATCCGCCCGCCGCCCGCGAGCACCACCGCGGTCGCCAGGCACTTCTCCAGCTCGCGCACGTTGAGCGGCCAGTCGTGGCGCAGCAGCGCGCGCGCCGCCTTGCTCGAGAACGAGCACGTGCCCGCGCGCTCCGGCGCGTGCCGCTCGAGCAGCCGCGCGATCAAGAGCCCGACGTCCTCGCGCCGCTCGCGCAGCGGCGGCAGCGTCAGCGCCATCCCGGCGAGCCGCGCGTGCAGATCGCGGCGGAACTTTCCGGCCGCCATCAGCGCGTCGAGATCGCAGTGCGTCGCCGCCACCACCCGCAGATCGACCTTGATCGGCCGCGTGCCGCCGACGGGCACCACCTCGTGCGACTCGAGCACGCGCAAGAACGCCGCTTGCGACGACGGCTTGAGGTCGCCGATCTCGTCGAGGAACAGCGTGCCGCGATCGGCCGCGCGCACCAGGCCCGGCCGATCCTCGACGGCGCCGGAGAACGCGCCGCGCCTCGAGCCGAACAGCTCGCTCTCGATCAACGTCTCCGGCAGCGCGCCGCAGTTGAGCGCGACGAACGGCCCCGGCCGCTCGGACAGCGCGTGAATCGACAGCGCGGTGACCTCCTTGCCGGTGCCGCTCTCGCCGGCGATCAGGATCGGCACCGGCGAGCGGGCGACCGTGGCGAGCAGCGCGAGCTGGCGCCTGAGCGGCGGCGAGATCGTCGGCGTCGCGCGCTCCTCGAGATCGGCGGGCTCGCCGATCGGCGTCGCCACCTGCGCGCGATAGAGGAAGAAGCTGCGGCCGAGCTCGATCAGATCGCCGTCGGCGAGCAGCGCCCGATCGACGCGCGCGCCGTTGACCAGCGTGCCGTTGCGCGAGCCGAGGTCCTCGAGCGTCCAGCGGCCGAACACCTGCGTCAGCCGCGCGTGCGACGTCGAGACCCGCGGGTCGTCGATCGCGATCGCGAGCCGGCGCTTGCCGTCGACGATGCGCCGCTCGAACGAGCGCGCGCCGCGCCCGAGCGCGACCGCGTCGACGTCGGCGAGCGAATGGCGCGCCGGCGCCTCGAGCGGCCGCTCGCAGTCGAAGACGCGAAACAGCAGCGGCGACGGCGGCGCCTCCGCGGCCGGGCCGCTCTTGTCCTCGGGCAGCGTATTCACGAGACCTCCACCATTTCACGCCCGCCGCATCCATGACAAGTCGATCGCCGCCGCCAATTGCAATCTCCGCCGCGCGCGGCTAGCGTGAGGAGGGGGAATGGAGCCGAAGCGCGACGCGCCCGGCGAGCCCGCCTCGTCGAGCGCCGCGCCCGAGCCGCCGGCGACCGTCGAGGTGACCGGCTCGACCGAGGAGAAGCTCGACGCCGCGCCCGCCGTCCAGGCGCGCGACGGCGGACCGCTGTTCGCCGCCGGCGAGCGCGTCGCCGGGCGCTACCGCGTCACGCGGCGCATCGCCGCCGGCGGCATGGGCGAGGTCTACGAGGCGGAGGATCTCGATCTCGGCGTGCGCGTGGCGCTCAAGACCATCCTCGCCGGCGGCGACGCGAGCGTGCACGCCGTCGAGCGCTTCAAGCGCGAGATCCAGCTGGCGCGCAAGGTCACGCACCCCAACGTGTGCCGCATCTTCGATCTCGGGCTGCACCTGCGCGAGCGCGCGTCGGGACAGCTCACGCCGCTCAACTTCTTGACCATGGAGCTGCTCGCCGGCGAAACGCTCGCGGCGCGCCTCGAGCGCGGGCCGCTCTCGGAGGCCGAGGCGCGGCCGCTGGTCGCGCAGCTCGCCGACGCGCTCGACGCCGCGCACGCCGCGGGCGTGGTGCACCGCGATCTCAAGAGCTCGAACGTGATGCTGGTGCCGGTGGACGGCGGCGCGCCGCGCGCGGTGATCACCGACTTTGGGATGGCACGCGACACGGCGGACGAGGGGGCGCGCATCACCGGGAACGGCGGCCTCGTGGGAACGCCGGCGTACATGGCGCCGGAGCAGATCGAGGGCGGGCCGATCGGGCCGGCGACCGACGTCTACGCGCTCGGCGTGCTGATCTTCGAGGCGGTCACCGGCGCGCTGCCGTTCTGCGGCAAAACGCCGCTCGAGACCGCGACCAGGCGGCTCAAGCAGGCGCCGCCGTCGCCGCGCGCGCTCGCGCCCGAGCTCGACGCGCGGTGGGAGGCGGCGATCCTGCGCGCGCTGGCGATCGATCCCGCGCGGCGCTTCCCGTCGGCGGGCGCGCTGGCGCGGGCGCTCGACGAGGAACCGTCGGCCGGCGCGCCGCGCGGCCGCCGCCGCTGGCTGGCCGCGGCCGCGGTGCTGGCCGCGCTCGGGCTCGCCGGCGCGGCGGCGTATCGCGCGCGCCCGCGCAAGGTCGAGGCGCCGAGCGCGGGCGCGACCGCGGCGGCCGTGCCCGCGCCCGAGCGCCCGCCGGCGAAACCGCGCCGCGCCGTCGCCGTCCTCGGTTTCAAGGATCTCTCCGGCCGCGCCGAGACGCAGTGGCTCTCGACGGCGCTCGCCGAGATGCTCGGCATGGAGCTCGGCGCCGGCGAGCAGCTGCGCATCATCTCCGGCGAGCGCGTCGATCGCGCGCGGCTCGCGCTCGGGCTCTCGGATCCGAGCGCGCTGGCGCCCGACACCCTGGCGCGCGTCGCGCGCACGCTCGGCGCCGACTACGTGGTGGTCGGCTCCTACGTCACGATCGGCGACGGCGCCGACCGCGCGCTGCGTCTCGACGTGCGGCTCGAGGACGCGCGCGAGGGCGAGACCGCGCTGGCGCTCACCGAGCAAGGCCACGAGCGCGCGCTGTTCGACCTGGTCTCGTCGGCCGGCCGCCGCCTGCGCGGGCGCTTCGGCGCCGAGGTGGTGTCGGAGGCCGACACCGGCGCGCTGCGGGCCGCGCTGCCGTCGACGAGCGAGTCGGCCCGGCTGTACGCCGAGGGGCTGGTCAAGCTGCGCCGCTTCGACGCGCGGGCCGCGCGCGAGCTGCTCGCCGAGGCGGCCCGCCGCGATCCCGACAACGCGCTCATCCACGCCAGCCTGGCGCAGGCGGACTCGCAGCTCGGCTTCGAGGCGCGCGCCCGCGAGGAGTCGGAGCGCGCGTTCGCGCTCTCGCGCAAGCTGTCGCGCGAGGAGCGCCTGGTCGTCGAGGGCAACTACCTCGAGCTGCACCATCAATGGCAGCGCGCGCTCGGGCTGTACAAAGGACTGTTCGGATTTTTTCCCGACAACCTCGAGTACGGCGTGCGGCTCGGCTGGGCGCAGGTGCTCGGCGGCGCGGGCCAGGACGCGCGCGCGACGGTGGCGGAGCTGCGCAAGTTGCCGCACGCGCCCGACGTCGACGTGCAGCTCGATCTGATCGAGGCGGGCGCCGCCGAGACGCTCTCCGACTACAAGGCCGAGCTCGCCGCCGCCGAGCGCGCCGCCACCGACGCGCGCGCCGTCGACGCGACCATCGAGCTGGGACGCGCGCGCCGCGATCAGGCCTGGGCGCTGCTCCAGCTCGGGCAGCCCGACCGCGCGCTCGCCGCCGCCGAGGAGTGCCGCCGCATCTTCGCCGCCGCCAAGAACCCGTGGGGCGAGGCGTCGGCGCTCAACATGATGGGCAACGCCGAGGAGGGCCGCGGCCGCCACGCCGCCGCCGAGCAGTCGTGGCGGCGATCGCTCGACATCGCGCACGAGGCCGGCGACCAGGACGGCGAAGCCGCCGCGCTCAACAACCTCGCCACGCTCTACACCAACTCGGGCGAGCTCGATCGCGCGCTGAAGATGTTCGACCAGGCGATGACCATCTCGCGCCGCACCGGCGACGACGAGGGGCTGGCGTTCACGCTCTCCGACGTGGCCAACCTGTACGCCAAGCGCAACAACTACGGCGAGGACGAGCGCGCCGCCGCCCAGTCGATCGAGCTGTTCCACAAGATCGGCAACCAGACCGAGGCGGCGGTGGTGATGGGCAACCTCGCCGCCACGCGGCTGCAGCGCGGCGATCTCGCCGGCGCGCGCGCGCTGCGGGAGCAGGCGCTGGCGGTGTTCGAGCAGGCCGGCGCGAAGGCGCTCGAGGCGGCGCAGCGCTCGGGCCTCGCGCGCGTGCTGTGGGTCGCCGGCGATCTCGACGGGGCGCGCCGCGAATACGGCCGCTCGCTCGCGCTGCGGCAGGCGATCGGCGACGAGGGCAAGCAGATGAGCACGCGGCTGGCGCTGGCGGCGATCGACGTCGATCGCGGCGCGGTCGACGCCGCCGAGCCGGTGGTGCGCGCCGCGCTCGAGCGCGCCGTGAAGGAGAAGTCGGTCGACGACGAGGTCGAGGCGCGCGTCGAGCTGGCGCGCATCGCGCTCGCGCGCAAGCAGCTCGCCTCGGCCGACGCCGAGATCGCGCGCGCCGTCGAGCTGGCGAAGAAAGACGAGGACGCGCGGCCGCGCCTCGACGCGGTGATCGTCGCGGCGCGGATTCATCTCGCCGCCGGCGACCGCGCGCAGGCGGCGCGCGAGCTCGACGCCACCATCGCCGAGGCGGCGCGCCTCGGCCTCGAGCCGCGCGCGATCGAGGCGCGCGAGCTGCGCGCGGAGGTCGAGCTGTCGTCGGGTGACGCCGCCGCCGCGCGCCGGCAGCTCGCCGCCGTCGAGAAACAGGCGCGCGCGCACGGCCTCGACGGGATCGCGCGCCGCGCCGCCGCCGTCCGCCCGTGATAGAGTTGCGCGGCCCATGACCGTGAACGACGGCACCACGCACGACGCGCCCAGCGCGAGCGGCGAGCGCGCGCTGGTGCGGCGCTTTCAGCTGCGCGTCGTCGAAGGGCCGGACGCCGGCGCGGTGCACGTGTCGCGCGGCGAGCGGCTGGTGATCGGCACGCACGAGTCGGCCGACTTCCGCGTCAAGGACCGCACGGTGTCGCGCTTCCACTGCGAGCTCGAGCTCGTCGACGGGCGCGTGCAGGTGCGCGACCTCAACAGCCGCAACGGGACCGAGGTCGACCACGTCGCGGTGGCGCAGGCGTGGCTGCGCGGCGGCGCCACGCTCACGCTCGGGCAGACGCGCGTGCGCTTCGAGCTGGGCGACGGCCACGTCGAGATCCGCCTGTCGGAGCGCGAGCGCTTCGGCGTGATGGTGGGCCGCTCGCGGGCGATGCGCGCCGTGTTCGCCGTGCTCGAGCGCGCCGCCGGCTCCGACGCGACGGTGCTCATGGAGGGCGAGACCGGCTCGGGCAAGGAGGCGGCCGCCGAGTCGCTGCACCGCGAAAGCGCGCGCGCGCAGGGGCCGTTCGTGGTCGTCGACTGCGGCGCCATCCCGCGCGAGCTGCTCGAGAGCGAGCTGTTCGGCCACGAGCGCGGCGCCTTCACCGGCGCGGTCGGCGCGCGCGAGGGCGCGTTCGAAGCGGCCGCCGGCGGCACCATCTTTCTCGACGAGATCGGCGAGCTGGCGGGCGATCTGCAGCCGAAGCTCCTGCGCGCGCTCGAGCGCCACGAGGTCAAGCGCGTCGGCGCCAACACCTACCGCCCCGTCGACGTGCGGGTGATCGCGGCGACCAACCGCAACCTGCGCGCCGAGGTGAACGCGCGCCGCTTCCGCTCCGATCTCTACTACCGGCTGGCGGTGATCGAGCTGCGCCTGCCGCCGATGCGCGAGCGCGGCGAAGATCTGCCGCTGCTCGTCGAGGATCTGCTGAGCGCGCTGGGCGCAGCCGACGATCCGGAAGCGGCGCGGCTGCGCACGCCCGAGCTGGCCGCCGAGCTGCGCCGGCACCACTGGCCGGGCAACGTCCGCGAGCTGCGCAACTACCTCGAGCGGTGCCTGGCCATGCGCGAGCCGACGCCGCTCACCGCCGCGGGGCCGCTCGCGGTCGACGAGCTGGAGGTGAACGCGACGCAGCCGCTCAAGAGCGAGCGCGAGCGCTGGCTGCGCGTGCTCGAGCGCCGCTACCTCGACGAGATCCTGCGTAGCCACGAAGGCAACGTGACCGCCGCCGCGCGCTCCGCCGGCGTCGACCGCATTCACTTCTATCGACTGCTCTGGCGCCACGGCCTGCGCTGAAGCGGCAAATTGCCGCGCGCCGATCGCTAACGCCCGTCGATGAAGATGTCGCGATAGCAGGAGTAGATGCTGTTGTCGTCCTTGACCGAGTCGAGGATCAGGTTCCACAGCTGCTGGTGCACCACGCCGGCGCCGGCCTGGTGGACCTGCACGTTGAGGAACTGAAAGTGGTAGCGGATGTTCGCGTCCCACTTGCCCATGCCGGTGAGCGACGCGAGCACGTCATCGTCGCTCTGCGACGGCGCGAAGTTGTCCTTCATCAGCTCGACGCGGATGTGCCCGGCCACGCGGTCGACGAAGTCCTGGAACGTCATCGTCGGCGGCAGCCCGCCCGCCGTCTGCTGCACGTTGTAGAAGTCGTTGCTGATGAACAGATCCGAAACCGCCGAATCCTGGATCTTGTTGAGCATGCAGATGGTGACGGTCTGCGAATCGTCGCTCGGGTCGAGCAGCGAGACGCAGCGTTGCGCGCGCGTGAGCCACGTGTCATCGGCCATGGAGACGCTCCTTTGGCGAGCACGCTATCACTATTGTGAGCGGAAGGCGTAGACGCGATTGTCGGCGGCGACGTAGATGCGGCCCTTGGCGACGATCGGAGTCATGAAGCGCCGCACGGTGTTCATCTGATCGGTGGCGCAGCCGCCGTCGTAGATCGCGCGGCCGGTCTCGGCGTCGAACGCGTGCAGCCGGTTGTCGCCCTCGGAGCCGACCGCCCAGACGATCGCGTCGTGTTGACCGTCGGTGGTCGTGATCATCGGCGAGCCGGTGCCCTGCTGATCCGCGCACCAGATCGTCTCGAGCGCGAGCGCGCCGGTGGCGTTCGAGATCCGCAGCGCGACCAGATCGCCGACCTCGTCGGGGCAGTGCGCGCCGTTTCCTTTGAGCACCACCAGCGTCCCCGACGGCGACGTGTACGCCGCGCCCGCTTGGATGATCTCGTCGGTGGTGATCTGCGCGCTGGCGATCTGGCCGCCGACGCCGCCCAGGTGCTCGCGATCGAGCAGGTAGACGTTGGTGTCCTTGCCGAACGCGAGCGCCCACTTCTCGCCGGCGGGACCGTCGACGAGGATCGGCCCGCTGCCGCCGAGATCCTTGTCGTTGGTGTCGAGCGACATCCAGTTGCTCGCCGTGAAGGCGTCCTGCACCGCCGGGCCGGGCGCGAAGCGCAAGATCGACTCCTGGTGGCCGAACGGCTGCCCGTCGAACGAGTTGCCGGTGGCGGCGAAGATCGACGCGCCGTCGGAGGCGAGCCCGCCCGGCGCCCAGATGCCGGATTGCGGCGCCTCGGTGTGCCAGTCGGTGACCGAATCGGGATCGGCGATCGGCGCTTGCACGACGTAGCCGTGGTAGTCGCCGCAGTCGCCCCACATGCCGCCGTACGGCACGTAGACCATTCCGCCGACGACGATGGTCGCGCCGCGCGCGCCTTGCGGGGCGGGCTGGAACTCGGGGAACCTGGCGGCGACGTCGATCGGCCAACCGGCGCGCACCGAGCCGTCGTCGATCGAGAGCGCGTAGATGAGGTGCTTGAACGTCTTGCCCGCGCCCTCGGTGAGCACGTCGAAGAACAGGCTCCGCGACTGTAGATCGATCGAGGGCGTGCCGTGGATGCCCTGCACCGGGTTGACGTTGCCGCACGGCAGATCGCCCGCGTTCGCCGGAGGGCCGAGCGTCCCGGCGTCGACGCGCCACACCACCGCGCCGTCGGCGGCGTCGAACGCGGTCACCTGGTTCTTCTCGGTGGCGACGATGACCAGATCTTTTTCGTTCGCGCCGCCGGCGACGAACAGCGGCTGCGCATAGGTTTCGCCGTCGGTGACGGCGTCGAACGTCGGATCGATGTGCATGCTCGCGGCGGCGGCGGCGGTGATCGCCGGGTCGACGTACACGCCGTCGCGCGACGAGTTGTGGTGATGCTGCGTCACCGAAGCGGCGGCCGCGGTGACGCCGGCGAAGTCGACGCCGCCGAGATCGGGCGCGCCGCCGAAGACGCACACGCTGCTCTCGGCGCGGCAACCGGCTGTCGCCAGGATCGCTCCCAACACGAGTGCTCTCATTAATAAAGCGCTAGAACGCCGGCGCCGTGGCTGTCAACAATCGCCGTCGAACTTTACAGTCCTTTACAATCCCGCACCGTCGAGGCGCGGCGTTTTCGATTAACATGAGCGCGCATGTTCTCGCTTCGACGCGGCCTCGCGCTGGCCGCCGTCGTCGTGCTGTCGGCCGCGCGCTTCGTCGAGAGCGCCGCCGGCAACATCGATGACCTGTTCAGTCTGCTCGTCTACGTGCGGCACTTTGCCGCGAGCGGCTCGTTCTATTACAACGCCGCCGACGGCCCGATCGACGGCTTCACCAGCCCGCTCGATCTGCTGTTCAAAGCGGCGGCGCAGGTCGTGGTGCGCGGCGATCCGGTGCTGATCGCGTGGTGGCTCTCGCTGGCGCTGCACGTCGGCGTCGGCGTCGCCGGGTTCCTGATCGCCGAGCGGCTGGCGCGGCGGCGCGGGCTGCCCGGCCTGTGGCTCGCCACGATCGCCGGGATCGCGCTCGGCACCGCGCAGGCGCTCGGCGACGGCTCGGCGTTCCTGCTGGAGACGCCGCTGTTCGTGCTGCTCGGCCTGGCGGCGTGCGCGATCGTGGTGCTCGAGCCGCCGTCGAGCCGCGCCGGCCGGCTCGGCGTCGGCGCGCTGCTGATCGCGGTGACGCTGGCGCGGCCCGAGGGACTGCCGCTGTCGCTGCTGCTGCTCGCGCTCTTGTACTTCGAGCGGCGCGACGCGTGGCCGCTCGCGCTGTTCGCCGCCGGCATCGGCGCCTACTACGCGTGGCGCGTCCACGTCTTCGGCTTCTGGGCGCCGAACACCTATTACGCCAAGACGTCGGCGTCGCGCTGGTACGAGATCCGCGACGGCCTCGACTACGTGCTGGCGTTCGCGCGCTCGCTCGGCGCGCCGTCGCTGCTGTGGATCGCCGCGGCGCCGCTGGTCGCGGGCGCGCGGTTCGTCGCGCCGCCGCATCGCCGCGCGTACGTCGCGTGCTGCGCGCTCGCGTGGGCGATGCTCGGCGTGGTGGTGTACTCGGGCGGCGACTGCTACGCCGGCGGCCGCTTCCTCGCGCTGCCGCTCGCGCTCGCCACGCTGGCGCTGGTGATCGCGGCCGCCACGCTCGACGGCCGCGCCCGCACCGCCGCGCGCGGCGCGCTCGCCGCCTTGACCGCCGCGCAGCTCCTCGTGCTGATCGCGACGCCGATCTACGTCTTCGGCGTGCTTCAGCCGCGCGAGCCGTTGCGCATTCCCCTGCGCGGCGATTCGTTCGCGTGCGAGCGCGACGCCTCCGAGCAGATCGCCGCCCCGCTGCGCCGCCGCCCCGGCGCGGTGGTCGCGCAGACCGACTTCCAGCGGTTCAAGTTCTTCGTCGACGATCTCGAGTCGCTCGATCTCACCGGCCTCAACGATCGTCGCATCGCCCACCGGCGCATCGACGGGCCGGTGCGCTGGGGCAAGCTCGACGTGGTCGAGGCCGCGCGCCTGCGCCCCGAGGTGTTGATCCTCGGCCACCACACGACGGTGAACGCGCGCGCGATCGCCGCGTTTCCGCTCGCCGAGGTGTTCCGCGACGCGGCGCTGCAAGACGACTTCTTCGGCTACGGCGTCTCGCCGGCGGCGGCCGAGGCGCTGACCGCGAGCTACGCGCCGGCGAGCGTGCCGGTGTGCGGCGGCTGGTTCAACTTCCTCGCGCGGCGCGACCTCGCCTCCGCGTGGCCGGCGCCGAGCGCGCGCGCCACCACGACCGGCGGCGCAGTTGCGGCAAATTGCCGCAGAGAATACGCCGAGGCGCGATTCGGGAAAAACGTGGATTCGGAGAAAAGCGCGCGCATGATTTACCGTCGGTGACGCGGCGGTTTTCTATTGTGGCGTACGATATCGGTACCTATGATCGATAAACGGCGGACATGGAAAACCTGATATCCGGTGATCTGAAGATCGAGCTGACGGCCGCGGATCCCGCGGCGCCCATCCAGATGATGTGGCGCGGCAAGAGCAACGATCGCACGCCCTCCAAGATCCTCGGCCCGTACTTCGCCACCATCCTGGCGTCGGCGATCGAGCGGCGCGTGCCGGTGGAGCTGCACTTCGAGCGCATCGATCACTTCAACTCCTCGACCATCACGGCGGTGATCCAGCTGATCCAGGACGCGCGCACCGCCAACATCAAGCTGGTGCTGGTCTACGACAAGGCGCTCAAGTGGCAGAAGCTGAGCTTCGATGCGCTGCGCGTGTTCGTGCGCGACGATCAGCAGCTCGAGCTGCGCTCGGTCTGAGATGGCCGACTTTCGCTTCTCGATCGATCTGCCGGTCACCAGCCGCTGGGAGAACGTCGACCTGCTGCGCACGTCGGTGCAGAGCTGTTTCACCGCCGTGTTCCAGGACGTCGACGGCTGCCACGCCATCGCCATGGTCACCGGCGAGCTGCTGGAGAACGCCGTCAAGTACGGCGCCTGGACGCTCACGCCGGGATCGTTTCGCCTGCGCGTCGAAGGCGGCGAGCGCGGCGCCACCATCACCGTCGAGAACCCGATCGTTCCCGACGATCCGAACGTCGCGGCGCTGATCGGCACGCTGCGCTGGATCGGCGGCTTCGCCAACGCCAGCGACGCCTATCGCGCCAAGCTGCTCGAGATCGCGTCGGCGCCGCGCGGCGGCAGCGCGAGCGGGCTCGGCCTGGTGCGCGTCGCCTACGAGGGCAACTGCACGCTCGACGCCGAGCTCGGCGAGCGCGCCGTGCGCGTCAAGGCCGTCCTGAGGCTGTGATGCGGCTGGCGCTCGAGCTGGTGGTGCCGCACGAGTGGGAGCGGATCGATCTGATCCGCGAGGCGGTGGGCCGCTGCGCGATGGCGGTGTTCGCCGACGAGGAGGCCAAGGACGCGCTCTCGATGGTGTGCTCCGAGCTGCTCGAGAACGCGATGAAGTACGGCTCGCCGGGCGCGGACGTGACGCTCTCGATCGGCGAGGACGCCGACGGGCTGGTGGTCACGGTGTCGAACGCCGTCGACGAAGCGTCGCGGCACGTGAGCGAGCTGCGCGAGCGCATCGAGTGGCTGCGCGGCTGCGCCGATCCCGCCGAGGCCTATACGCAGGCGCTGGCGAAGATCTACGCCCAGGGCAACGTCGATGAGAGCGGCCTCGGCATCGTGCGCATCGCCTACGAGGGCGGCTGCCGCATCGAGTGCGACACCTCGCAGCCGCGCCGCGTGATCGTGCACGCGCGCCGCCCGCGGCCGGCCGCCGCCGGAGCGCGCGCATGAAGTTGCTGTTCGCGCCGATCGAGCGCGGCCCGCTGCGCGTGTTCGCGCGCGCGGGCAGCCACAACGTCGTGGCGTTCGAGGGCGTCCTGCGCGAGCAGGATCCGGCGGCGTGGCTGTGCCCGCTCATCGACACGATCCACGCGCGCGCCACCGATGAACACTTCAAGGAGGTGGTGCTCGATTTGCGCCGGCTCGAGTACGCCAACGCGGCGGCGTGGAAGTGCATCGTCTACTGGGTGCAGCTCCTCAAGGACGGCGGCGAGTCGTCCTATCACCTGCGCATCTACTCCGACGACAAGCACCGCTGGCAGCACATCGGCATGACGGCGCTGCGCGTGTTCGGTCAGAGCCGCCTGGAGATCACGGTGTATCGCGAAGGCCAACTGGCGTGAAGCGCAGCGCCAGGACGGTGATGTCGTCGTCCTGCGCCACCATCCACGCGCGCACCTCGCCGAGCACATGATCGCGGATCCGCTCGGGCGTCTCGTCTTTCACTTTCTCGACGGCGGCGCTCAGCCGATCGATGCCGAACTGCTCGCCGGCCGCGTTCATCGCCTCGGTGATGCCGTCGGTGTACAGCACCACCAAGTCGCCGTCGGCCACGCGCAGCTCGGTGTCGATGGTGACGTGGGCGATGTCGCGATCGGCGCCGAGCCAGGTCCCCGGCGTCTCGATGCACTCGACGCGGCCGGTGCGCTTCGGGCAGAAGAGCACGTCCTGGTGCGCGCCGGCGAACAGCAGCCGCCCGTCGGCGAAGTAGCGCAAGAGCGACAGCGTGACGTAGTCGCCGTGCTCCATGCGGTTGCGGATGTTGTCGACCATGACGTCGTTGAGCACGCGCAGCACGTCGCGCGGCGTGGCGTCGGGGCGCGAGTGCGTCGCCGCAGCCATCGCGCTCTGCACCATCAACATCACCAGGCCGGCGCTCAGGCCGTGGCCCGAGACGTCGCCGATCGCCAGCCAGCCGCCGTCGCGCAGCGCCATGACGTCGTAGTAGTCGCCGCCGACCTCGCTCGCCGGGATCATCGACGCCGCGATCGCGACGCCGGGCACGCGCAGATCCTTGGGCAGGAGCGACGTCTGCACGCGGCGCGCGATGGCGATCTCCTCTTCGATCTTCGCCGTGCGCACCGCCTCGTTGAGCAGCACCTCCTGCGCGCGCTTGCTCTCGGTGATATCGAACGCCACGCCTTGCAGGAACTGCGGGCGCCCCAGCTCGTCCTTGACCAGCCGCGCTTCGCCGTGCACCCAGACGACGTGGCCGTCCTTGGCGAGGAAGCGGCACTCGGCGCGGAACGGCCCGCCGGTCTGCACGCCGCGCGTGAACTCTTCGTTCCACATCACGCGGTCGGCGGGGTGGAGCCGCCAGTACCAGAGGAACGGATCGGCCAGCCACTCCTCCTGCGTGTAGCCGAGGATGCTCTCGATGTGCGGGCTGATGTAGATCTCGTTCTCGCCCTCGCCGAGCACCGCCATGAAGGTGACCGCGGGGATCTGCTCGACCAGCGTACGGAAGCGCGCCTCGGCTTTGCGCAGCCGCGCCTCGGCGCTCGACGCGTCGTCGCGCGCGGCGCCGCCCGAGCGTTCGCTCCAGGTGACGCGCCCGCGATCGGCGTCGCCGGCGGGGAACAGGCCGCGCGCCAATCGATCGAGCGTGGAGAACGCCTCGGCGGTCATCTTGTCGAAGTCGAGGAGCTGCGCCGCCAGCGCCGCCTCGTCGTTCGCCTCCGGCTCGCTCACGCGCGCACCTCCACCTCGCGCGCCGCGCGCGCCGTCTTGAGCCAGTCGTACCAGCCGTCGAGCCCGTCGCCGCGCGTCGCCGAGAGCCGCAGCACGCCCAGCCGCGGATTGACCGCGCGCGCGTGCGCGACGCAGCGCTCGACGTCGAACTGCACGTACGGCAGCAGATCGATCTTGTTGACGATCATCAGCTCGGCGGCGCGAAACATGTGCGGGTACTTGATCGGCTTGTCGTCGCCCTCGGTGACCGAGACGGTGACCACCTTGGCGTGCTCGCCGAGCGGGAACAGCGCGGGGCATACCAGGTTGCCGACGTTCTCGATCAAGCACAGCGCGCCGCGCGGCGGCTCCAGCTCGACGAGCGCGCGCGCCACCATCTCCGCGTCGAGGTGGCAGCCGGTGCCGGTGTTGATCTGCACCGCGCGCGCGCCGGCGGCGCGGATGCGCGCGGCGTCGTTCTCGGTCGCCTGATCGCCCTCGACGACGTAGATCGCGAGGTCGCGCCCGAGATCGCGGATGGTGCGCTCGAGCAGCGAGGTCTTGCCCGCGCCCGGCGAGCTGACGAGATCGAGCGCCAAGATGCTGCGCTCGTCGAACCACGCGCGGTTGCGCTCGGCGCGGCGGCGGTTCTTCTCCAGCACCTTCTGCTCGAGCCTCACCGTCACGCCCTCGAGCCGCACGCGCGGATGATCGTGATGATGATGATCGTGATCGTGGTGGTGCTGCTCGCCGTCGTGATCGTGGCTGGTCTCGGAGCAGCCGCAGGTGGCGCACATCAGACAACCTCCATCTCTTTGATCCGGAGCTCTTCGCCGGCGAGCCATTCGAGATCGGTGCCGCCGCACGCGCAGCGCCCGAACGGACGATCGAGCGCCAGCTCGGCGCCGCACGCGCGGCAGCGCGCCCGCCCCGGCGTCTCGATGATGTCGAGCCGCGCGCCCTCGGCGAGCGTGCCCTCCGCCGCCAGCTCGAAGCAGAAGCGCACCGCGTCGGGCAGCACCGCGGTGAGCCGGCCGATCTCCAGCACCACGCGCGTCACGCGCGCGCCGCGCGACGACTCGCACACGCGCTCGATCACGTCCGCGACGATCCCCAGCTCATGCATGGCGCGCCTCGGCCACCAGCTTCTCCACCAGCGCGATCGCCGGATCGATAGCCGCCTCGACCGCGGGGCTCAGTCCCATGAGCGGCTCGTCGCCGTCGCCGAGGCACGCCGGCTCGCAGCCGACGACGCGCAGCCGCTCGAGCGCGCCGCCCATCGAGCGCACCACCGCCAGCACGCGCATCGGATCCATGCCGTGGGTCTCGACGATCGCCGCCGCGCCGGCGTCGGCGAGCGCGGGCTCGATCACGTAGAGCGTGCCGGGCGCGCCACCGCGCGCGGTGGCGTCGACGAGGATGGCCGCGTCCCACGGCTCGAGCAGCGCGTAGGTGAGATCGAAGCCGCGGATCCCGAAGTCGACCACGCGCACGTCGTCGCCGATCGGCCGGCGCTGGAGGCGCTGCGCCACCTCGACGCCGAAGCCGTCGTCGCCGAGCAGCACGTTGCCGATGCCGGCCACCAGGATGCGCGCCGTCATGCGAGCGGCTCCACCTCGTCGGGGCGGAAGAAGAAGCGGTGGCCCGGCTGCCCGCGCGCGCCGAGATCCTTGCCCGGATCGTCGTCGATGGTGACCGCGACGAAGACGCGATCTTCGTAGTCCTGCTCCACCGACTCGATGGTCGCGGTCATTCCGGCGAGCGCGAGATCGAAGATGTCGGCGCGTCCGCTCGGCCGGAGCCGCACGCGATCGCCGGGGCCGAGCGCCACGCCGCGCGCCAGCACGCGCTCGGGCTTGGGCGCCTCCAGCTTGCGCAGCGCGCCGTGCAGCCGGGTCAGCTCCGCCTCGCCGAGCGCCTCGGTGCGGGCGAGCAGCGCGGCGCCGCGCGGATCGCCGGCGCGCAGCTCGCGCTTCTCGTCGTCCGAGAGCGTGAGGATGCGCAGCGTGAGGATCTCGTCGATCTCGGTGCCGTCGAAGAGATCGCCCGGGCTCTCGGGCGCCACGCGCGGGTGATCGTAGAGGATGATCGGCGACGAGAGCATGGTGTCGCGGCGCGCCTCGTCGCCGACCAGCACCGGCCAGGTTCCCACGTTGCGGCAAGTTGCCGCAGCGGCGGCGAGCGCGTCCGGCGGCTCGAGCAGCGAGACCAGCTCGCCCGCGCGCACGCCGACCAGCGTGTGCGCCGACGCGAACGATCGCAGCAGCGCCTCGTCGCGGCCGCCGCCGGCGAACGCCGTGACGTTGTCGACCGCGACGCTCACGCGGTAGAGCGCCTCGTCGAGCCGCTCGGCCGCGAGCGTGATGCGCCCTTCGATCGCCTCCTGCCGCGCGCCCGGCTCGGACGGCGACGACGACGGCGCGGCCGCGGGAAACGCGAACCGCACCTCGCGCGCCCGCCCGATCAGCTCGGCGAGCGCCACCTCGGGCACCGCCACCGTCCGCTCGACCGCCGCCTGCCAGCCGTCGCGCTCGACGAGGTGGAGGAAGCGCACCTCCGCCTCGAACACCGCGCCCGCGCCGCGCGCCAGGCACTCGGTGCGCATCGACGACGGATCGGCGCCGCCGCAAAAGCCCGGCGGATAGAGCACCGCGAAGCTCCAGCGCTGCCGGTTCTTCACCGACGACGCGCGATAGGGATACAAGAGGTACCCCTCATAGAGCAGCGCCTGCGCGATTCGTTCGGCCGCCGCGCGGTTCATCGCGTCTCCCCGGCGCGTTCGAGCAGCCGCTCGACGGTCTGCTCCCAGGTCGGCAGTCCGAGCCGCACTTTGTGTCCATAGAGACGTTCAAAGACGTCTTTGCGCAACGGCACGAACAAGCTGTTTGGATAGTAGAGATCCATGGTGTCCTTCCAGACGCGCACGGGAAGTCGATAGTGGGTCTCTTTGCTCCACGGAATCTGCGCCACCTGGAGCGTGTCGTCGGCGCCGGCGTAGAACACCGTTCCACTGAACAGCAGCGTCAGCGGGATCTCGCCCTCGCGCAGCGCGTGAAACAACTTGGTGGTGGCGAGATTGAAGTCATAGCCGCACGGTAAAGCCACATCCACCGTCACGTGGTCCGTGAACGCGGGGATCGTCACGGTGCTTTGTGTCCACAGTACCGTGCGCAGCGTCTGTCCCCAGCGCTCCGGCGCGCCGAAGAGATCGCGCAGGCCGGCCTGCTCTTCATCACTATAGTGTCGATTGGGCGCGTCGATCTGCACCTGACAGCGCAAGACCACCGCTTGAATGCTCTCGCCGGCGGGCGCGTTCGCGACGCGCAGCTCGAGCGCGAGCTGCGGGGACGCGGCGAAGCGCACTGTCTTGGCGCCCTCGACGGTGAAGCTCAGGTCGGGCACGCCGCGCCTCCGTCGAGCTCGGCGAAGAAGCGGTCGAGGTGCGTCCAGACCTCCGCGCCGCCGCCGAGGCCGCGCCAGTGCAGCTTGATCAACCCGACCACGCGATAGCACTCGTCGATCGACACGCGATAGTGGCGTTCGGCGCCGCGCGCGCGATCGACCAGCAGCGCCTCGACGTCGGGCTCGAGCGACGCCAGCACCGGGTTCGCGGCCACCAGCTCGGCCCACGCTTGAGGCGGCAGCCATGCCTCGGCCGCGCCGGCGGGGCTGGGATAGAACGCCACCACGCGGCCGGCGGCGCTCGAATGGGTGAAGAACGCCAGGCGGATCGGAATCGCCAGCGCGTTCCACTGCGCGTCGTCGAGCACGAAGCCGTGGAGCCGCTCGACGCGCCGCCGCACGCGCCGCCACTTCGCCTGGCCGGCGAACAGGATCGCGCACGCGCCGCACGCGCACTCGAGCTGCCGCGCCGCGGGATCGATCAGGTGCTCGTGCGCCGGCGGAACCGCGGCGCCGCACAGCCCGCACACTTCCACGTCGCGCGGCCGCGGCCGGGCAAAACGCCGCAGCGCCGACAGCGCCGACGTGCTCTCGCGCGGCTCGCTCATCGCGGCGCGCTCGCGCGCAGGCGCTCGGCCGAGACCAGCGCGGCCGGGGCGCCGCCTTCGAGCTCGATGGCCGCGGCGTCGGGCGCGGCCTCGACGAGCGCCGCCTCGACCGAGGTCCGGAGCGCCGCCGATGCCACGCGCACGCGCACCACGCCGTCGGCGATCCCGATCAGCTCGACGTCACCCGGCGCCGCGCGCAGCTCGTCGAGCGCCGCGCGCACGCGCGCCTCGAGCCCGAGCGGGTGCAGGCCGTGCAGCAGCAGCAGGCTCGCCACCAGCGGATCGGCCGCGCACCCGTCGAGGATCGCCCGCTCGATCGGCTCGCCGCGCGTGGCGACGACGGCGAACAGCCGCTCCAGCCCCGCCGCGTGCAGGTCGAGCACCGCGCGCACGATCGCCCGCGTCTTGTCGCGCGCCGCCGCGTCGCCCAGCCGCTCGACCTCGCCCACCAGCGTCTCGAGCTCGCGCAGCCGCCGCCCCACCTCGCCGTCGGCCGCGCTCATTTGACCTGCGCTCCGAAGCCGGGCGAGTGGCGCACCTCCAGCTCCTTGCCGTCGCCGAGGTACATGTGCACGCCGCACGGCAGGCAGGGATCGAAGCTGCGCACCGCGCGCATGATGTCGATGCCTTTGAAGTTGTCCGGCCCGTTCTCCTCGAAGATGGGCGTGTTCTGCACCGCGTCCTCATACGGGCCCGGCGTTCCGTACGAGTCGCGCGGGCTGGCGTTCCACGGCGTCGGCGGGTACGGGTGATAATTGGCGATCTTGCCTTCGCGAATGACCACGTGGTGCGACAGCACGCCGCGCACCGCCTCGTGAAAGCCGCAGCCGATCGCCTCGTCGGGGACCTTGAAGTCGGTCCACGTCTGCGTGTGGCCGGCGTGCAGCTCGGCGAGCGCCTTCTCGACGAAGTGCAGCGCGGTCGCCGCCGCGTACGCCTGGAAATAGGTGCGCGCGCGATTGCGCTCGAGCGCATTGGACCACTTCGGGATCTTCCACTCGTACTCGGCTTCCGGTTTCAGTGCGGTCTTTGGCAGGTTGATCTTGACGCTCTGACCAGTGGCTTTGACGTAACCAATGTCCACTAAACCGGCGAGCGCAGTGGTCCATAGACGCGCGATGGGCCCGCCGCCGGTGTCGAGCGCCAGGTGATCGCCGGTGCGCTTGTCGAGCCAGCGCGGCGACATGACCCACGTGTACTTCGAGTTCAAATCCCGCTTCTGTGGCTTTGGCACCGTCGTTTGATTCCACGGATGCCGCTGATCGACCGGATTGCCGAGCGGATCTTTCTTTACGAAGGTCTCGCCCGCCTGCCAATCGTCATAGAACGAGCTGCCGAGCAGGATGCGGATCCCGAGGTTGATGTCGACGAGGTCGGTGGTGACCAACTCTCCGTCGACGACGATGCCGGGCGTGACGAACATGTCGCGCCCCCATTTGCTCATCGTCTCGTATTTGAAATCGCAGGTCTCCGGGTTTTGAAACGCGCCCCAACAACCCAATAGAACCCGCCGGCGCCCGACGTTCTCGTAACCGGGTAAAGCCTCATAAAAGAAATCGAACAAGTCGTCATGAAGCGGCACGACCTTCTTCATGAACTCGACGTACTTCATCAGTCTCACTAGATAGTCTGTAAACAACTGCACTGTGGCCACCGTCCCCACGCCGCCCGGATACAGCGTCGACGGATGGACGTGGCGGCCCTCCATGAGACAGAACATCTCGCGCGTCATGCGGCTCATCTGGAGCGCTTCGCGATAGAACTCACCCGTGAATGGATTGAGCGACCGCATGATGTCGGCAATCGTTCGATAGCCGTGCTCGGCGGCGTGCGGCGCACTCGTCGTCTCGGCTTTGGCGAACACGCTGGGATTGGTCTCTTTGACCATCGTCTCGCAGTAGTCGACGCCGACGAGATTGTCCTGAAAGATGTTGTGGTCGAACATGTACTCGGCCGCTTCGCCGAGGTTGACGATCCATTCGGCCATGTGCGGCGGTTTGACGCCAAAGGCCATGTTCTGCGCATAGACCGCGCAGGTGGCGTGATTGTCGCCGCAGATGCCGCAGATGCGGCTGGTGATGAAGTGCGCGTCGCGCGGATCCTTGCCCTTCATGAAGATGCTGAACCCGCGAAAGATCGACGACGTCGAGCGGCACTCGGCCACTTGTCGATTGGCGAAGTCGATCTTGGTGTGAATGCCGAGACTGCCGACGATCCGCGTGATCGGGTCCCAGGACATGTCGACGAGCTTCTTATCCGCGTCTGTGGACATCGAGTCGCTCCTTACTTGCCCTGGTAACCGGTGGTGAGCTCGGCGCCCGGCTGGCGCCACTTCGGCTCTTTGTCGAGTGAGGACTTGGTGAAGTTGCGCAGCGCGCGCACCGTGCGGCCGTACATGAGCACCGCCGCCGACGACATCTTGGCGCCGGGCGGCTCCTCCATGAACGGCATGAACTTGTCAGGGAAGCCGGGCATGGTGCAGCCGATACAGATGCCGCCGACGTTGGGACAGCCGCCGATTCCCGCCATCCAACCGCGCTTGGGAACATTGCAGAGAACGACCGGCCCCCAACAACCGAGCTTCACAATGCACTTCTTTGAACCATACTCGGCGGCGAAATCTCCCTGTTCGTAATAACCGCCGCGATCGCAACCCTCGTGCACCGTCTGTCCGAACAGCCACTGTGGGCGCAGCGCCTCGTCGAGCGGAATCATCGGCGCCAGCCCCGCGGCTTGATAGAGGAGATAGAGCACCGTCTCCATGAAGTTGTCGGGCTGCACCGGACAGCCCGGCACGCAGACGACCGGAATGCCGGCTTTGGATTTCCATTTCCAGCCGAGATAGTCGGGTAATCCCATCGCGCCCGTCGGATTGCCGGACATGGCGGGGATTCCGCCGTAGGTGGCGCAGGTGCCGATGGCGACGACGGCGAGCGCGTGCGGCGCCAGGCGATCGATCCATTCGCAGGTGGTGATCGGTTGGCCACTGGCGTCGACGCCCATGGCCGCCCAATAGCCTTCCGGTTTGATCTTTTCGTTCGGGATTGAACCCTCGATGACCAAGACGAATGGATCGAGCTTTCCCTCCGCGGCGAGGTGAAAGCTCTCTAGAAAGTCGGCGCCGTTTTCATAGGCGAGGACTGGATTGTGCAGCCGCACTTTGGGCAGCCCGGGGAGCGCATTGAAGAGAATGTCCTCGAGGCTCGGCTGCGTGGCGGCGGTGATCGAGACTGAATCGCCGTCGCAGCTCAGGCCCGCGGTGATCCACAGAATGTCGATCTCTTTGACGCCCATCAAAGGCCTCCTAACAAATTCGGGGGAGCTGCTCGCCCGCGAGCATTTGCACCAGGCGTTCGCCGCCGACGACCGAGCGCATCGTGACCAGGCCGGGGTGCTCGGCCACCACGCGGCCGATCGCCTGCGCGCGGCGGCCGAGCGGGTGCGCGCGCATGGCGGCGAGCAGCGGCTCGACGTCGGCCTCGGGCACGACCGCGAGCAGCTTGCCCTCGTTGGCGACGTAGAGCGGGTCGAGGCCGAGCAGCTCGCACGCGCCGCGCACGTCGTCGCGCAGCGGGATCGCCGACTCGCGCAGCTCGACGCCGACGCGCGAGGCCTCGGCCAGCTCGTGGAGCGCGCTGGTCACGCCGCCGCGCGTCGGATCGCGCATGCAGCGGATGCGCGGACACGCCGCGAGCATCGCGCGCGTGAGCCCGCCGAGCGGCGCGCAGTCGCTCTCGAGCGTGGTCTCGAACGCCAGCCCCTCGCGCACCGAGAGGATGGCGATGCCGTGATCGCCGATCGTCCCCGACACGATCACCACGTCGCCGGGCCGCGCGTGCGCGATCGACAGCGCGCGCCCGTCGGGGACGTGGCCGATGCCGGTGGTGGTGATGAACACCTGGTCGCCCTTGCCGCGATCGACCACCTTGGTGTCGCCGGCGACCAGTTGCACGCCGGCCTCGTCGCACGCGGCGCGCATCGAGGCGACGATGCGGCGCAGCTCGTCGAGCGCCAGGCCCTCCTCGAGGATGAACGCGGCGGAGAGGAAGCGCGGCTCGGCGCCGCCGACGGCGAGATCGTTGACCGTGCCGCACACCGCCAGCCGGCCGATGTCGCCGCCGGGAAAGAACAGCGGGCGCACCACGAACGAGTCGGTGGTGAACGCGACGCGCCCGCCGGCGAGCGGCACCGTCGCTTGATCTTCGAGCGCGGAGAGCAAGTCGTTACGAAACGCCGGGAGGAACACGCGCTGGAGCAGATCGGCCGAGAGCCGCCCGCCCGAGCCGTGGCCCATCACCACGCGCTCGTATTGATCGATCGGCACCGGGCACTCGCCGAACGTCGCCATCAGATCACGTCCTCCTCGCCGCGGATCACGTGGATCAGATCCCAGACGACGTGCAGCAGCGTCTCGTGCGTCTCCTGGATGCGGTGGATGCTGAAGCTCGGCACGGTGAACGCGTGATCGCACAGCTCGGCGAGGCGCCCGCCGTCGCGGCCGGTGAAGCCGACGGTGAGCATGCCGAGCTCGCGCGCGGCGGCGAGCCCGCGGTTGACGTTGGCCGACTGGCCGCTGGTGGAGATCGCCAGCGCGACGTCGCCCTTGCGCGCGAGCACGCGGAGCTGGCGCGCGAACACCAGCGCGAAGTCTTGATCGTTGGCGACCGCGGTGACCAGCGCGGGAGCGGCGAGCGTGAGCGCCGGCAGGGCGGGGCGCCTGGCGAAGATCGGGTGCATGAACTCGACGGCGACGTGCTCGGCGTCGCACGCGCTGCCGCCGTTGCCGAACGCGAACAGGCGCGCGCCGCGGTCGAACGCTTCGGCCATCGCGCGGCAGCACGCGACGATGCGATCGGCCTCGGCGGCGAAGAACTGCTCCTTGGTGGAGACGCTCTCGCGGCACTTGCGCAGGACCGCGTCGCGAAGATTGGTCATTGCGACCCACCCTGCGCTCCGCGCAGGGGCCCAGGCGATCCACCCTGCGAGAGCCGCGCGGCGTCGACGAAGCGGCCGTACGCGAAGTAGGCGGCGCACGCGCCCTCCGACGAGACCATGGTGGCGCCGAGCGGCGTGTCGGGCGTGCAGCGCGTGCCGTACGCCGAGCAGTCGCGCGGCTTCTTCAGGCCCTTCAAGATCTGCCCGCTGATGCAGAGCGACGACTCTTCGGTCTCGATCGCGCCGACGTCGAAGATCCGCTCGGCGTCGTGCGCGCGCAGCTCCCAGCGCAGCTTGTAGCCGCTCTTCGGGATCGCGCCGACGCCGCGCCACTTGCGGTCGCAGACCTCGAACACCTCGTCGATCAACTTGCGCGCGGCCGGATTGCCGTCTTCGCGGGCGGCGCGCGCGTACTGGTTCTCCACCTCGGCGCGTCCCGCCTCGAGCTGGCGCACGGTGCGCAGGATCCCGTCGAGCAGATCGATCGGCTCGAAGCCGGTGATCACGATCGGCACGCCGTAGCGCCGCGCGATCGGGCGGTACTCGGCCTCGCCCATGACGGCGCAGACGTGGCCCGGTCCGAGGAAGCCCTGCACGCGATTGCCGGGCGACTGGAGGATCGCGGTCATCGCCGGCGGCACCAGCACGTGCGAGACCAGCACGCTGAAGTTGGCCAGCCCGCGGCGGCGCGCCTGCCACACCGCCATCGCGTTCGCCGGCGCGGTGGTCTCGAAGCCGATGGCGAAGAACACCACCTGGCGATCGGGATTGGCGGCGGCGAGCTTGACCGCGTCGAGCGGCGAGTAGACCACGCGCACGTCGGCGCCGCGCGACTTGAGCGAGAGCAGATCGCCGCGCGAGCCGGGCACGCGCAGCATGTCGCCGAACGAGCAGAAGGTGACGCCGGGGCGCGCGGCGATGGCGTGCGCGCGATCGATCAGCTCGAGCGAGGTCACGCACACCGGGCAGCCGGGGCCGTGCACCAGCTCGACCTCGCGCGGCAGGATCTCGTCGAGGCCGTACTTGACGATCGAGTGCGTCTGCCCGCCGCAGACCTCCATGATCACCCACGGCCGCGTGACCGCGCGCGCGATCGCCTGCGCCAGCTTGCGCGCCGCTTCGCCGTCGCGGTACTCGTCGAGGAACTTCATGACGAGCCCTCGGCCAGCTCGTCGAGCTGGTCCATGCCGGCGAGGAACTCGAAGATGCGCTTCGCCTCGGCCTCGTCGATGCGCGACAGCGCGTAGCCGACGTGCACCAGCACGTACTCGCCCGGCTGAACGTCGGGGACGTGCTCGACACACACCTCGCGGAACACGCCGGCGAACTCGACGCGGCCCATGAGCACGTCGTGCTCGCGGTACAGCTCGGTTACGCGGCCCGGCACGCCGAGGCACATCGTCAGGCCTCCTCGCGCGGTTGATCGCGCGCGGCGGCGACGGCGAGCTGGCCGAGGCTGAGGCCGCCGTCGTTGGGCGGGACGTGGTGGTGGCGGTAGACGCGAAAGCCGTCGCGCGCGAGCCGCGCGGCCGACTCCTCGGACAGGATGGCGTTCGAGAAGCAGCCGCCCGAGAGCGCCACGGCGGCGAGACCGAAGTCGCCGCGCAGGCGCGCGCACACCGCCGCGATCATTTCGACGATCGTCGAATGGAAGCGGCGGGCGATCCGCTGGGGCGAGACGCCGCGGCGCGCGTCGCCGGCCAGCTCGCGGAGGAGCGGCGCGGGATCGATCGGCAGCGCGCCGCCGTCCGCCGCGGCGCCGAGCGCGAAGGGATAGTGGCCGTCGGGCGCGGCCTCGGACGCGAGCGCTTCGAGGCGCATCGCCGCCTGGCCCTCGAAGCTGGCGCGCAGGCCGGCGCCGGCGATCGCCGCCGCGGCGTCGAACAGCCGCCCGATGCTAGAGGTCGGCGGAGCGTTGACGCGCCGCTCGAGCATCGCCTCGACCACGCGCTGCTCGCTTGCGGCAATTTGCCGCAGCGCGGGCGCGGGCTCGCAGCCGGCGTTTCGCAGGTGGGCGAGCGCCATGCGCCACGGCTCGCGGATGGCGCGCCCGCCGCCCGGCATCGGCACGTAGGCGAGGTGCGCCGCCCGCACCGCCTCGCGCGCGTCGCCGACGAGGAACTCGCCGCCCCAGATGGCGCCGTCGGTGCCGAGGCCGGCGCCGTCGAAGATTACGCCGATCACGCGCTCGCTGGCGCCGTGCTCGGCCAGGCAGCTCGCCAGGTGCGCGTGGTGGTGCTGCACCGCGATCAGCTCGAGCGGCTCGCGCGCCGCCCGCTCCGCCGCGTAGCGCGTCGACGCGTAGTCGGGGTGCAGGTCGTGGATCAGCCGGCGCGGCGCGAGGCGCCAGGCGCGCTGGTACTGATCGATGGCGGCGCCGTAGGCGAGGTACGCGGGGTAGTGCTCGAGATCGCCGAGGTGGTGGCTCAGGATGCCGCGCCGCTCGGCGCCGAGCGCGAAGGTCGACTTGAGCGCGCCGCCGAGCGCCAGCGTCGGCGTGGCCAGCGGCTGCGGCAAGGCGAGCGGCAGCGGCGCGAGGCCGCGCGAACGGCGGAGCCACAGCGGCATTTTGCCGCAGATGCGCGCCACCGAGTCGTCCGAGCGCGTATGGATCGCGCGATCGTGCGTGAGGAAGAGGTCGGCGACTCCCGACAGCCGCGCGATCGCGTCGCCGTCGTCGAACGCGATCGGCTCGTCGGAGCGGTTGCCGCTGGTCATCACCAGCGGCGCGCCCACGGCGCGGAGCAGCAGGTGATGCAGCGGCGTATAGGCGAGCATCACGCCGAGCTGCGACATGCCGGGCGCGACGGCGGCGCACGTCTCGGCGTCGGCGCGGCGCGCCAGCAGCACGATCGGCCGGCTCGGCGCTTCGAGCAGCGCGCGCTCCTCGGGCGAGATGCGGGCGAGCCGCTCGGCGGCGGCGAGATCGGCGACCATGACGGCGAACGGCTTCTCGTCGCGCTGCTTGCGCCGCCGCAGCTCGGCGACGGCGGACTCGGCGCGCGCGTCGCAGGCGAGATGAAAACCGCCGAGGCCCTTGATCGCGCCGATCGCGCCGGCCTGAAGTCGCGCGGCCGCGGCTGCGAGCGGATCGCCGGCCGCGATCGGCCGCCCGTCGCCGTCGAGCAGCCGCAGGCGCGGGCCGCACGCCGGGCACGCCGTCGGCTGCGCGTGAAATCGCCGGTTGCGCGGATCGAGATACTCGGCGCGGCAGTCGGCGCACAGCTCGAACCCGGCCATGGTCGTGCGCGCGCGGTCGTAGGGGACGCCGGTGACGATGGTGAAGCGCGGGCCGCAGCTCGTGCAGTTGAGGAACGCGTAGCCGTGGCGGCGATCGCCGGGATCGAACAGCTCACGCAGGCAGTCGGCGCACGTCGCGAGATCCGGCCCGATGACGACGTCGTCCTCGCCCGCGGCGTCGCTCTCGGCGATGCGGAACTCGAGGTCGCCGCCGAGCGGCAGCGCCGTCGACGCCAGCCGATCGATGCGCGCGTGCGCGGGCGCGCCGGTCGCGATCTCGCCGACGAAGCGGTCGAGCACGGCCGGCTCGCCTTCGACTTCGATGTGGACGCGCCCGGTCTGATTGCGCACGAATCCACGCAGGCCGAGACGCGACGCCAGGCCGTGAACGAACGGTCGAAAGCCGACGCCCTGCACCAGCCCCGTGACGGAGATGGCACGGCGCGCTACTACGCCGGTCCGCCTGGAGAGCATCGACCGTCGACGATACAGGATCGGTCGCAGACGTGTCGATCACAAAATTCGGGAAAGTCAATGCGACATGTTGTCGCAGGGGTCCGACCGCGGTTGTGCGCCGCCGGGCGTTCAGCGGAGGGGGCTCAGCGACGGGACTCAGCGACGGGGGGCGAGCGCGATCGTGAGGTGCCGTTTGACGGCGCCGGCGGCGCGGCCGACGGTGAGGTCGCCTTCGAGCGTGCCGCTCGGGATCAAGTAGGAGCCCGCGTCGAGCGTCGCGTCGCCGGCGAGCTTCCACGGCACGCCCCACGCCGTCGCGCGCGTGACGCGGCGGGGCCCGCTCTCGGCGGGGAGCGGCGCCAGCCACGCGAGCGCGAACCAGAAGGCGGCGTCGACGCCGGCGAACGAGACGTCGGCGTCGAAGCGCGGCGCTCCGCCGGCCAGCGCGCCGGTCTTGCGATTCACCGCGAACGAGACGCTCTTGCCGTCGAGCAGCGAGATCGCCTGCTGCTGCGCCGGCGACTCGGCGGCGATCTCGGCGCGAAACTTCTCCGGCGACGACGCGGCCGCCTCCATGCGCGCGTGCGGCGCGTGCACCGTGACCGTGACCTCGTCGGTGTCGGCGCCGCGCGCCACCTTCGCGTCGATCCACAGATCGACGATGCAGCTCCAGCGGCCCTCGGACGAGCTCGACTGCACGGTCAGGGTGATCGTCGAAGCGGCGGCCGCGCCCGCGGGCACCGCGTACGCCGACAGCGCGAACCATAACGTCAGGGCGATCATCTCGTTCACCTCGGGTTGCGGTCAGCGTCCATAGAGGAAGTCGTAATGCGAGCGGATCCAGTTGTGGAACGCGCGCAGGCGCGGGCCGTAGCGCGCGCGCAGGATCGGCTCGATGGCGGCGCCGTGCGCCACGTCCTCGCGCTCGACGCCGCGCAGGCGCTCGCGCCACACCACGCGCTCGCCGGCGCGCACGATGAGGTCTTCGTGCTCGTCGACCTCGGCGACGGCATCGAACGGCTCCGCGCCGTCGAGCTCCGGCAGCGCATCGGGCGCGGCGAGCCGCGTCTCGCTCACGCCGCGCGCGCGCGCCTCGACGCGCCGCCGCTCCTCGGCGCGCCGCGCCTCCGCCTCGCGCGCCGGCGCCGAGCGCGCCCACTCCTCGTCGCGCCGCCGCCGCTCCTCGGCGCGCCGCCGCTCGTCGTCGGCGACGATCTCGCCGAGACGCGCGCAGAAGTCGAGCGCCTCGCCGTCGGGCGGCAGCAACCCGTCGAGCGCGATCGCGTCGCTGGGAAACGGCTCGAAGCAGTCCCAGCTGCACGTCCACGCGTGCAGCGCGTCGCCCTCGACGACGAACGCGGTGTCGATGTAGCCCTCTTGCGCCGGCTCGCTTCCCATGCGGCTCTCGAACACGCGCGCGAGCCGCCCGTCGCGCCCGACGAGGTAGAAGACGTGCGCGCGGTCGAGCCGCTGGTTCGCCGGCGTCACGAAGCGATAACCGGCCCGCTCGAGCGCGACCGCGTCGGCGCCTTCGATCAGCACGCCGCCGTCGCGCGTGCGCCAGCTTCGCGTTCCCCGCATCGAGCGCCAGTTTAACCCGCCGACCGCCGCGCCGGCGTGCCGGCGTGCAGGCTACACTCCGGGCGGATGCGCAAACGGACGAGGGCGCTCGTGCTGCCCGCGATCTTCGCCGCCATCGCGTGCGCGACGATGATCTTCCTGACCGCCGTGAACTGGGGACGCTCGTGGCGCTCGCTCGACGAGGCGCCGCCGCTCGACGGTCTGCCCGGCGTCGCGCGCGTCGACGACGAGCGCACCAGCTGCCTGTTCGTGCGGCCGTGCGGCGCGCGGCGCACGCGGCTCTACGGCACGCTCGCCGACGACGAGACCGTGGCGCGCGCGCTCGAGGCGCGGCTCGAAGCGGCGCAATTCGCGCGCGAGCCGTTGACGCCGAGCGCGATGTTCGGCCCCGGCGCGGTGCAGTACCGCCTCGGCCACTTGCGGTTCCGCTTCGAGTTTCACCCGGTGCCGTACGGAACCCGCGCGCCGGGGATGGTGCCGCGCGGTTACCGGCGCGCGCTCGTCGTCGGGCTCGACAACTGGGCCGGCATCTGGGACTGACGCGACTGCGCACGGCCGTGTGCGCAATCCGGGACGAGAGTCCCAGCCGGCGTCACGTGTTCTCGCGCCGATAGCCCCGCGATCGGCGCGGCACGTCGTTTGCGAAGCGGTCCGGCATGCGCAAACCAACCCTGTTCGTTCTCGCCTTCGCCTTCGCCGCCACCGGATGCGTCGCCCAGGACGACGTCAGCATGTCGGAAGCGGCGCTCTCCAGCAGCGAGCACACCGCGTTCAACTTCTTCGTCAGTAAAGGGCTGACCAAGTTTCAAGCCGCCGGCATCGTCGGCAACCTGGTCCAGGAGTCGGGCGTCAATCCCGGCTCGGTTCAATTCGGCGGCGGGCCGGGGCGCGGCATCGCGCAGTGGTCGGTGGGCGGCCGCTGGGATCGCGACCACGACGACAACGTCGCGTGGTACGCGAGCGCGCACGGCGAGTCGCGCTGGGCGCTCAACACGCAGCTCGCCTTCACCTGGTACGAGCTCGAGTCGTTCGGCGGCTACGGGCTGGCGGCGCTGCGCTCGAGCGGCAGCCTGCGCGACGCCACCATCATCTTTCAAGATCGCTTCGAGGGCTGCGGCCAGTGCGACGAGTCGCGGCGGATCCAGTACGCCGAGCAGGCGCTGAGCGCGTACGGCGGCGGCGCCTCGAGCGGCGGCGGCGCGGGCTGCTACTCGCACACGCTCGGCCGCGAGATGCCGGACAACGCGTGCGTGCAGAGCCGCTCCGACAACCTCTGGTACCAGTGCGCCAACGGCAGCTGGGTCGATCGCTGGACCGATCCCGCCGCGTGCAACGGCGTCCACCCGCTCTGACCGCCGTTCGCTTCCACGGCCGAGGTCGAATGAGGCATAGTCGGGGCTTTCCATGTCCGACTATCCGGAACGGCCGGCCGAGCTCGATCGCCGCTACGCCGACGCGCTCGCCAGCGAGACCGCGCCGACCAATCCCGACCCGACGCCGCAGGCGACCCTCGATCAGATCCGCCAACTGCTGACGAGCTACTACGCCGCGCGCGACAAGACACTCGCCGACGCGCTCGCCAACAACTTGCGGCCGGGCGACGACGCGACCGCCGATTCGTTCGCCGCCGCGTGGCGCGATTACTTTCGCGGCAAATCCGACGACGCCGCCAAGACGTTCGACGGTGTGGCGAGCAGCGCCAAAGGCGCGATGAGCAAGTTCATCGCCGACTTCGCGATCGTCGAGAAGATGTTCTACCTCGGCCTCGGCGATTTCCCGATGGCGCGCGCGCTCGGTCAGACGCGCACCGATCAGCGATCGCTCGCCGATCGCAGCGCCAAGCTCGACGAGCTCTGGCGAACCACGATCGATTATTGGCAGCGCTTCGACGGTCAATTGGCTTCACTGCGCAATGACATCTTGACGATGTTTCAAAACATCGTCGGCACCATGACCAGCTGGCAGAACGAGCTCGAGGACAACGTCCGCAGCGACCTCTCGGCGCTCTCGGGGTATGCCCGGAGCGGCGCGCCGGGATTGGGAAGAGTGACCAACACCATCGTCCGGGAAGTGCAGCGGGGAATGGATCTGGTGGCGCAGCTCCGCGCGACGCCGGACCAGTTCATGAGCCGCGCGCTCGATCTCTACGCGCAGCGCGGCGACGCCATCGAGGGCTTCTTCGACGATCACCGGCAGGAGACGAAGACGTTCCTCGACGGCAACAACAACGTCCTCGTGCAGAAGCGGCTCGATCAAGCCACCAAGGATTGCGGCGACGCGGCGTCCAAGGTGGGAACCGACGCGATGGTGAAGGACGCCAAGACGTTCATCGACAAGATGAACGATTCGGTGCGCGCCGTCGGCGATCAATACAACGCCGCGTTCGATGCGTTCTTTGGCAAGTTCGACGGCAAGTACATCGGCAACGTGAACGACGCGACTCGCCTGATCTTGGCGGAGGATGGCTTCTTCGATCAGTTCTGGGCCGAGCTCATGAATCAAAACATGCCCGACAAGCTGCGCAGCCTCGCCGACAAGATTCGCAGCAATGAAACCATCTCGATCGACGACGTCACGGACGACATGCGGACCCAGGTAAAGTCCTATCTACAAGCGCAGCTCGAGCCGCTACGCGACTCCATCGCGGCCATCGATCAAAGCTTCCTGGATCGGTTCAAGCTGGTCTACATCAGTGTGCCGCTGTCGCAATGGAGTGACGCGGTCAAGAAGATCACGGGTTGGAGCAAGTGATGGCCGACTTGACGCAGATTGGGGACGACGTTCGATCGGGCGTCACGACCGACGCCATCCTCGACGGCGATCGGCCCGGCTTGTGGGTCACGTGGATCGATTGGGACAGCGATTTCCGGCGCGAGCTCCAGCTCGGCGACTTGATCACCGCGGTCGACCAGGACGATCTCTCGGCGGTATTGCAACCGGGCCACGTCGATCTCGGCATCGGACAATGGAATGAAGCGACGTTCTTTCGCAATAAAGGGGTAAAGCACGATCAATCGATCGCGCTCACCGTCTTGCGCGGCGACGCCACCGTCACCGTGCACGGCAAAGTCCACGGCAGCTATCTCTATTACGACGCGAGCGGCAATCAATCGCTCGCGCCCGGCGGTCCGTCCAACATGGCGGGCGACGGCTTCGACGACGTGTGGTCGCTGTGGTATCCGCGCTTTCGCGACAAGATGTCTTATGTGCTCATGCGCGCGTGGCGCGATCGCGCGTTCTCCAATCGGTATGAATTGCAGCAGCACCTCAACGAGCGGCCGCGCATCGATTACCTGCTTCAGCACTATGCCGGCCCGTTCGCCGCCGCGATGCAAGCCGATTGGGAGCGCACGCGGCAGTGTCTCGCCGGGAAATTGTTCGTCCTCGGGCCGAGCGATCTGGCGTATCGCGCGCTCGGCGACCAGCGCGTGGCGCAAGCCAGGCAGGCGGCGGCCAAGGCGTGGGACGCGATCCACGTCGAGCTGGCGGCGCAGCTCACGCCGCCGTTTCCGGCGCCGCAGCCGAGCGATCGCGCGAAGGTGGCAGGCAAGCTGGTCGAGCTGCCGCGCTTTGTCGAGCGCGACATCATCGACGGGCTCGGCAGCGCGTATATCGCGCTCGGCAATTCGTCGGATGGTTATTACTTCGCCGCGCTCGCGTCACCGGAGGTGGTGCGGCTGTTCAATGTCTTTCACCGCTATCGCGGGCTCGTCGATCCGACCGCCGCGAAGCAGTTCAAGTTGATCGCGCGCATCATCGATCAGCCGCCCAAGATGATCGTCGTCAACGGCCAGGGCACGATCGGTTTCATGGTGCAGCCGATCGCGGCGCTGGGCGGCGACGACGAGGTGTTCGTCGATCTGCGCCAGGACGCGCCGCCGTTCGCCGGCGAGGCCGATCTCGTGACGCTCGCGCCGGCGCCGCACGACGACGGCTCGCCGGCCTCGGTCATCGGCGCGCTGATCCAGGCGGTCAAGCTCGCCGACCGGGCGACGTGGAACAGCCTGTTCTCCCCGTGGCGGCTGACCGACGATCACAGGCTCGACACCAGCTACAGCCCGTCGACCGCCGACCTCGACGAGTATTGGGAGCAGTCGCGGCAGTTGATCACCGGGCCGGTCTTCGACGCGCGCATCGACGCCGTCGATCGCGTGCAGCACGTGCTGCGCGGCGACCGCGCGACCGGCGTCCCCGACGTCGAAGAGGTCCTGGTCTGGATCGATCTCATCGGGCAGTTCGACGGCGAGTATCGCAGCTACGTGGACGTGAAGGTCGTGCGCGGCTGGACGCTCCAGCGCGCCAACGGCGGCCCGTGGCAGATCGCGACCGTGCAGCAGCTCTGAGCGTGCCCGATGGTGATAACCTGATCGTGCTCGTCACCTGCGCGGGAGGTATGTCATGCGGAGAACGTTCTCGTGGCTCACGCCGCTCCTGCTCGCGGCGTGCGGCGCGGCGGGCTCGAACGGAAACCCCGACTCGGGCGCATTCGACGGAGCGGCTGCGAGCGACGGCGCCTCGCCGCTCGACGCCTGGCTGGCGCCGGCCGACGGCGGCCCGTTTCATGGCGGCAACCCCAACGGCTCGTGCAGCGCCGGCGTGCCCGCCGCCGGCAAACCGGTCGACACCTCGAAGCCGACCACCGTCGTCGGCACCGGCACCGCCGCGAGCTGCACCTTCGCCGCGCTGAGCAGCGCCGTCGCCAAGGGCGGCATCATCACCTTCGACTGCGGCGGCGGTCCGGTCACCATCGCCGTCACCGCCACGCTCGACCTGCCGACCAACGTCGACACCGTCCTCGACGGCGGCGGCCTTATCACGCTCGACGGACAGGCGGCGGCGCGCATCCTCAGCTTCAACAGCCCGGGCTATCGCACCAACACCACGCGCGTGACCATTCAGCGCCTCGCGTTCGTGCGCGCGAAGACCAACCCGGTGCAGGCCATCCCGTTCGCGGCCGCGCCGTGCTCGCAAGGCTTCAACGACGGCGAGGGCGGCGCCATCTACATGCGCGACGGCAACCTCACCGTCATCGACTCGATCTTCACCGAGGACCACGCCGCGCCGCTCGGGCCCGACACCGGCGGCGGCGCCATCTACATCAACGGCAGCAAGAGCGGCGCGCTGATCGTCGGCTGCACGTTCACCAACAACTCGGCGAGCAACGCCGGCGCCGTCGGCGCGCTCAACGCCGAGCTCGACGTCTACGACAGCCTCATCACCGGCAACGTCGCCACCGGCCACGACGCCAACAACAACGATCCGTCCAAGTGCAGCGCCATGAACAACGGACAGAACGAGATCGGCTCGGGCGGAAACGGCGGCGCGCTCTACGGCGACGGCGACGGCTTCAATATCGTCGTGTGCGGCGACGACATCGAGAACAACGCCGCGGGCGTGAACGCGTTCGGCGGCGGCATCTTCTTCACCAGCGACGACTTCTCCGGGACGCTGACGATTACCGACTCGACGATCACGGGCAACACCGGCGGCCACTGGACCAACGTGATGTCGGGGAGCGTGACCAACGCGGGCACGGCGATTGGCACCAATGCCAAGAGCATCAGCATTACCAACTCGACGGTGCAGGGTTATCCCTGAGCCGCGCGATCAGGGCGCGACGCCGAGCGCGCCGATATCGAACGCGCCCGCGGGACGATTCACGCCGGTAAAGTCGTTTGTAATGAGCGTCGATTGATCCGCGCCCGCCGCTTTGGCCGGCGAGCCGGCGAGCGGACGCGCTTTGGACCAGTCATAGACGGGTTTCTGCGCCGCGCTTTGACTGAACTCAGTCGAGTCCTCAATCAAAGCGTCCGATTGCAGACTGTGCTGATCCCACGGATGCGCCGCTTTCCATGCGGTAAAGTCCTGCGTCGTCGCCGCCGTCGACCATTGCGCCGGCCCCGAGAATAGATTGTCGTCACAGGTGATGCCCGCGCCCGCATTGACGTGTCCCGCGTCGATGAATCGATCATCGGTCGTCGCGCTCACAATCAAGTTGTTCTCCACGATGCTGTTCGCGCTCGAATCGGTCGTCGTTCCATCGGCGAACAGATGTCGCCATCCATAACCCGATTGTCCCGGGATCGCCGGCGCGCCGAGCACAATGGTGTTGTTGACGATCGAGCAGCTCTTGAGCCCATGCGACATGGCGGCCGCCGTGCCGTCGTCATAGTCGAGAAACCCGAACTTGCCGCCTGCGAACACGTTATTGACCACTGTGATGTTGGCCAGGTGCGCATAGCCGGTCGGCATCTCGAACGAGGAGCCCGGCTCGTCGGCGAGGCTGATGTTCACCGGCGTGAGCCGTTTGGCCCAGTCGGTGTTGTAGCCATTGGAGAGTGTCAATAGATTGTCGAACGTCTGCGTCGCGTCGCGCGGGTGGTCGAAGACGAAGTTGCTCTCGACGCGCGCGTTCTGCGTATTGTCGAAATAGAGATTAACCGACCAATTGTCATAGACCACATTGTGGCGCATGACGTTGTTCATGCTGACGTGCGCCGTGCCGTTGTCGTCATTGGTGCCCCAGAAGATGATCCCTTCGCCGCCGTTCTGATAGACCACGTTTCCCTCGGAGAGCGCGTCGCTCTCGCTGTACCAGGAGAGCCCGCCCGGCCAGCCGCCGGTGGCGTTGCCGTTGTTGAAGCGCGGCCAGTTGTCGAGCACGTTCATCCAGATGCGCGTGCGCTGGACGACGTTGCCGTCGGCGGCGAGGTTGTTGCCGCCGGCGTCGAACGCCGCGCCCGCGCCGCCGTTGAACTTGAGGTCGCAGCGATCGATCAGGTTGTTGCTCGACTCCGCATAGACGGCGCCCCACGAGGCCGCGCGCATGGTGAGCCCGATGAAGCGAAACCCATCCGCGCCCTGCGGCAAGACGATCAGCGGCTCGTGGCCGACGTTGATGCTGTTATAGAGAATGGAGATGTCCGCGCCGTTGGGATCGGCCGTGCCGAGCGTGCCGCCGAAGTCGGCATAGAGCGTCTTGCCGGCCGCGTCGAAGAACCAGTTGTTGCTTTGATCTTTTATGTCCGCTTGCGTCTGATTGGGCGGCAGCGGATCGGCGCCGTAGAGCGAGAGCTGGCCGTGCACCAGCTCGCGCAGCGCCGCCTCGACGGCGCCGGCGTGCACGTAGATCCCGAGCACCGGCTCGTTGGCGCTGATCTTGGCGAGCCCCGCCGTCGAGGTTTGCCACACGGTGGTCTGGCCCTGCGCGGTGTAGCGCGTCCACGCCGCGGGCGCGAGGCCGCCGTCGAGGATCGGCGCGCCGGTGCCGTGGCCGTACGAGCCAATGGTGAGGCGCGAGAAGTTGTCGAGCGCCGGACGCTCGCGGTAGACGCCGCCGCCGAGCAGGATCGTATCGCCCGGCTGGAGCGCGGCGTTGGCGAGCGCGGCGCCGAGCGTCTTCTTCGCGGCGGCGAAGCTCGAGCCGTCGTGCGCGTCGTCGCCGTGCTGCGCGTCGCAGTACCAGGTGTGCGCGGGCGCGGCGGCCGGCGGCACGTCGGGCACCGTGCCGTCGAAGACCGGCCACGGCAGCGTCACGCCGCCCCACGTGCCCGCGCCGATCGCGCCCCCGTCACCCGCGCCACCGTCGCCACCATCGGGTGCGCCGCCATCGGGCGCGCCGCCATCCGCTCCGCCGTCGGGCGCCGTGCCGGCCGTTTGAGGGCAGCCCGCGAGCAACGCCAGCATGCACGCCATCGAGATCCGCATTCGCCCAGTGTACGCCGGCTTCGAGGAAACTCGCGGTTGACTGACTGGGGGCGCAGGCGCCGGCGCGCGGCACGATTCGCCACAGATACGCCCATCAAACAAGGAGCGCGCCGCCGGTACGCGTCGTGCTCTAGCGTGGCGCGACTGGAGGACCCGATGCTCGATCGCGCGCGCTCATCGATCTCAGCCGCTTCCGCCGCGGCGCTGCTCGCCGCGCTCGCCGGCTGCGGCGAAGGCGCGCCCTCAGCCGGCACCGCGTCGAGCGCGAGCGCGAGCATGCGCGCGGTCACGTTCAAGACGTCGCTGCTCGGCGAGTACGTCACCGCCGAAGGCGCCGGCGGCGGCGACGTCAACGCCAACCGCGCGATCGCCGGCACGTGGGAGACCTTTATGCTCTACGATTTGAACGGCGGCGATTTGAATCACGGCGATCTGATCAATCTACAAACCAACAACGGCCATTTCGTTTGCGCCGAGAACGGCGGCGGCGGAATCGTCGACGCCAACCGCACCGCCGCGAGCACGTGGGAGACGTTCCGCGTCCTCAAGCTCGGCGGCGGCGACGCGGTCGTGCGTGACGGCGACGCCATTGCGCTGCAAACCGAGATCGCCGGCCGCTACGTCTCGGCGATCGGCGGCGGCGGCGCCAACGTAGTCGCCGATCGCACCGCGATTCAAAGCTGGGAGACGTTCCTCATCGGTTTGCCGTCGAGCCACGCCGGCCCGCCGGCTCCGGTGAGCGCGCCGCCGGTGGCGCCGCCGCCGAGCACCGCGCCGCCGACGCGCCTGCGCATCACCAGCCACTGCGCCGATCCGATCTGGATCGCTCACTCCGACAACGTCGGCGATCCGCAGAACGTCCAGCTCGCGAGCGGCCAATCGTACGACTACCAGATCCCGAGCGGCGGGCTGGCGTCGGCGCGCTTCTGGCCGAAGATCGGCTGCGACGCCACCGGCCATCACTGCGCGATCGGCGACAACGGCCAGGGCGGCGGCCAACCATGTCCCGCGAACGGCTGCCAGCCGCCGATCGACTCCAAGTTCGAAGTCACCTTCGCCGCCGCCGGCGCGAGCGATCAGACCTGGTACAACCTGAGCCAGGTCGACGGCTACACGCTGCCGTTCAAGGTCGCGCCGTCGGGCGCGGGCGTGAACCAGGGAACCTGCGTCGCGTCCGACTGCTCGCAGCTCTCACTCAATGGTTGTCCCGGCGCCGAGAACCTGAGCGGCGGCGGCGCGTACCCGGCCTACGCCGTCGAGGATCTGCGCGTGCGCGACGCCGGCGGCCGCGTCATCGGCTGCATGTCGCCGTGCAAGAAATGGAACTACCCCGCGCCGTGGGGAATCGGCGGCTCCGAGGGCGTCGACCCGGGATTGCACCTGTGCTGCCCGACGCCGATCGATCCGGCGACGGGGCAGTGCACCATCGCCAATCACTGCATGACCTCGCCCGCGTGCTCGAACGCCGGCGATCCGCTCAGCGTGGTGCACACCGATTACGTCGCGGCGATCCGCGCGATGTGCCCGAGCGCGTATTCGTACGCCTACGACGACGCCGCCGGGCTGCACGCGTGCCCCTCGGACACCGCGTTCGAAGTCACGTTCTGTCCGTAGCGCTCGCGGCCGGCGGCGATTCGCAAGAGGAAGCAGGCCCACATGCGATAGGGCGACCAGCGCGCGGTGAGGCGCGCGACCGCGGCGGCGGGCGGGCGATCGCCGAGGCCGTGCAGGCGGCCGAGCGCGGCGAGCGCGCGCGGCTCGTCGGGAAACACGTCGCGCACGCCGCACGCGCGCAGGTAGATCCCCTGCGACCAGAACGCGCCGATGCCGCGGATGGCGCGCAACGCCCGCGGCGCCTCGACGTCGCCGAGCGCGCGCAGCCGAGCGGCGTCGAGCAGCCCGGCCTCGGCCGCGGTCGCGACGCCGCGCAGGCGATCGATCTTTTCGCGCGGCAGTCCGCCGAGCGCGGTCACGCGCGCCAGCCGATCGGGCGGCGGAAAGCAGCGCAGCTCGCCGCCGAACGCGCGCAGCCGCACGCCGTGCTCTCCGACGAGCCGCGCCTGCACGCGCGCGGCCTGCTCCATCGAGATGCGCTGCGACAGCACCGCCCACGCCGCCGCCTCGTACGGCGACGGGAACAGCACCGGCCGCAGGTACCCGAGCGCCGCCATCACGCGCCCGAGCCTGGCGTCGCGCGCGCCGACCTCCGGCCAGTCGCGCGCGTCGCCGTCGAGCGAGAACATGCGCGCGAGCTGGCGCGCGATCGCGTCGGGCCGCGCGCCGGCCACGCGCCCGCGCAGGCCGCGCTCGTCGCCGTCGAGCTCGGCGGCGACCGGCGTGAAGTCGCCGTCGAGCGGAAAGGCGAGCCGCACGCGCGTGCCTTCGGGCGCAAAGCGGGTGATCGGCGACCAGCGGCAAAAGACGCCGAGCGCCGCGCGAAACGAGAAGGGGCCTTCGGCGGAGATGGCGATCGGGTGAGTCGTCATGCTCGTATCCTCCATTTCGAACACGATAAAGCGACCCTCCTGACAACGTCCTGTCAGTAGACAGAGCCGCCGGCCGCCGCCGTATAATCGGGCGATGACCCACCTGCACGCGTTATTGAGCGCGCCGTTCGATCGCGGAGTGTTCGCCGAGGTGCACGGGCAGAAGCTGCGCCGCACGGTGGGCTACCTGTTCCTGCTGATCGCGATCGCGACCGCGAGCACGACCATCTGGTTCACGCTCGGCCTGCGCGGGCTGGTGCGCCGCGTGCTGCCGGAGCTCGACAAGCTCCCCACCATCACCATCCGCGACGGCGAGGCGTCGGCCAACGTGCCGCAGCCGTGGCGCCACTCGTTCGGTTGGCAGGACGGGAACGAGGTCGTGCTGATCATCGACACCACCGGCGTGGTCACCGATCTCGACGATCACGAGGTGGGGCTCCTGCTGATGAAGCGCGAGCTGCTGGTCAAGGGCGACGACGGCGCGAAGGAGACGATCGAGCTGGCGCGCCTCGGCGACGTGACGATCGGGCCGCACCTCGTCAAGCGCTGGCTGGCGCGCGCGCAGCGGATCGCGCCGTTCGTGTTCGCGGCGGTGGCGTTTCTGCTCTTCACGATCTTGCGCTGGCTGCAGGCGCTGGTGCTGACGCTGGTCGCGCTCGTCGCCGGCCTCGGGCGTCGCCGCAAGCTCGGCTTCGGCGCGCTGCTCACGGTGGCGACCTACGCGCTGACGCTACCGGCGTGGCTGGCCGCGCTGCGCCCGTTCGTGCCGCTGCGCGTGCCGCACTTCTGGCTGATCAGCGCGGCGCTCGCCGTCGCCTATGCGATCGCCGGCGTGCGCCGAATTCCCGACGAAGAATAGCGCCGCGTCAGTACGGAGTAGAATGGAGCGATGCGTTCGGCATTGACGTGTTGCGTGCTCGCGCCGTGCTGGCTGCTCGCGTGCTCCTCGCGCAGCGCCGATCCGTGCATCGCCGCGGGGACGTGTCCGCCGGGCGTGTGGATCGACGTGACGCCGAGCCAGATGTCCGCGGTGCTGCGCCCGACGGCGAACGTGTTCGGCCCCGGCAGCATCACCGGCGATCCGGCGCGCCCGAGCGATCTCTACGTCGGCGGCTCGAGCGCCGGGCTGTGGAAGTCGACGGACTATGGCAACAGCTGGACGAAGATCAACGACACGCTGCCGGACGTTCCGCGCGGCATGGTGATCGCCGTGGCGGGAACCACGCCCGCGACAATCTGGGCCGCGGGCTATAACACCATTTACAAGTCTGTAGACGCGGGCGTTACGTTCAAACAAACCGCGCTCACGGTTTCACTCTATTCATTGACGGTCGATCCAAACGATCCCACTCATTTGATCAGCGGGCTTCACGAAGCCGACGGGATCGTCGAGTCGACGGACGGCGGCGCCACGTGGCGGCTCGTCGGCGGCGCCGGTTTCCCGTCGGGCGGCGTCTCCTGGTATCCGTTCTTCGTCGACGCGGGCGGCGCGGCGGCGACGCGGCAAACCTGGTTCGCCATCGCGCAGAACGGCGCGAGCGCGATCCTCACGCACGACGCGGGCGCGAGCTGGACCATTCCCAATGGACTGAACGGCCTTCAGCACCCGCACGGCAATTCGCAGCTCTATCAAAACGGGAGCACGCTTTATATCGCGGGCGATGGTGGTCCAATGGGACAAGGCGTCTATCGTTCGAGCGATCTCGGCGCGAATTGGTCGCGCGTCGATAGCGGACAGACGCCGGAGGCGCTCGTCTGGGGAACGCCGAAGAGCGTCTATGCGATGTACGCGTGGGCGTGCGCCGGCTGCAAGTTGGGGACGCAGTTCGAGAGCGCGCCGCAGCCGGGATTGGATTGGTCGATGAGCAGCGTTCCGAGCGAGCTGGTGATTGGTCCCAATAGTGTTGTTGTCACCAATGACGGTACTCACTACATCTTTGTCGGTTTGATGTGGGACCAGGGATTGTGGCGCTTCGTCGAGCCGTGATGCCGTGCTGCTCGGACAGACAATAGGCATCGGTTCCGTCACGCTGTAACGCCGAAGGTTACGGCGGCGCGCGCGTTGACCGGCGTGGTTACGTCGCGGCGCGCGATTGCGCGGGAAATGGTGGCGCGCTTTCTGCTCCGTGCGCGCGTCATGAAGACAGTCGGGTGGATGCTGGTAATGGCGGCGGCGGCGATCGGTTGCGATCGGCCGGCGCCGCGCGAGGCGCCGGGCGATCGCGTGATCATCGATCCGGGCGCGGCGGCGCGGTTGGCGCTGCGCCTCGAGCCGCGCGCGCCGGCGCCGGCGCTCGCGCCCGAGGAGGCGGCGCTGCGCCGGGCGGTGCACGCGGGAGCGGCGCGATGAGGGCGCTGCTGGTCGTGGCGCTGGTCGGCGGCTGTAGCGGCGCAAATCCCGGCGCCGTGCAGTGCGCCAGGGACGTCGATTGCAAAGGCACGCGCATCTGCGTCGCCGGGCAATGCGTCGATTCCGAGTCGGGCGATCTCGCGCCCGCTGCGCCGCTCGACGGCGGCGATCTCGACGGCGCGCTCGCGCCCGACGGCGGCGATCTCGCGATTGCGCCGCTCGACGGCGGCGACCTGGCGATCCTCGACAGCGCGGGCGACGGCGGCGACCTGGCGGGCTTCGACGGCGCGGTTGTCGATGGCGGCGACCTGGCGATCGTCGACGGCGCGAACGATCTACCGGGGCCGCTCGATCTCGGCGGCGCCGATCTGGCGCCGCGGATCGCCTGGGGCGCGCCGTGCACGGCGGCCTCGGCCTGCGCCGCGCCGCCGGGCGAGACCGGCGCGTGCGCGCTCAGCTTCGGCACGCCGGCGTGCCTGCACACGTGCAACGCGCTTCCCGACTACGGCTCGTGCGAAGCCGGCAAAGGCATCTGCATCCCGGTCGGCGGCGGCGCCAAGTACTGCTTCGCCCGCTGCGGCGATTTGCCGCAGCTCCAGTGCGCGCCCGGCACCGGCTGCGCGCTGGTCGGCCGCGCGGTCTACGGCGGCGCCAACTATCCCGTCGGCGCGTGCGTCGCGTCATGCACCGCCGGCGGCCCCGACGCGTGCACGCGCGCCGGCACCACCTGCGATCCGGTGACCAGCCACTGCGTCGACAGCGCCACCTGCGGCGGCTGCGCGGCCGGCACCACCTGCCAGCCGAACGGCAGCTGCAACCCGCCGTCGCCGTCGCCGCTCTACGGCAGCTGCACGGCGCTCAACCCGAGCTGCGCCGACCAGCTCTGCTACGGCGACGTCCTCGGCGGCAGCTGCGCGCGCTTCTGCGACTCGAGCGCGAGCGGCCTCCAGGCGTGCGGCGCCGGCGGAACCTGCTGGACCGACATCGACGTCACGCCCGAGGCGCCGAACGACTCGGGCGTGGTCACCGTCGACAACGGCTCGTTCATCGCCGCCGGCGGGCGCACGGTCGGCCTCTGTCTCAAGAGCTGCACCACCGCGAGCGACTGCCCGTTCGGCTGGCACTGCGCCGAGATCAACGGGCGGCGCGGCTGTCTCATGAACCCCGATCCGTCGCCGTCGATCACCAGCGGCTCGCAGCAGCCGGGCGATCCGTGCACGTCGAGCGGCGACTGCGTCAGCAACAACTGCGTCCTGCAATCGACCGCGTGGCGCTACGGCGCGTGCGGCCGCGTCTCGACGGCGGTGGCCTGTCCCGCGGGCACCACCGCCGACGCCGCCACGCCGCTCCTCTGCCACAAGAACTGCACCGGCACGATCGGCGGCGAGTGTCCGGCGACGCAGGTGTGCAACCCGGTCAAAGGTTGGTGCGAGGTGGCGCTCTGCCGCTCGAGCGGCGACTGCTCGTTCCTCGGGCAGTGCAGCACGCAAGCGGCGGCGTGTCAGTCTGCGCCGGCGACGAGCGGCGGCGCGGTGGGCGCGGCGTGCACCGTCGACGGCGACTGCCTGAGCGGCCGCTGCTCGAAGCCGAGCGGCACGCTCTGGCCCGGCGGCTACTGCTCGGCGCCATGCCAGGTGAACGCCGACTTCACCGACTCGTGCCCGTCGGGGAGCGTGTGCGGGCCGATGAACGCGGGCGGTCTGTACATCGGCGTCGAGGGGCAGTGCCTGGCGTTGTGCGACGCGGGCGCGGTGGCGCGCTTCGGCTCGTGCCGCGTCGGCTACAAGTGCACGCCGTTCGCGTACGACCCGCGCTTCGGCGCTTGCGTTTCGATGTAGTCGCCGCCCGCGACCTATTAATGGTGGGGCGGTTCTACGACACGGCTGTCGCGCTAAGCTGCTCGCGGCGATTTCGCCGCCGCCGAACTCGTTGATTTCTCGTCGACGGCGCGCGGCATCCATCGTGCTGAAGGGTCTCGCCGGAGGAGACCATGATTGGAATGCGGCGCTCGAGCTCGCTCGCGGTGGTGTGCTTGTTGATGTGCGTACCCGCGGGCTGCAACACGAACGGCAACAATGCGCAGGACGATGGCGGAGCCGATCTGCGATCCAACGTGGAGGACGCGGGCGGGCCGTGCGTCGTCGACACCGACTGCCCGTCGACGTCGACCGAGTTCTTCGTGTGCGCCTACAAGATCGCGGACGGCTGCTCGGCGCACGGGCGCTGCGCGCCGATCCACGTGCCGACGTGCGCGTCGTTCATCGAGCTGTGCGGCTGCGACGGCTCGAAGGTGCGATCGGGATCGTGCATGTACCAGGACGGCTACGCGGGCGGGCCGACCACCGGCAGCCCCGGGCCGACGTGCGGCGACGGCGGGCCGTGACGCGCGGCGCGGCTACTGCTCGAGGCAGAACAGCAGCGTCGTCGACGAGCCGCAGTTGATCGGCGCGACGCCGGCGCCGGCGCGCGTGACCGAACCGACCAGGCCGTTCACGGTGCTGGAGTTGCTCGTCCAGTCGGTGCAGTTGTCGGTGGCGCTGCCGAGCCACGCCGAGATGCCCGGCCCGTAGCGGCCGCCGCCCGGTCCGGTGATGAGCGGCGCCAGACGCTGCGCGTCGCCGTTCTCGATCACCGTGGTGCGCGTCGACGGCGCGAGCAGCACGTTGTCCATGCGGTGCCACAACGCGCCCGCGAGGTTGAAGCGCGAGAGCCCGGTCGCCGTCGAGCCGTTGAGGTACGCCATGAAGCTCGAGCCGAGGCCGTGAGAGCTGGCCTCGCTGGCGCACTGCGCGTCGGCGGCGGTCGGGCCGTTCATCGGCGACCATATGTTGTTGGTGGCGAACGCGCGGCGCCCCGCCGGCGCGTCGACGGTGAGCGGCACGGTGTCGAGCATCTCGAAGCAGTAGAGCGCCGCCGCTTGATCGCAGCCTTGCGTGTTGATCGCGAGCCACCAGTTGCTGCCCTCGGCGGCGTAGCCGTAATAGGCGGTGCCCTGGTTGGTGGTCATGCTCCAGTCGGTGCAGTTGTTGCTGGGCGCGCCGCTCGCGCCGAGGCCGGTCCAGACTTTGTTGTTGTTCGGGTTGCCGAGCTCGTCGAACGCGATCGGATAGTAGTGCGCGCCGGCGAACAGGCTGGTGGGATCGTCGGCGAACGGCAGCCCGTCGACGCGCACCCAGCCGCGGAAGCCGCCGAGCCGCACCGCGCCGCCGGCGCCGCTCAACCCGAGCAGCGCGTGGAAGTTTGC
>DASREC010000429.1:0-27598 GCA_035652295.1 Polyangia bacterium
GCACGTAGACCTCGGCGCCGGGCACGCGCGCCTTGATGTAATCGACCTGCGCCTTCAAAGCGGCGAGGTTGTGCTGCGTGCCGCCCTGCAAAACGAACTTGCGGCCCAATTCCGCCATTCGCGGGATTTGCACGACGTATTGCCAGACGTTCTTTGGCAATACCTGCGCTAAACCGGCCAGTAACTCTTCTTTACTGAATCCCTCTTTTTGAAAGTTCACGCGGTCCGAATCGAGGAATACCGCGCAGCCGTACGAAAACTTCGGCGAGAGCTTGGCTTCGAATGCGACGTCGGCGTATTGCGTGACCGGGACGCCGAATTGATCGGCCATCGCCTGCAACAGCATTCCATTGCCGGCGGAGCATTGATTCGAAAGTCGGAAGTTTTTGATATCGCCGTTTTGCATGAACAGGACCTTGATGTCCTGCCCGCCGATGTCGCAGACCACGTCGATGTCGCCGAAGTAGTGCGTCGCCGACATCATGTGCGCGACGGTCTCGACGATGTTGGCGTCGGATTTGACCGACTCCTGCAAGACGTCGGCGGCGTAGCCCGTGGCGCCGAAGCCCATCACCTCGATGGTCGCGTTTTGATCGGTCACCCATTTCTTCAAGCGCGCCAAAATCTCTTTGGTGTCTTGAATCGGGTTTCCTTTTGAAAGCTGATATTCCTTTTTGAGTAATTCGCCTGAATCGTAATCAATCAAAACCGCTTTGGACGACGTGGAGCCGCCGTCCATGCCGATGACGCAGCGGACGACGTCGCCCTCGTTGAGCTTCTTGGCGTCGAAGCGGGGAATCGTGTAGTGCTTCTTGAATTCGTCGAGCTCGCTCATCTCTTTGATGAGCGGCGGGCCGGCGGTCTCGCCGAGGCGCGCGGCGCGGCCGTTGGTGATGAAGTCGCGCAGGCGATCGATGCCGCGGAAGACGCCGACCTCGGCGGCTTCGTAGAGGCCGTAGACGACCGCGCCGTAGGCGGCGTAGTACTGCGCGTTCTCGGGGACGATGATCAGTTGATCGATCGGGACGTCTTTGGGATAGGCGTAGCCGCGATCGCGCCAGGTCTCGGGGATTCGTTTGCGCCAGCATTCGCGCAAGAACGGGAGATAGGTGTTCGGGCCGCCGAGCAAGAGGACTTTGTGGCGCAGCGTATTGCCGCGCGTGAGGACCGAGAGGTTCTGCATGACGATCGCGTCGGCGAGCGAGTTCATGATCTCGATCGACGGGATGCCGCTCTTGACGAGATTGACGATGTCGGTCTCGGCGAACACGCCGCACTTGGCGGCGACGTGGTGCAGCTTGCGATCGTCGAAGCCGATCTGGACGACCTCTTCGTTCGGCAGGCCGACCTTGATGACGCACTTGTCGATGGTGGCGCCGGTGCCCGATGCGCACTTGTCGTTCATCGAGGTGATGGCGGTCTTGCCGCCGGTCTCCTCGTTCTTCTTGAAGATGATGATCTTCGCGTCCTGGCCGCCGAGCTCGCAGACCGAGCCGACGTCGGGGTGCAGGGTCTCGACGGCGAGCGTGACGGCGTTGACCTCTTGCACGAACTTGGAGCCGAGGTGCGGGCCGATGGGCGCGCCGCCCGAGCCGGTGATGAACGTGCGCACGTCGGAGGTGGCGACGTTGGGGAACGCGGCGACGATTCGCTCGAGGAAGCCCAGCACGAACTCGGCTTGCTTGGTCTGGTGGCGCTGGTAGTCGCTCCACAGGATCTGCTTCGACTCCGGATCGACGACGACGGCTTTCACCGTCGTCGAGCCGACGTCGATTCCGATCGCGATGGGCGCCGTGCGGTCGTTGACCTGATCAGGCACGCGGGCTCCTTATAGACTGACGCACCAGTCCGAATTAGACTGACGCTCCAGTCTAGGAGCCGAGCGAGCGCAGATCAAGTTAAACCTCGGGAACATTGGTCGGACCGAGGCGAGGATCGGATTTGGTGAGAGCGGAAAGCGGCGGGGGAGCTAGCAGGTGAAGATGTCGGCCAGCTCGCGCTCGATCTTTTCTTCTTTGGTGCTCTTCGCGACCGCGAGCTCTTTGACCAGCAGCGACTTCGCGGTGTCGAGCATCTTGCGCTCGCCGAACGAAAGATCTTTGTCGTGCTTGAGCAGCGACAGGTCGCGCAGCACTTCGGCGATCTCGAACACGGAGCCGGTCTTGATCTTCTCCATGTACTCGCGGTAGCGCCGATTCCACGTCTGTCCCTCGACGGAGACTTCGCGCGACTTGAGGATGTCGTAGACCTCTTTGACCTCGCTCTTGTTCACCACCGCGCGCAGGCCGACGGCGGCCACGTTCTTCATCGGAACCATGATGCGCATGCCGTTCTCCAGGATGCGCAGGATGTAGAAAGTCTGCTTGGCGCCGCTGATCTCTTTGCTCTCGATGCCGGTGATTTCCGCCACGCCGTGCGCCGGATACACCGCTTTGTCGCCGATTCGGAAGGATACTTCCACGCAGCACCTCCGTTCCGGACACACGTCCGGAGCCGCAGAAAACTAGCACGATCCCTAGTTATTGTCAACTGATCGGCCGGTGTGTCGCTTTTCAGGGCGCTGTCTTGATCGCGTCAGGCGACCATCGGCACGGAGAGCGGCTTGGCTTTCGCGGCGGGTGGGTCGAGGTAGTAGCGGCGCTTTTGCACGAACGCGAGCGTGAGCCCGACCGCGCCGATGGCGAACGCGCCCAGGCACGCGAGGCGCGCGATGAACGGCGTATCGGCCCACAGCGCGTAGCCGAGCAGCGCGATCTCTCCGACGAGCCGCGCGCCCCACGCCGCCACGCCCGCCTCGGCGTGATGATGCGCCAGCAAGTTGTCGAGGCCGCCGTGCGCCAGCTCGAGCGACGCCAGCGCGATCAGCGCCCACTTGGGCCCGAGGTTCTGCCGCTGCATCACGACGATCAAGATCGGCAGCGCCACCGCGCTCACCAGGCGCACCAGCTCGCCCGCCGTCACCGCTCCGCGCCCGCGCAATTTCCCGACGGAGAGCAGGTAGCCGAGGCCGCTCGCGTAGGTGATCCCGACGATGAAGTACATCAGCACGGTGCCGGTGATCATCGAGTCGGTGAGCTCGTGCAGCACCAGCAGCCCCGAGAACGTGACCGCGAACGCGGCCGCGCCCTTCCACATTTTTTTCACGACCAGGTAGCGGATGGCGAACAGCACCAGCGGCAGCACGGCGGCGATCGCCAGCAGAATGTCCATCGTCGACGAGGAGACGGTGTACAGCAGCATCAGGATGGCGACGCCGCACATCTGCACCCAGGTCTTGTAGCGCGCCAGGTACGACGACTTGAGCGGCGTACCGCGCTTCTCGTAGAGGCTGCGCGCGGCGGTGACCACGAACTCGCGCGCGAACAGCGCCGCGACCAGCCACGGCGGGCACCAGCCGAGATCGACCGCCGGCAGGAACGTGATCGCGATGAAGACCTTGTCGGCGATCGGATCCATCAGGCCGCCGAGCACCGTCGGGCCGTGCTTGCGCGCCAGGTAGCCGTCGACGAAATCGGTGCAGCCGAGCAGCGTCGCGAACACCAATGCGGCAAATTGCCCGTGCACGCCCTGGTACAACAGCCAACACGGGATCGGCGTGAGCGCGAGCCGCAGGAAGGTGACCTGGTTGGCGGTGATGCGCATCAGTCGCGGCCGGCCAGGTACTCCACGATGGTGGCCACCCCAAACCCGGTGCCGCCCTTCGCGATGTGCCCCGACTCCTTGTCGGCCGACGCGGGGCCGGCGATGTCGACGTGCACCCACGCCGTGTCGCCGGCGAACTCTTTCAAGAACAGCCCGGCGGTGAGCGCGCCGCCGTAGCGCTCGCCGGTGTTGCGCATGTCGGCGATCTCGCTCTTGAGCTGATCGCGCAGCCCGGGCGGCAGCGGCAGGTGCCACATGTCCTCGCCCGCCAGCCGCGCCGCCGCCAGCCAGCGCTCGACCAGCGAAAGATCGTTGCCCATCACGCCCGCCATCGACGGGCCGAGCGCCACCATGCACGCGCCGGTCAGCGTCGCGAAGTCGAAGATCTCGTCGGGCTGAAGCTCGTTGTTGGCGTACGCCAGCGCGTCGCCGAGCGTGAGCCGCCCCTCGGCGTCGGTGTTGTTGATCTCGACGGTCTTGCCCGCCATCGACTTGAGCACGTCGCCGAGCTTGTATGATTTTCCCGAGAGCATGTTTTCGGTGCACGCCGCGATCGCGTGCACCTCGTAGGGTACTCCCAGATCGGCCAGCACGCCGATGGCCGCGATCACCGCCGCCGCGCCGGACATGTCGACTTTCATGTCCTCCATCGACGCCGACGGCTTGAGCGACAGTCCGCCCGAGTCGAACGTCACGCCCTTGCCGATGAGCGCGATCTTCTTCTTCACCGGCGTCTTGCCCTTGGGCCGGTACGTGAGATGGATGAAGCGCGGCTCCTCGTCGGAGCCCTGCGCGACGGCGAGGAACATGCCCATGCCGAGCTTCTCGCAGTCCTTGGGGCCGAGCACCTTGATCTCGAGGCCGTGCTGCTTGGCGACCTTGGTCGCGACCTCGGCCATGCGACGCGGCGTCATCTCGCCGGCCGGCTCATTAATGAGGTCGCGCGCCAGCGACACGCCGGCGGCCACCTGCTCGGCGCGCTGCACGCCGCGCTTGACGCCCTCGACGCGCGACGCCTCGACGTTGTCGGGGCTCATCGCGACCTTGAATTCCTCGACGGTGTCGGGCTTCTTGCGGTCGCCGGTCAGATATTTGTCGAAGCGATACGCGCCGAGCAGCGCGCCCTCGGCGAGAAACTGCGCCGCGCGCTCCTGCACCGCGCCCTCGGTGTACGGCATCACCGCGGTCACGCTCTCCGCCGACAGCTGCGCGCCGGTCTTGATCACGCGCGCGCCGAAGCCGCGCAGATCCGGCGTCGCAAAATCTTTTCGCGCCCCGCCACCGACGAGCAGCACGCGCGTCGCGCCGACCCGCCCGTGCGTGTGCAGCAGCACCGACTGGCCCTTCTTGCCCTTGAACTGCTCCTCGGCCGCGAGCTTGACCAACAGCCCGTCGAGCGCCTTGTCGAGCGCGCGGAAGATGGTCCCCTCGGCGAACCCCTCCTCGAAGCACAGCAGCCCGACGATACCCGTCTGCAGCTTGGTGACGTCGTCGGTATGGAACGAGAATTTCATCGCGCGCCTCGCCGCCCGGGGATTGGAGTGCCGTTTAAATAAAACGTCACCACCCCGTTGTAAAGCGGTTTCCCGTCGCGCTCCAGCGCGTGAAGTCCTGAGGTTGCGCGTGCCAAGGATCGCTTTGGCATATAATTAAACTACACTTTGCTTAATTTGATTGACATAGTGCTCAACATGCGCGAAAGTGGTGTTCAAGCTAACCCTCACATAGGGAGGCACTGACCATGGCGACCAAGAAGAAGGCGACGAAGAAGGCGGGCAAGAAGGCGGGCAAGAAGAGGGCGCCGAAGAAGGCGGCGAAGAAGAGCAAGAAGAAGTAAGGAGAGCCCAATGGCCAAGAAGAAGAAGGCGGCCAAGAAAAAGCCGGCCAAGAAAAAGGCTCCGAAGAAAAAGAAGGCGACCAAGAAAAAGGCCGCAAAGAAAAAGGCCGCCGCTCGAAAGGCTCCGGCCAAGAAGCCGGCGCCGGCCCCGAAGGCTCCGCCTCCGATGCCGACGCCAAGCTCCACGTTCACGTTTTAAAGTTCCCTCGTCGCCTCGAGAGGCGATGGGGCGGTAAAGGCGGCCTGCGAAAGCGTGAGCCGCCTTTGCCGTTCCTGGAGTTCGACGATGACGGCGCGACTGCGCGGCGCGGTGGTGCTGGACGTCGCGGCCGCCCAGCTGCCGGCGGCGCGCGACGCGCTCGCGCGGGCCGTGGCGACGGGCGCGCTCGGGCCCGGCTACTCGGCGGCGCTCGACGGTGAGGCGGTGGTGTTCGCGGGCGGCGCGCGCGGCGATCGGCCGTCGGGCGGGCGCTTCGAGCTGTTCTCCGACGGGCGCGCCAGCTACTCGCTGGCCGTCGGTTGGACCGAATTCGCGCGCGTCGCGCAAGCGGTGGGCGTGGCGGCGGCGCTCAGTGTCTCGTCGGTGATTTGGTGGAGCTGGATGTTTCACCGCGCGCTGCCGTTCGGCGCGGCCGGCGGGCTGGCGTGGGCGGCGGCGCGCATCGCGCTCGATCGGCGGCGCATGCGGCGCGACGCGCGCGCGCTGTTGCGCTCGCTGCCGCTGCTCCTGAAATAGTCAGCGCTCGTCGGCGCGCGAGGCCAGCAGCCGCTCGAGCCGCGCGGGCTCGACGCGCACGCGCAGCGTCTTGAGCGCCGACGTGGTGACGAGCCCGGGCCGCGAGCGCGGCGGTTTGCGCACGTTCTTGCGCAAGGTGTAGCCGATGTCGACCTGCGGCTCGCCGCGCGCGTTCGAGTGGTACGCCGCCAGCGTGGCGGCGTCGAGCAGCGTCTCGCCGTCGACGGGGCGCCCGCCCTCGAGCGGCACCACCACGTGCGCGCCCGGCACGTCGCGCGCGTGCAGCCACAGGTCCGAGCCGCGCGCCACCTGGAACGTCAGCTCGTCGTTGCGATCCGCCCCGCGCCCGACGAGAATCGCCGCGCCGGTCGCCGCGCGAAACTCGCGATACGGCGGCAATCGCCGCTGCGGCATTTTGCCGCGCTTCTTCTCGGCGCGCTCGGGCCGCGGCCAGCTCGCCGCCTGCTCGGCCGTCGCGCCGTCGAGGCGCGCCAGCGTCGCCTCCGCCTCGGCGCGCCGCCGCCGCGCCTCCGCAAGCCGCGCGTCGATGCTCGCCAGCGCGCGCGATAGCCGCTTGTGCTCTTTGTAGAAGCGCGCCGCGTTCTCGCGCGCCGAGCGCGCCGGGTCGAGGGCGATCGCGATCGGCGCGCCCCCCTCGAAGTCGTCCGGCAGCGTCACCGAAGCCGCGCCGCGCGGAATCTCGCCGAGGTGCGCCAGCAGCAGGTCGCCCAGCTTGCGCTTCTCCACCGCCGCCTCGGCCCGCGCGCGATCCGCCGAAAGGGCGCGTTCCAGCCGAGTGAATCGCTTGATCGCCGCCCGCGCCTCGCCGAGCGCCCGCGTCTTCGCCTCGCGCGCCGCCTCCGCGTGCGCCGCCTCGCGATAGTGCGCCGCGATCTTCTCCGACGGCGATTCGCCGAATCGATCGGCCTCGCGATCGTCGTTCGGCGCGATCGCGCGCGGCTCGGGCAGCGACGCGTACGGCTCGCGCGCCGGCCCGATCGCGCCCAGGATCGCGCCGCGCTCGTCGACGAGCTCGAGCTGCGCCGCGCGCCCGAACAGGATCAGCCACAGCTTGCGCCGCTCGCCCGCCCGCTCGAACAGCAGCTCGGCGGCGCGCTCCCCCTCGACGGCCGCGCACGACACCAGCCGCGCGCCCGTCAGCTCCTTGCGCAGCTGCATGCAGAACGGCGGCGCCGCCTCACCGGTGCCCGCCGGCTTCTCGTCGAGGTGCAGCCGGCCGAGCCGCGCGTCGGCGCTCGCCACCAGCCACGAGCGCTGCATCCCGAGCATCACCGTCGCGCGGTCCGGCTGCACGATTTTTTGCACCGGCCGCCCGACGAGCACGCGCGAAATCTCCTCGCACACCGACGAGAGCTCGCGCGCTCTCAGGGTCAATTGACTCCTCCAACCCCGGGACGTATGTTTGTCGAAGTCATGGGCCGGGGCCAGTTGGCCATGGAGCTATCGCGCATCGCCGACGAAGCGCGCAGCGCGCGCGAGCGGCTCGTGGCGCTGATTCGCCAGGCGGTCGAGCTGCGCGAGCGCCTCGCCGCCCTCGGAGACGCGCCGTTGCCCGACGACACGGGCGCCGAGGCCCCAGCCCGCAAGCTGCACTCCGTCCAGTAAAACGCCGAGGAGGCTTTCATGAAGTTCTTCATCGATACGGGCGACGTCGCCGAGATCCGCGAAGCCGCCGCCATGGGCCTGGTCGACGGGGTCACCACCAACCCGTCGCTGGTCGCCAAGACCGGCCGCAAGTACAAAGACGTGGTCGTGGAAATCTGCGAGCTCGTCAACGGGCCGATCTCCGCCGAGGTGCTCTCGACGACCTACGACGAGATGATGGCCGAGGCGCGCGAGTGGCACAAGGTTCACAAGAACGTGGTGGTCAAGCTGCCGCTCATCCCCGACGGGCTCAAGGCGGTGCGCACCTGCCGCGCCGAGGGCATCAACACCAACGTCACGCTGTGCTTCTCGCCCAACCAGGCGCTGCTCGCCGCCAAGGCGGGCGCTTCGTACATCTCGCCGTTCATCGGCCGGCTCGACGACGTGAGCGAGACCGGGATGGAGCTGATCGAAAAGATCGTCACCATCTACGAGAACTACAACTTCCAGACGGAAGTGCTGGTCGCGTCGGTGCGCAATCCGACGCACGTCGTCGACGCGGCGATGTTGGGCGCGGACATCTGCACCATTCCGCTGAGCGTGATGCTGCAGCTCGTGAAGCACCCGCTCACGGACGTGGGCCTGAAGAAGTTCGTCGAGGACGGCAAGAAGATCCCGCGCTGATCGACGCTGGTATATGATGGGCTCGCCATGGGCCACGTCTACGGCGACTCGACGACCTTCCCTTACGACATCAACTTCATCGAGCTGATCCGGCACGGCGTGGAGTGCGGCTGCGCGCTGCTCGGGGCGCAGCACGCCATCTCGACCGCGGTCGATCGCTCGGGCAACCTCGATCAGGTGCGCAAGCAGGAGCGCGCGCGCCTCGACGCGATGTCCGATGCGGTCAAGCTCACGCTCACCGCGTTCATGTCGTCGTCGTCGGAGCGCATGGTGCGCACGGCGTCGCGCATCCTCGAGAGCGCCCGCGCGGTGATCGAGGGCGAGTTCAACGCCATGGAGAGCCAGTCGAACGGCGTCATCAACTCGATGCGCGCCACCGTCGAGCACGCGCGTGACATGTCGTATCGCGCGATCGAGGCGTTCGTGCTGCGGCACGATCTGCCCAACACCGCCGTCGGGCTGCGCCTGCTGGCGGGCGAGGATCAGTACAGCGGGCAGGCGCTGGTGACCACGCCGTTCGGCGTCGAGGCGGTTTTTTCGCTGGCGATTCCCTCGGCGCACGAGTGGGGGAAGCTTCGCCGCGTGGCCGAGCTGTCGGCGGGCACCGAGGTGCACGTGCCGAAGGAGTCGGGCTGGCTCTCGAAGCGGCGCGAGATGCAGATCGTCAAGCTCGACAAATTGTTCGTGTGCGAAGTGGCGGTGACCGCCGACCGCTCGCTCATCACGCTGCGCAAAGCGCCGCGCTCGGGCTCGGGCTACCAGCTCGAGGTCTCGACGGAGAACGCGCCGCGCGCGACCTTGCGCCTGCTCGGCGAGGACGGCAACCCGACGGCCGATCCGATGCTCGAGCTCGACGGCGAGGACGGCGTGCACGCGCTGCGCTTATGGAACCGCGTGATCGAGTCGACGCGCGACCTGGCGACGCGGCGGCAGGCGATGTCGAGCGCCACGTTCGACGGCAAGCCGCTCAATGAGCTCGACGAGCCGCAGGCGGTCTGCGTGCGCATGGTCAACGTGATGTCGCCGGTGATCCAGGAGATCGCGCGGCGCTCGGGCGCGCCCGGCGAGCTGGTGCTGCGCCGCGATCTCGGCGAGGGGCGGCGCGAGGAGATCTACATCACCAAGGCGGAGCTGCACGAGAAGGTGATGAGCCTGCCGCACCTGCTGCGCGGCGTGTTCGATCCGTTCGAGCTGACCGAGGGGCCGCGCTCGCCGCGCGCGCCGGCGCCGTCCGAGCCGATCATGCTCGACAACGTCGAGTACGAAGAAGAAGAAGAGCCCACCAAGAATCGTCGCTGAGTAATTCTCCCGTCGAGGATCGCTCCTTGACAGCACGCGCGCGGCGCAGTAATGACCAGTGAGTCACCATTCAGTGGGGACCCCATGATCTCGTTCGGGCTGGAAGAAGAGCAGGCGATGATCCAGGAGACGGTGCGCAAGTTCGCCGTCGAGAACCTGCGGCCGAAGCTGCGCGAGTTCGAGCACGCGCGCGCGCTCCCCGAGTCGCTCCGGCGGCAGTTTCACGAGCTCGGGCTGGCGCTGGTCGACGTGCCGGAGGCGCTCGGCGGGCAGGGCGCGAGCCTGACCACCGCGGCCATCGTGCAGGAGGAGCTGGCGTTCGGCGATCCGGGCGCGGCGATCGCGCTGTGGTCGCCGCACCTGTTCGTGCAGGCGGTGCTGGCGCTCGGCGACGAGGCGCAGCAGAAGCGCTTCCTCGCGCGCTTCGCCGAGACCGCGGGCGCGCTGCGCTCGGGAGCGGTGGCGTACTCGGAGCGCGGCGCGCCGCTCGACGGGTTCAACACCACCGCGAAGCGATCGGGCGGCGACTGGATCCTCGACGGGAAAAAGGCGTTCGTGGTCAACGGCGGCGTGGCCGACCTGACGGTGGTGTTCGCGCAGCTCGAGGGAACCAGCGGCTGGGACGGCGCGGCCGCGTTCGTCGTCGAGGCCGGCAACCCCGGCCTACAGGCCGGCGAGCGCCACGCGCTGCTCGGCCTCGACACCGTGCACGCCGCCGAGATCGTCCTCGAGAGTTGCCGCGTCCCCGACGCCAACCGCTTGCTCGGGGGAAGTAACTCTCCAAAAGAAAGTAACTTTCTTTTGGGAAGTCAGCGCATGTTCGCGCGCGGCGGGCTGCTCAACGCCGCGCGCCAGGTGGGCCTCGCGCGCGCGGCCTACGAGTTCGCGCTCGACTACACGCAGGAGCGCAAGGCGTTCGGCAAGGTGATCGCGCACTTTCAATCGATCGCGTTCACGCTCGCCGAGATGCACATGGACGTCGAGGCCGCGCGCTGGATGGTGTGGCGCGCCGCCGTCGAGCTGGAGAAGGGCAAGGTCGAGACGGTGTACGAGGCGATCGCGCACGCCAACGAGGCGGCGTGGCGCGTGGCCGACAACGGCGTGCAGCTGCTCGGCGGCGCCGGTTACATCCGCGACTATCCCGTCGAGAAGTGGATGCGCGACACCAAGGCGCTGGCGCTGTTCGGCCCACCGTCGGAGTGCGCGTCGCTGGCCGTGGCCGCGCGCGAGCTCGGCCATTCATTCGGGAGCGGCTTGCCCTCGTCGGCGATTCAGCCGTTCTTCACCTAGGAGCCACCGATGATCGACTTCGAGCTCACGAGCACGCAGGCCCAGGTGAAAGAGTTCGCGCACCAGTTCGCCAAGAGCGTGGTGCGGCCGATGTCGCTGGAGGCGGATCGCAACCACCGCATCCCGGACGACTTCATGCTGCGGCTGTCACAGATGCGGCAGATGATGACCGTGGGCGAGGTGCCGCAGGAGTACGGCGGCGAAGGCGCGGGCGTCGGCGAGATCAAGGACAAGAAGGGCAAGTCGCAAAAAAATCGCTTCGCGCTCATCGGCGCGGAGGAGATGGCGTGGGGCGACATCAGCGTGCTGCTGTCGCTGCCGGGGCCGGGGCTCGGCGGACCGCCGGTGCAGTTCACCGGCACGCCGGCGCAGCGCGAGCGGTTCTTCGGCGTCTTCAAGAAAGAGGGGCTGCACTGGGGCGCGTACGGGCTGACGGAGCCGGGCGCGGGGTCGGACGTCGCCGGCATCCGCACGTCGTGCCGCAAAGAGGGCAAGGAGTGGGTGCTCAACGGCCGCAAGTGCTTCATCACCAACGGCGGGCGCGCCGACTGGGTGGTGATCTTCGCGACCCTCGATCCGACGCAGGGGCGCGCCGCGCACCGCGCGTTCGTCGTCGAGAAAGGCACGCCCGGTTTCTACTGCGGCAAGATCGAGGACAAGATGGGCATCCGCGCGTCGGAGACGGCGGAGCTGGTGCTGGAAGATTGCCGCGTGCCCGAGGAGAACCTGCTCGGCGGCGAGGAGCACTACGCGCGCGGCAAGGAAGGCTTCATGGCGGCGATGAAGACGTTCGATTCGTCGCGGCCGATGGTGGGCGTGCTCGGGCTCGGCATCGCGCGCGGCGCGTACGAATACGCGCGCGACTTCGTGAAGGAGAATTACGTGCTGGGGCGTGCAATCCCGCGCTACCAGCTGCTCGCGCAGACGCTCGCCGACGACAAGCGGCTGCTCGACGCCGCTCGGCTCATGTGTTGGCGCGCCGCCTGGATGGCGGACGAGGGCGTGCCCAACGCCAAGGAGTCGTCGATGGCGAAAGCCTACGCGGCCAAGGCGGCGATGAAGGTGTGCACCGACGCGGTGCAGATCCTCGGCGCGCACGGGCTCGAGCAGCACCAGTTCGTGGAGAAGTGGTATCGCGACATCAAGGTGTTCGACATCTTCGAGGGCACCGGCCAGATCCAGCGCATCGTGATCTCGAAACGCATTCTGAAAGAGGCGCCAAATTTTTAACGGCGCGGGCCGGTTCTCGACGGGAAATCGTGCAAATCTTTTAACGCTTGACGCGTAGTTCCACCGATACTAGGCTACATTCAGAGTGTAGGGACTCGCGCTGGAGCGCGGATCGAAAAAAGGATCTGGTGGTCAAAGCCGAATCGTCGACTTCGTCCTCGTTAGGGACTCTAACCCTCCAGTAAGAAGGCACTGCCGACCGCTCCCCTACGGGTGTGTCGAGGAACAAGGGTATCGCAATGGAAAAGGGCACCGTGAAGTGGTTCAACGACGCGAAGGGTTTTGGTTTCATCACGCGCGAGGGGGCGCCGGACGTGTTCGTCCACCACACCGCCATTCAGGCTGAGGGCTTCCGTAGCCTCTCCGAGGGCGAGGCGGTGGAGTTCGAGGTCGTGCAAGGTCCGAAGGGCCTGCAGGCCGCGAACGTCCGCAAAGTTTCGTCGTAGAGGACGCTTCACAAAAACCCCGAAAAGGGCCCGGCCTAGAGATAGTCCGGGCCCTTTTTATTTCCGGAGAAGCGATTCACCACCGCGCCGAGCACGAACGCGAGCGCGCAGAACAGCCCGAGGTAGCGCGCGCCCATCCCGACGCGCACCCAACGCACGAGCTCCGCGTTCTCGACGGAGCCCGAGCGCGCGCCACCCGCCAGCCACTGTCCCGCCAGCCAGTCGACGTACAGCGCCAGCCCCAAGCTGGCGATGAACGCGAGCGCGCCCGTCACCATCGCGGCGCGCATCCACGCGCGCCCGTCGACGGCGCGATCGCCGCGCACCGCCAGCAGCACGCCACCGAGGCCGATCGCCAGCCCGCTCACCAGCTCGATCGGCGAGCGCCAACCGGCGAGCGCCAGGCCGGCGCCGATCAGCGTGGCCATGAGCGCCAGCCGATCGTCCGCCTTTCGCGTCACCGCTTGCGCAGCCCTTCGAACGCGATCGACAGCAGCTCGCGCACCACGTGCTCCGGCTTGGGCGCCCGCTCCTCCGCCAGCAGCCCGAACGCGACCCGCTCGACCATCCCGATATGCGCATACGCGCATACGATCGGATCGACCGCGCGGAACAGCCCGAGCTCGATCCCGAGGCGGATGTTGTCGGCCTCCACGCGCGCGATGTCGCGATAGAACTCGCGCAGCATCTTCTCCAGCTGCGCGTCGAGGCTCATCGACTCGCGGTACGCCAATCGCGCCAGCGCGTAGTGCTCGACGAACACGCGCAGGAGCTCGCCCGCCGCCTGCTCGCAGCGCGCGTAGAACTCCTGCCCGGTGCGCACCTCGCGCGCCACCGACGCGCCGATGTCCTTCACGTGCTGCAGGAAGGTGCGCACCAGCTCGTAGTAGATCTCGCGCTTCTCCTCGAAGTAGAGGTAGAAGGTGCCCTTGGCGACGCCGGCGGCCCGCGTGATGTCGTCGACCGTCGCGTCGTGATAGCCCTTGGCGGCGAACACCTCGCGCGCTGCCTGCACCAGCTGCGCGCGACGCTCGTCGCGCAACATCGGCGAGCGCTTGGCCGCGCGCGGACGTTTCTCGTCGGGCGGCGCGGCGGACGGGCGGCGGCGAGCCATGGGTCCCGCGAGAATAACGTGCCGATCGATGCAGCGCAAAGTCCGTTTGACCGCCCGGTCACGCGGGTGGTATCGACGCGCTGATCATGAGCAGCAAGCGACGCGTGCGGCATCACGTGAATCCGCTGCGCTCGCCGTTTCTCGAGCGGCGGCGGCCTCCGCTGGCGCTGCCCGACGGCGTCGAGATCGAGGTCGAGGTCGGCTGCGCCGACGCGCGCTTCCTGTTCGAACGCGCGCCTTCGCGCCCGGATGCGCTGCTCGTCGGCCTCGAGATCCGCGAGCCGCTGGTGCGTCACGTGAACGAAGACGCGATCGCGCTCGGTCTGCCCAACGTGCGCGCGCATTTCGCGCACGCCAACCTCGACCTCGACGGCCTGTTCCCCGACGAGCGGCTGGCGCGCGTGTTCATCAACTTTCCCGATCCGTGGTTCAAGCGGCGCCATCGCAAGCGCCGCCTGGTCACGCCCAAGCTCGCCGCCACGCTCGCCCGCAAGCTGCGTCCCGGCGGCGAGCTGTTCTTCCAGAGCGACGTCTTCGAGCTGGCGCTCGACGCGATGGCCGTGCTCGAGGACGAGCCGACGCTGCGCAACCTCGACGAGCCGTGGTCGTTCGCGCGCGCCAATCCCTACGGCGCGCGCTCGCTGCGCGAAGCCCGCTGCGACGCTCGCGGGCTGCGCATCTGGCGCATGCGCTACCTGCGCGCTGGTCCGACCTAGGGTCTTCTGTCCCCAACGTCCGCTCGTGAAAAGATCAGTTGACGCGATGGTGGGGACAGTAGTACGCATCGCCCCGTGCGTTTGTGGGGCGCTGTAGGTGCGGCCTTCATTCTTCTGGAAGGCGCGGCGGGCGCGTACGACCAGCCGGTCCACGTGTACCTGTCGTCGCGCGCGTACGCCGGCCCGAAGACGCTCGACGCCGGCGGCGGCGCGGCTGCGGTGACCGCGCTGCGCGAGCGCATCTACAACGCCGGCGCCAACGCCGCCGACGCGAAATTGCGCGCCCGCTTCCTCGCCCGCTATCCCGACGTAAAACATTTCGACGCCTGGGAGCTCAAACGCTTCCTCGCGCTCAACCCCGACATGCACGTGGCCGGGCTCGACGAGACCGCGCTGCCGGAGGGCGCCGACGGCGCGCAGGTCTACGCGCAGGCGTCGCGGCTCCCCGACGACGATCACCGCAACCGCGATCGCTTCCGCCACGACGGCCAGCGCCATGTGATGTTCGATCCGTTCGGGCACGAGCTGCCCGACGATCCAGCGACGCTGGAGATGGGCGGGCTCACCGGCCTGTCGAGCCAGGCGCACGCGCACTATGGGCTGCCCAAGCTCGAGTTCTCCGACGATCCCGAGGTGCTCAAGAAAGATCCGCGGCGCTTCGCCGTGCCGCCGACGGTGCACACGTTCGGCGCCGACTTCGTCGAGGTCTACACCGCGCTGGCGATCCTGGCGGCGCGGCTGCCGGGCGGCGAGCGGCTCGCGCTGGTCCACGCCGGCGCCGCCGCGCATCACCTCGAAGACGTCGCCAACCAGATCCACACCGTGCAGGTCGGCCTCTACGATTTCTTCGTCGACGCCAAGATCGAATCCTATAAGGAGGAGCTGCGCTCGGCCGGCGGCCTCCTGCGCTCGCGCCCGACCTTCGTGCAGATCGGCATCGACATCATCGCCAACCATCACGTGCTCGCCGAGGTGCTGTACGCCAGGCACCTGCTGGCGCCCGGCGATCCGGTTCGCGCGCTCACCGAGAGCGCCGCGCCCGACGCCGAGCTCGACCGGCAGCTCGCCGGCGTGCCCGCCGATTGCGCGCCCGGTTTCGCGCACCGCCTCGCCGACGTGCTCATCGATCGCTCCAGCTACGAAGGCTCGCCGGTGTACGCCGCCACGCGCGCGGTCGCCAGCCCGCGCCTGTCGCGCGTCGGCCAGCACTTCGACGAGACCGAAGATCCCGATCGCCACGTTCGCCCCGGCGCCGATCTGTCGCCGCTGTTCGACCTCGAAGCGCGCGGCGCGCGCCGCTCGGATCAAGTGCTGCGCGCGTGGTGGTCGCGCTTCGCGGCGTGCCGCTCGGCGCCCGCGTCCGTCGAGACCAGCATCGCCGAGCACCTGATCGCCAATCGTCTGGACGCGCTCGACGACGCCGAGGCGCGGGCGCGCGCGTGGGTTCCGAAAGCTCCCGAACGGGAGAAGTTGAATGTCTGGGTTCCGGCCGGCTATCTCCTCGCATTGATCGCGCTGGCCTGGGTAGGCCGTCGCATCGTGCGCGGGCGGTCGGGGAAGAAAGGGTAGTTAAATGAAGTGCACCATGTGGGCGATCTGTGGGGCGGGCTTGTTGGCGCTCGCCGGGGCCGGCTGCGGCGGCAACGGTCTCAACGGGCCCGAGGACATGTTGCCGTCGCATCCGCTCGACGACGGACACTTGTCGGGCTGCTCCGCCGACGACGACTGCAACGACGGCAACAAGTGCCACACCTATCACTGCAACATCGTCACGCACGCGTGCGCGAACACCGACGTGCAGTGCTCGAGCACCGACCCGTGCAACACCAGCGCGTGCGATCCGTCGAGCGGCACCTGCGCGCTGATGGGCGCCAACGACGGCGCGACGTGCACCGATCCCACCAGCGGCTCGGACGGCACGTGCCTCGCCGGCACCTGCAAGCCGCTGCCGAACTGCGACAACTCGCAGAACACGTTCCTGTCGCTCCAGTGCTCGAACGATTCGCTGCGCTATGACGACAACAACAACGATCCCAACGGCGGCTTCTTCGACGCCACCAACCAGACCAGCGACTACAGCTGCGCCAAAGGCGAGACCAGCGGCGAGGTCGGCTATCCGTTCTTCACCACCGTCGGCGGGCCGGTCACCGTCACGCTGCACGTCACCAACCCGAACGACCCCGCGTCGCCCGACATGGCCGGCGCCGATCCCGATCTCGATCTGATCATCCTCGACGGCGCCTGCACCGAGAAGGCCGCGTGCATGAACCCGGCGATCGCCGGCGGCGGATTCCAGGGCATCACCGCCGGCACCGGCACCGAGACGGTCACCTTCACCGCCGCCGCCAACCATAACTACTTCATCGTCGTCGACGGCAAGGCCGGCGCGGTCGCCGACTATCACGTCGAGGTCGTGGCGTGCGGCAACTGCCAGCCGAAGCCGAGCACCACGCTGGCGTGCGGCATGAGCGTGGCGGTCAGCGGCGACACCTCGACCGGCATGAGCACGCTGTCCTCGTACATGTGCACCGACTCCGCCGGCACGATGTCGACGGTGATGGCGCCCGGCAACGAGCAGGTCTTCATGTTCAACACGGTCGCGCCGCAAGTGCAGAACGTGAAAGCCACCGTCACCGCCGCCTCGGGTCCGTTCGACATCTTCGCGCTGCCGAACGATCTCAACGGGCAGTGCGATCCGACGGCGTGCGTCGGCAGCACCGTCGTGGCAACGGCCTCGAACGGCACCGGCTCGCTGACGTTCGCCGCCGATCCCGGCTTCAGCGCGTCGTCGAGCTACTGGGTGGTCGTCGATACGCCGACCGCCGGCGCCAACGCCACCTTCGGCCTGCAGTTCGACTGCCTGCCATACTGCACCAACGATTCGTTCACCGACGTGCTGACGTGCGACTCGCCGACCACGCGCCAGGTGAGCGGCAACAACGGCAACACCGGCTCGACGAACCAGAACACCGCCTGGGGCCCGAACCCGACCACTGCGCCGTGCAGCGGCCTCTCGAACCTCGACGGCCCCGAGTACGTCTACCTCTTCAACACGCCGGCGATCACCAACCCGAGCGCGCAGTACACCGTCTCGCTCGCGTCGACCGACGCCACGCATCCGCCGCTGTCGCTGATCATCCTCAAGGCCGGCTCGACGGCGCCGACCAGCTGCGATCCGCAGCTCGCGTGCGCCAACACCACCGGCACGTACACCACCAACGGCACCACGCCCGCCAACGTTACGCTCACCGCCGACGGCGCCGGCACCAACTACTACTACATCGCCGTCGACGGGCCGAGCACCAGCGTGGGCGGCTTCGCGCTCAACATCACCGGCGTCGACTCGACCGCCATCTGCCCCTGAAGCAACGGGCCCGGTCGACGTCCTGCGCCGGCCGGGCCCTTCGCCTCCCCTCATTTTTTCTTCGGCTCCTCCGTCAGCGTCGTCGGCCCGGTCAGCGTGAGGTACGGCCGCAGCTTGCCGAACGTCTTGCGGCCGATGCCCTTCACCTTGGTGATGTCCTCGGCTTTGCGGAACGGGTGCGCGTGACGGTGCTCGACGATCGAGCGCGCCTTCGCCGGACCGATCCCCGGTAGCAGCTCGAGCTCGTCGGCGCTCGCCTCGTTGAGGTTCACCACGCCCTCCGCTTCGGCGCGGCCGGTCGCGCTCGCCGAGGCCGGCGGCTTCGCGCGCACGGGCGCATCGGCGCGCGCCGAGAACCCGAGCCAACTGACGGCGAGCGCCGCCAACAGCGACGACAACCGGCGGCTCACGACAGATTCTCCGGCGGCGTGAGCAGCTCTCCTCCGGCGCCGCCCGCCCGACGCGCGGGCGCGAACGCCGGATCGGGATCGCGGATCACCAGCTCGCCGTTGATCGGCGATGCGTCGAGCTTCACGGTCATCGATTGATCCCGATTGATGAAGCAGGTTCCGATGCGGATCCAGAACCGCTTCCCCTCGGTGCGCTCGACGACGGTGTAGACCGGTTTCCAGGTGCGCGGCGTGGCCGCGACGGCCTGCGTGGCATTGACCTCGTTCATGTTCGTCCTCCTTGCGACTCGCAAGATGGCGCGTGCTTCAGCAACGCGCGTGCCGACGCGCAAGCTCGCGCATTCGCTCACCGACGGTGCGCGCGCCGTCCGGCAGCCGGCCGTTCGTCCGCGTAATGGTCCATGCGGCAATTTGCCGCACGACGCCCGACGCGGCGGGAGCGAAAGACGTCGGCGGCGAAAGCGTCGCGGCGAAACCGCCGGCGCGGAGCTCAACCTCACCGCGCTCGTCGACGTGCTGACGGTGCTGGTGATCTTCGGGCTGATCAATTTCAATCCGGCGGGCGAGCTGCTGTGACCGCACGGGCGTCATCTACGCTTGCCGGCGGCGAGCGCGGTTCGCCAGCTTGCGCAAGCGCCGATCATCGCCGTCGATGACCACGGCGTGTTTCTCGACGGGCGAACGGTCACGATGCCGAGCTTCACGATGAATTGGTCACGCTGAAGAACAACTTCGAGCTGCTGCATCCGTCCGAGCGCTGGAGCGGCACGGCGATCGTCGCGGCCGATCGCGACACCAGCTTTCGCGCGCTGAAAAATGTCCTGTACGCGTGCCACCTCGCCGACTACCCGAACGTCGACTTCGTGGTGCGGGCGCGCTGAACTCGGTGTAGACCCATATCGTGGACGCGCGACAGGCACGCATGGCGGGACCGCTGGCGCTGTCGATCGGCGTGCACGCGCTCTTGTTCGGCACGTTCGTCGTCGGCGCGCACGTCTCGTGGCCGGCGCCGCCGATCCCGATCGAGATCCAGCCGGCGCACCGCCCGGCGCGCGAGACGGCGAACGAGGAGCGACGCGGCGATCCGAAGAGCAACGAGAAGCCGGCGCCCGTCGAGAAAACGGCGCGCGTGCCCAAGCGGCCGGCGAACGCGAGCACCGCGCCGTCGCTGCCGAAGACGCTGCCGCCGCCGGCCACCGCCGATCTGCGCCCGTTCGCACCCGCCGACGCCAACCTGGTCGTGCTCTTGCGCTCGGACAAGCTGCGCAAATCGCCGCACCGGCAAAACATCGACGAGCTGCTGGAGGCGCTGCCCGACTACCGCATGCTGCTCGACGGCACCGGGCTCAAACCGATCGACGACTTCGAGGCGCTCCTGATCGCGACCGCCGATCCGCACGACGTGACGGCGACGTTTCTGGCGGCGCGCTTTCGCGACTCGCCGCGGCTGCGGGCGGTGACGGCGCGCGAGGTGCGGCCGGGCGACCCGCGCGTGTTTCGCGTACTCGCGCCCGGGCTGGCGGTGCTGACGCAGCCGAGCGACGCCGCGCGGCTCGACCGGGCGCGCGCGGCCGACGGCGGCGCGGACGATCCGCAGGCGCGCTGGCTCGGCGAGCTGGAGCGCTTCGATCGCGTGGCGCGCGACGAGGGCGGGCCGGCGGTGGTGGTGACGCTCTCGGACGCGCCGTCGCTGGTGCGGCTCGGCGACGGGCTGCCGACGCCGCTGGCGGTGGCGGTGGCGCTGACCGGCGACGCGTCGCCGTCGCTGCGGCTCAAGCTGGTGTTCGCCGGCGCCGACGACGCGGAGCGCTTCGAGGCAGCGTGGCCGACGATCCTCACGCGCTGGCGCCAGCGCACGGCGCTGCTCGGCCTCGCGCCCGCGCTCGACGGGCTCAAGCTCGAGCGGACCGACGCGCAGCTCGAGCTTCAGGGCCGCGTGCCCGAGGCGCAGACGCGGCTGGCGCTGGCGTTCGCGCGCGCGGTGCTGCCGCATCCGGCGTCGGCGGCGCCGTTCGACGGCGGATCGGGCGCGCGCTAACATCGACGCGCCCATGACCTCCACCATAGATCCGCTCTCCACCATAGATCCGCTCGCGCTCCGGGCCATCACCTTCGATTGCTACGGCACGCTCATCGACTGGGAGGCGGGCATCCGCGCCTTCGTCGCGCCCATCCTCGGCCGCGCGATGCCGTCGCGCCGCGAGCAGGCCGACGCGCGCCCGCAGGTGACGCCCGAGGCGTGGCTCGAACGCTGGGAGCGCATCCAGTTTCAAATGCTCAAGCCGTGGCGCCCGTACCGCGAGATCCTCCAGCGCAGCTACGACGCCACCATGCAGCACTTCGGGCTCGAGGCGTTCGTCGACGACGGGCCGGGCCTGGCGCGCTCGGTGGCCGATTGGCGGCCGTTCCCGGACACGACGCGCGCGCTGCGCCGCCTGGCGCGCCGCTATCGGCTGGCGATCGTCTCCAACATCGATCGCGATCTGCTGGCCGCGACCATGGGCCACCTCCAGGCGCCGTTCTCGTCGCTGGTGACGGCCGAGGACGCGCGCGCGTACAAGCCCGATCCGCGCCCGCTCGAGCTGGCGCTGTCGCGGCTCGGGCTGCCGGCGCACGCGGTGCTGCACGCCGGTTTCGGTTGGCGCTACGATCTCGCGCCGGCGCGCGCGCTCGGCATGCGTACCGCGTTCATCAACCGCTCGGGTGGGCCGTCACCCGAAGGCGATCCGCCGGACCTCGAAGTACCGTCGGTGGAGGCGCTCGCGGACCGCCTCGGCGCGTAGCTTCCCGAAACGCGGCAAGCGCGTTCCTTCCGTTCACGCGACAGCCGGCTCATACGTTGGCCCCCGATTTGCGATTGCATGCGCTCGGAGGTTTGCCATGCGCTTGCGCGTCGTCTCGCCGTTCCTGGTTTTCGCCGTGATTGCATGCGGCTGCTCGAAGGCGAGCGACACGTGCTCCGGACCGTGCAGTCCGCCTCCCGGACAAATGATGTCCGGGCCGGACGCTTCGGCGCCGGACGCGGGCGCGGCCGATCTCGCGATGGGTCCGCAAGACGCCGCGATGAGCGGCCCCGCCGATTTGCGCCCGTGCTGCGATCTCGCCAATCCCGCAGGACCGTGGCCGACGGCCGACGTCACGCTCTACGGCGCCGCGCAGGGCCTCTCCGGAACCATCCTCGACTCGAGCGCCGACGACGCGCAGAACATCTGGGCGGCCTCCGCCGACACGCTCTACGTGCTGCGTCCCGGCCAGACGATGTTCCAGAAGTTCACCGCCGCCGACGGGCTGCACATCCAGCCGTTCACCGATCCCGACGGCAACCCGGCGGTCACCAACATCACCGCCGTCGCCGGCGGCCACGCCAACGAGGCGTTCGTCGGCTACTACGGCTACGAGAGCGACAACCGCCTCACCGATACCGTCGCCAACGAGAAGCTCGGCCAGGCCGACAAGATCACGCTCAACGCCAACGGCACCATCGCGGTCCTGCGCTACGAGTTCCGCTGCGACCACGGACAAGACTGGTGCTGGGAGAACCGCTCGGTGCGGCGCATGCTGTTCGCGCACCAGGGCGTCGCCGCCGGCCACCTGTTCATCGGCTTCGATCACGGCGTCTCGCACGTCTTCAACGATCACTTCGGCGATCACATCCACTGCGAGACCTGGTACCACTACCCCGACGGGCACACGACCGAGAAGATCGGCGAGCAGTACGGGCTCGCGCTGTTCCCGAACGGCGATTTGCTCGAGGGCAGCGCGTACTGCGTCGGGCGGCAGATGTGGAGCCCCGACCCGCCGACGTGGGTGGACAACGGCTTCACGTGGGCGTTCACCACGTACGATCCCAGCCACAGCCTCGACGTGGCGGCCGACTACCGCGAAGATCAGCGCGGCGCGGCCATCACGCCCGACGGCGTGACGTGGTTCGCCAGCATCACGCACGGGCTGGCGAGCTGGGATCCGAAGACGGGAAACTTCGGCACCATCAAGCAGTGGTCGGCGCCCGGGCTGCCGTCGTCGGGGCTGATGGACATGGTGGCCGATCTCGACGGGACGCTGTGGATCGTGACCATCGATGGGCAGCTGTTGCGCTTCAATCCGGCGACCTCGGCGGTCACCGTGCAGAGCGGGCTCGGCGACGTGCGGCGCGTGGTCCTCGACGGGACCGTGACGCCGCGCGCGCTGTACGTCTCGCTGGGAGGTGGGGGGCTCGCGGTAATCCGTGCCAAATAGGCCGTTTCGTAGCAAACTGACCGACCGATTCGCGCGTCTTCAAAGTAAGGTGTATTCGTGCGCCTACCGGTCGTTCTTTCCGTCGCGCTTCACTTCGCCGTCCTGACGGGGCTGGCGATGACCGTGCCCGCGGCGCGGCCGCCGCGCGCGACGAATCCGATCGAGATCGAGGTGAACCGCGCGCGCGCGAACGCCGAGGTCAAGCCGGTGACGCCGCCGCTGGCGCTGCCCGAGCCGCTCAAGCGCGAGCCGCGCGTGGCGATGCGGACGGTGCAGCCGCGCGAGCGCGAACGGCCCGAAGACGATCCCAAGAAGCACGAGGAGCCGGAAAAAAAATCGGAGCCGGTCGAGACCACGCACCCGACCGAGACGCAGCCGCCCGAGGCCTCGAGCCTGTCGCCGCGCGCCGCCGGCCGCGTCGACCTGACGCTACACTCGCTACCGACCATCGGCTCGGGCGGCGGCGAGATCGCGGTGCCGTCGGGAACGGGCGGAATCGGCGGCACCGGAACCGGCGGCGCTCCCGGCGCGCGCAAGCCGTGGAAGCCGAAGCTCGACGCCGGCGATCCGATCACCGGCAAGGTCGCCGAGGAGAAGAAGGAAGACTTCCCGCTCATCCCGCTCGGCCGCGACGGCTTCGCCTACAAGGGCCCGCAGTTCTCGGCGCACATCCTCTCCGACGGCAGCGTCGCCTTCGACGACAAGATCGTGCGCGACTTCAAGGGGCTCTCGGGCACCTTCGACGTCGCCGATCTGGTGATGAAGTCGAAGAAGGAAGATCCCTACCGCCACGAGAAGAAGAAGTTCCTGGCGGCCACCGCCGAGCTGCGCGAGAAGATGGCCAAGCAGGCGCGCGCCGAGGAGATGGCGAGCTCGCTGTCGCAGCTGCCGACGCACCTGCTGGCGATCTGGGCCGACCGCGGGCGCTCGGCGCACGAGCGGCGCGAGCTCTTGTTCCGCATCTGGCGCGAGGCGGCGACCACCGAGGACGATCGCTCGGCCGGCGGCGCCGAGGCGCGCAAGATCATCGAGGGCTTCATCCGCGACCGGCTGCCGCAGGGCTCACCCGACGGCTACACCGACGACGAGCTCGAGGGCTACAACCGCACCGGCCACGTCCGCTTCGATCCGTACCACTGAGCGCCGCGCGACCTGCGGCAATTTGCCGCATGGGCGGCGCGCCCAGTCCGTGCCATCCTGCGCGCGGAGGTGCCGGCCATGGTCACCATCGCGCTGCTCGTCGAGAAAGCGGTCGACGAGCGGGAGCTGCTTCGCGCCTGGCAGCTCGCCTCCCGCCTCGGCGCCGCGGTGCAGTCGGCGGGCGACCGCATCGCCGCGAGCATCCTGAGCAGCGACGGGCAGCGCCACTACGCGGCCTCGATCTCGGCGGCCGAGTGGCAGTGCGAGTGCCCGGCGTTCGAGAAGTCGCGGCGCCGCGCGTTTTGCAAACACCTGGGCGCGCTCGGCGTGATCTGGCTGGCCATGAACAACGGCGGCGTCGCTCCCGACGTCCGCGAGCTGGCGCCGGTGCTCACCCGGCTGGTGACGTCGATCGACGAGAGCACGGCGCGCTCGCTGCTGCTCCTGGCCGCCGCGGAGCACCGGGACGTGTACGACGCGATCGCCGAATCAGTGACCATTGGTCAGTGACTGCCGGTCAGTGACTGCTGGTCAGTCGACGCAGCGGGCGAGGACGAGCTTGAGGTAGCGGCCCTCGGGGAACGCGGGGAGCGTCGGGTGATCGGCCGGCTGGCCGCGCAATTCGAGCAGCCGCAGCGGGCGGCGCGCCTTGTCGGCGGCGTCGCGCAGCATGCCGACGAACGCATCGAGATCGACGTGGCTGGAGCACGACGCCGACGCCAGCACGCCCTCGCGCTCGACCACGCCGAGCGCCAGCGCGTTGAGATCGCGGTACGCCTTGAGCGCCTTGCCGAGCGCGCGCTCCGACGGCGCGAAGCTCGGCGGATCGACGATCACCAGCCCGAAGCGCCGCCCGCCCGCGCGCGCCCGCTCGAGCCACGCGAACGCGTCCTCGGCCGCGAACTCGTGCCGCTCGGGATCGAGCCCGTTCAAGCGAAAGTTGGCGCGCGCGTTCTCCAGCGCCGCCGCCGCGCTGTCGACGGTCGCCACCTCGCTCGCGCCCGCCAGCGCCGCGTGCACCGAGAAGCCGCCGGTATAGCCGAACAGGTTGGCCACCCGCTCGCCGGCGGCGAACGGGCGGATCGCGCGCCGGTTCTCGCGCTGATCGAGGAAGAAGCCGGTCTTCTGCCCCTGCGCCACGTCGACCGCGTAGCGCACGCCCAGCTCGCGGATCTCGACGGGCGAAGGCGGCTCGCCCCCGTGCAGCGCCTCGCCGCGCCCGCCGCGCGATCGCTCGTACACGTGCTGGATGCCGATGCCGCGCCCGGCCGCGACCAGCGCCGCCACCACGTGATCGCGCAGTGCGCGCACCGCGTCGCCGTCGAGGCGCAGCACCGCCACCGAGCGGTACACGTCGGCGGTCACGCCCGGCAACAGATCGCCCTCGCCGTTGAGCCAGCGAAACGCGTCGGTCGACGACGCATCGAACGCGCCGCGCCGCGCCCGCAGCGCCGACTCGACGCGCGCGCGCACCAGCGCCCCGTCGAGCGGCTGGCGCGCGTCGAGCGTGTAGATGCGCACCGCGATCGGCGAGCGCGCGTCGTACAGCCCGCGCGCGAGAAATTTTCCGTCGCGCCCGAGCACGTCGACGGCCGCGCCGGTCTCGAGCCCGCGCGGCGCGTCGAGCGCGTCGGCGTACAGCCACGGGTGGCCTGAGCGCACGTGCGCCGCCAGCTCCTTGCGCAGGCGCACCCGCGGCAGCTTTCCGTCTCGGCTGTGGGCGCCTTCGCTCATCGAGCGGCGCATCGTCACTTGCGGTCGCGCGCCGGTCAATGCCATATAGCGCGCATGCCGACGCCGACCGAGATCGTGGGCCTGCTGCGCTCGACCATCGCGCTCACGTGGGAGGACGGCCACCACACGGTCTATCCGGCGCGCGAGCTGCGCCTGCGCTGCCGCTGCGCCATGTGCATCGAGGAGATGACCGGCCAGCCGCTGCTCGATCCGTCGAAGGTTCCGGAGAACGTGCGCGCGCGCGCCATCCACCTCGTCGGCCAGTACGCGATCCAGATCGACTGGTCCGACGGGCACACCACCGGCATCTACAACTTCCGCGACCTGCGCGGCAACTGCCCGTGCGAGGCGTGCGCGAAAGAGCGAGCCAGCGGCAAAACGCCGCAGTGACTCACGGCGCCTGGCAGAATACGACACCGCTCGGCAGGATCTCGCACGACCCGCCGCCGCCGGTCTGCGCGCAATCGGTGTCGTGGAGCACGAAGCAGCCGCAGCGCGGATCGGTGGCGCACTCGGCGGCGCAGCTCCACCGCCCGGCGACGAACACGCTGCCGTCGGGCGGCGGCACGCCTTCCGGGTCGAAGCGGATGCAGTACTGATTGTTCGCGCACTGCAAGTCGCCGCAGGCCAGCCCCGCGGCCGCCGCCGGCCCGAGGTCGCGCGCCGAGAGATCCGAGGCGGCCGCGAAGTCGAGCGAGGCGTCGGGCGCCGCGGCGTCGAACGACCCCGCACCGTCGCCTGCCGAGCAGCCGCACCACAGCAGCGCGCACGCCACCAACGCCCGCACACGCTCATGATACACGCTAGCTGCTACACTTTGCGTCTGCGATGGCGAATCTGCTCAAGCTCAAACGCGGGCGCTTCGAGCACCCGTTTCTGCCGACGACGCGCGCCGAGGTCGAGGCGCGCGGCTGGCGCGAGCTCGACGTGGTCATCGTCTCGGGCGACGCGTACGTCGATCACCCCGCGTTCGGCCCGCCGCTGATCGCGCGCTTCCTCGAGGGGCGCGGCTTCAAGGTCGGCTTCCTGGCGCAGCCCGATTGGCGCTCGGCCGAGCCGTTCCGCGCGCTCGGCCGCCCGCGCCTGTTCTTCGGCATCGCCGCCGGCAACATGGACTCGATGCTCAACCGGCTCACCGCGCAGAAGAAGAACCGCGGCGAAGATCAGTACTCGCCCGACGGCCGCCGCGACCTGCGTCCCGATCGCGCGACCATCGTCTACGCCAACCGCGCGCGCGAGGCGTTCCCCGGCGTGCCGATCGTGCTCGGCGGCATCGAGGCGTCGCTGCGCCGCATCGCCCACTTCGACTACTGGTCGGGCACCGTGCGGCGCTCGATCCTGCTCGACGCCAAGGCCGATCTGCTGGTGTTCGGCATGGGCGAGCGCGCGGTGTGGGAGATCGCGCGGCGGCTGCACGCCGGCGAGGAGATGTCTCGTATACGAGACATCCGCGGCACCGCCTTTCCGGTCAACGCCGGCGAGGCGGAGGCGTTCGCCGCCTGGCCGTCGGAGACGGTCACCGACGGCCGCGTGGTAGTGCTGCCCTCGCTCGAGGAGGTGAGCGCCGACAAGCGCAAGTACGCGCTGGCGTCGCGCATCCTGCACTACGAGACCAACCCGTACAACGCGCGCCCGCTGCTCCAGCGCGATCGCCCCGACGGGAGCGGCGTCTACTTCAACCCGCCGGCGCTGCCGCTCGAGACCGCCGACATGGACGAGCTGTACGACCTGCCGTTCAACCGCGCGCCGCACCCGAAGTACGACGGCGCGCGCGTGCCGGCGTTCGAGACCGTCAAGGACTCGCTGGTGATCATGCGCGGCTGCTTCGGCGGCTGCACCTTCTGCTCGATCACCGAGCACGAAGGCCGCGTGATCCAGAACCGCTCCGCCGAGAGCGTGCTGCGCGAATTGCGCGCGCTCAAGCGCAACCCCGAGTTCCACGGCGTGGTGTCCGATCTCGGCGGCCCGACGGCGAACATGTACCAGATGCGCTGCGAGTCGGAAAAATACGAATCGAAGTGCCGCCGGCTCTCGTGCGTGCATCCCGGCATCTGCGAGCATCTCAAGACCGATCACGGCCCGCTGATCGATCTGATGAAGCGCGTGCGCCAGGAG
>DASREC010000430.1:0-19160 GCA_035652295.1 Polyangia bacterium
ATGATCGGCGCGCGATGCTCCAGGTGTTCGCCGGGCCGTTCTTCGTGGTCGCCGTCGATGCGCGCGCGCGGCTGGTGCGCGTCACGCGGACCGCGCGGCAGTTCACCGCGGTCGACGAGATGCAGCGCGCGCACAAGGAGGTCCTGCGCGCGGTGGCGCCGTATCTCGAGCACCGCCTGCTGCTCGACGTGCGCGACGGCCCGTCGAGGAACGACCCCGACTACGAGAAGGGAATGGCGAGCCTGCGCAAGGCGGTGATCGTGCGCTTCGAGCGCGTGGCGATCCTGGTGCGCTCGAACGTCGGCAAGCTGCACGTCACGCGGCTCGCGCGCGAGGACGGCGTGCGCCTCCAGGCGTTCCAGGACGAGGCCGAGGCGATCGCCTATTTGTGCGGCGCCTCGACGTAACGCGCCCCTTGTGATAGATCGGTTCGCCGTTCAACGAGGAGAAGTCATGTCCGAGAGCACCGAGAAGACCACCGAGAAGGCTGCCAAGGCGACCACGGCCACTCCGCCGCGCGGCGAGCGCAAGTGCAGCGTCGAAGGCTGCAAGCGTCCGTACCGCGCCAAGACCTACTGCGTGGTGCACTACCAGGCGTGGCGCCGCGGCGAGATCGAGGCGCACAAGACGCGCTACAAGCGCTGCTCCAAAGAGGGCTGCAAGAAGGCGGCGGGCCGCTGGGGCTTCTGCGACGAGCACCGCAAGAAGGGCGAGGCCGAGGCAGCGCCCGCGACCTAGTCGCGTAATACCGTCGTGGACAAGATTGTCATTCGCGGTGGGGCGCGGCTTCGAGGAGAGGTCAGCGTCTCGGGCGCGAAGAACGCCGCGCTTCCCATCCTCGCCAGCTCGATCCTGTCGGGCGGCACGTCGATCTTCAAAAACGTTCCGGCGCTGAACGACCTGCGCACCATGGGCAAGCTCTTGTCGCTGCTCGGCGCCGCCGTCGAGCACGACGTCGCCGGCCACACCATGCGCATCGCCGCCGATTCGATCCGCGACTTCAACGCGCCGTACGAGCTGGTCAAGACCATGCGCGCCAGCGTGCTCGTGCTCGGGCCGCTGGTGGCGCGTCACGGCCAGGCGAGCGTGTCGCTGCCGGGCGGCTGCGCCATCGGCGCGCGGCCGATCGATCAGCACCTGAAGGGCCTCGAGGCGATGGGCGCCAAGATCACGCTCGAGCACGGCAACGTGGTCGCGCGCGCCAAGCGCCTGCGCGGCGCTTCGATCGTCTGCGATCTGCCGACGGTGACCGGCACCGAGAACTTGATGATGGCCGCCAGCCTCGCGCGCGGCCGCACGACGATCGAGAACGCCGCGCGCGAGCCTGAGGTCGAGGAGCTCGGCCGCGTCATTAATAAGATGGGCGGCCGCGTGCAGGGCGCCGGCACCGCGGTGGTCACCATCGAAGGCGTCGACGAGCTTTCGCCGATCGAGCACGCCATCATCCCCGATCGCATCGAGGCCGGCACGTTCATGGTCGCGGCGGCGCTCACGCGCGGCGACGTGCTGGTGCGCGACTGCGTGCCCGAGCACCTCGACGCGGTGATCGCCAAGCTGCGCTCCGCCGGCGCCGAGATCGAGCCCGAGCGCGGCGGCCTGCGCGTGCGCGGCCGCGCCGACATCGAGCCGGTCGATCTCACGACCGCGCCGTATCCCGGTTTTCCGACGGACATGCAGGCGCAGTTCATGGTGCTGGCGTCGCGCGCGCGCGGGCAGAGCGTGATCACCGAGACGATCTTCGAGAACCGCTACATGCACGTGCAGGAGCTGGCGCGCATGGGCGCGGACATTCACGTCGACGGGCGCACCGCGGTGATCCGCGGCGTCAAGCGGCTCACCGGCGCCAAGGTGATGGCCACCGACTTGCGCGCCTCCGCGTCGCTGATCCTCGCCGGCCTGGTCGCCGACGGCGCGACCGAGGTCCTGCGCGTGTATCACCTCGATCGCGGCTACGAGCGCATCGAGAAGAAGCTCGGCAAGCTGGGCGCGAACATCAAGCGCGCGCGAGACGACTGATGTTGAAATTGGCGCTGCCGAAAGGCCGCTCGCTCGACGAGGCGATCGCGCTGTTCGCGCGCGCGGGCGTCGATCTGTCGCCGGTCAAGGACGGCTCGCGGCGCTTGATCTTCGATCTGCCGAAAGCGGAGCTGCGCGTGCTGGTGGTGCGCGACGCCGACGTGCCGACCTACGTCGAGTACGGCGCCGCCGATCTCGGCGTGGCCGGCCGCGACGTGCTGGAGGAGCAGGGCCGCGATCTCTACGAGCCGCTCGATCTCGGCATCGGCCGCTGCCGCCTGTGCGTCGCCGAGCCCGCCGACGAGCCCGCCGACAAGAACGGCGGCGCGCGCGCGCAGCTTCGCTACGCCACGAAATTTCCCAACCTCACGCGCCGCCACCTCGAGTCGCGCGGCATCGTCGCCGACGTGATCAAGCTGTACGGCTCGATCGAGCTGGGCCCGCTCACCGGCCTCGCCGACCGCATCGTCGACCTGGTGTCGTCGGGCGAGACGCTGCGCCAGCACCGGCTGCGCGAGGTCGAGACCATCCTCGACGTGAGCGCGCGGCTGGTGGTCAACCGCGCGTCGCTGAAATTGCGGCGCGCGCCGATCGATGCGCTCTTGGCCCGGCTGCGTGCGGTCGTATAGACTGTTGCGGTGGAGTCGAGCGTCGTGAGCGCGCCGCGGGAGCTGGTGCTCCATCCGCGAGTCGCGCAGCAGGGTTTCGCCGAGGAGGACCTGCAGAAGGTGCTCGGCGAGGTGCTGCCGCGCGTGGCGCCGTTTCGCGGGCGCGCGGTGCACTCGGTGGTGGCGACGCTCGATTGGGATCATCGCCTGCCGTCGAAGGCGCTGACCTTGCGGCTGCACCTCTGCTACGACGAGGCGGGGCGCGCGCGCTTCGAGCAGGCGCTGGCGCGGCGCCGCCAGGAGATCGCCGACCGCGATCGCTTCCCCGAGTTCGATGTGCCCGATCTCGCCGGCCTGCCGTCGGACGAGAGCTACGACATCGAGCTGACGTCCACGCTCGCCGTCGAGAGCATGCGGCTCACCTCGCCGTGGCGGCGCGAGATCGCGCCCGAGGATGCGCGCCAGGCGGTGGCCACCGTGCGCCGCTCGTCGCAGTTCGCCGAGGTGCAGGGCGACGGCGTGCGCTCGCCGCAGCTCGGCGATCTCGAGGCGGTGGCGTGGACGCCGCCGTGCGAGTCGCAGCAGGCGCGCTGGACGCTCGACGTCTGGTGGCTGACTTCGTTCGACGGCCGCATCGGCCGCGGCTGGTCCTTCCTCGTCGACTTCGTCTCCGGCGACGAACGCGTAGCCGCCGCGCGCGAGTTCACCATCCGCGCCGGTTAGCGCGCGTCGGACGACGGGCGTTTGTGCTCGATCGACCGCTGCGCTACGCGCGCGAGGCGGGTTGGGCGCGCCTCCGCGAAAAAGCCCGTTACCTTTTTCGCTCCGGCGCGCCCAACCCGCCTCACGCGCTCCGCTCCGCTACGTTCGGGTAAACCGCGTCGAATCGGCAATTCTGGCGGGTTTGATTTTCCGCGCGAGATCCACGGAGCGCAGGTCCACGGAGCGGAGTGGAGCGTGGCGGTTGGCAGGGCGGCGGAGCGAAATCGGTAACGGGCGATTTCGCGGAGCCGCCCTGCCAACCGTCGCGCGGAACGTAGCGCGTACGGATCGTGCGCAGGTGGCACCTCGCTTGCCTTAGTACCGTGCGAGGAGGACTTATTGCGCGCTCGCCACGGGATCGGGCGGCTTTGGGACGTTCGTCCGGGCGAAGGCGCCCGCACCGCGCTCATGTTCGCGAACGTGATGCTGCTGATCGCGGCGTACACGACGACCAAAGCGGTGCGCGACGCGGTCTTCCTCTCGAAGTTCGGCCTCACGCAGCTCAGCTACGTGATGATCGGCATCGCCGTCGCCGCCGGCTTCATGGTGTCGGTGTTCACGCGCGTGACGCGCCGCTGGCCGCGCGACCGCGTCATCTTCGGCACCAACACGTTCATCGCGGTGTCGCTCGTCGCCATCGCCGGCGGCCTGCGCTCGGGCCACCTGCCGTGGCTCTCGTGGGCGCTGTACTTCTGGTCGGGCGTCTTCGGCCTGCTGCTGGTCGCCGAGTTCTGGCTGCTCGCCAACGATCTGTTTCACGCGCGCGAGGCCAAGCGCCTGTTCGCGCTCATCGGCGCCGGCGGAATCCTCGGCGGCGTCGTCGGCGGCGCGCTCTCCGGCTGGCTGGCGCGCCCGCTCGGCACCACCAACCTGCTCTACGTCGTCGCCGCGCAGTTGGTGATCGCCGCGGGGCTCTCGCACCTCGCGTGGAAGCGCCGCCCCGCCGAGCTGAGCGCCGAGACGCATCGCCCCGCGCACCTGCGCTTCGCCGAGGGCGTCAAGGCGCTGCGCAAGATCCGCTACGTGCGGCTGCTCGGCTGGATGATGGTCCTGATGACCATCTGCATGACGCTGGTGCAGTGGCAGTACAAAGGCATCGCCAAGGCGCACTTCGGATCGCACCGCGACGAGATGACCGCGTTCTTCGGCACGCTGGCGGCGGTGCTCAACCTCGGATCGTTTTTCTTGCAGCTCCTGGTGACGCCGCGCCTGCTGGCGCGCTTCGGCGTAAAAACCGGCCTGCGCGTTCTACCGGCCGGATTCCTGATCGGCGGCGTTTTATTGATCGTGTCGTCGCTGCTCGGCGGTGGGCTCGAGCTGGCGGCGGCGGCGGTGGCGGTGCTGCTCTCCGACGGGTTCCGCTTCTCCGTCGACAAGGCGAGCGTCGAGCTGCTCTACCTGCCGATTCCGCGGCCGGTGAAGGATCAGGCCAAGCCGTTCATCGACACGGTGGCCGATCGCGCGGCGGGCGCGCTGGCGGGCGTGCTGTGGCTGTTTTTGACGTGGGCGTTTCACATCGACGATCCGGGGCGCATCGGGTTCGCCAGCCTCGTGACCATCGCGCTGGTGGCGGTGTGGCTGGTGGTGATCGCGCGCGCGCGCGGCGGCTACGTCGACGCGTACCGGCGCATGCTGGCGGTCGATCATCCGCCGGCGCCGACGGAGATCTTCGCGCGCGAGCAGGCGAGCACGCGCGTGTGCGAGGCGATCCTGCGCACGTCGCTCGACTCCGATCCGCCGGCGCGCACGCGCGCGCTGCGCGCCATCGGACGCTTGCAGCGCGGCGCGCCCGAGCTGCGGCTGCCGCGCGATCGCATCGAGCCGCACCTGCGCCGCGAGATCGCCGAGGTGGCGCTGCTGGCGCGCGGCCTGCGCGGCGAGGGCGCCGAGCCGATCGGCGATCGCACGCGCTCGCGCCCGCTCTTGGTGCGCACGCTCGAGGAGCGGCTCGATCGCGCGCTCGAGCGCATCACGCGCCTCCTGTCGTTGGTCTATCCGCCGCGCGACATCCTGGCGGCGTACCGCGCGCTGCACGGCGCGTCGTCGGGCGATCGCGCCGGCGCGCTCGAGCTGCTCGACAACCTGCTCGAAGGCGGCTGGAAAGGGGAGCTGATGCAAGCGCTCGACGACGTGGCGTTCGGCGCCGCGCTGGCACCGAAGGAGCGCGAGGAGCGCACCGACACGCTCGCCCTCCTGCTCGACGAGGGCGACGGCTGGCTGCGCGCGTGCGCCGCGTTCACCGCCCGCGCGGCGGGGCTGCACGCGGAGACGCTCGAGCGGCTGGCGCGCAACGATCCCGATCCGATGGTGCGCGAGGCGGCGCGCGGCGACGGTGAAGCGCGCGCGGCGCAACCGGCCGAGCCGGCCGCGCTCGCGGAGAAGGACGCGCGATGCTGAGCGCCGTCGAGAAGGTGCTGTTCCTCATGCGCGCGCCGGTCACCAGCGACGCGTCGACCGACGCGCTGGCGCGGCTCGCGTCGGTGGCGCACGAGGTGGAGGTGGCGCTCGGCCAGCGGCTGTTCACGCTCGGCGATCAGTCCGACGCGGTGTGGGTGGTGCTCGACGGCGCGGTGCGCATCGAGGGCATCGAGGTGCCGTCGCGGCTGGCGGGGCCGGGCGACTTCATCGGCGGGCTGGCGCTGTTCTCCGACGGCGCGCAGGCGGCGACGGCGGTGACCGCGGTGACCACGCGCCTCCTGCGCATCGATCGCGCCGACCTGCACGACCTGCTCGACGAGGACGGCGAGTTCGCGCGCGCGCTCTTCTCCGGCCTGATGCGCACGCTGCGCCTCACCGCGCCGTCCCTCTTCGCCGCGTAAAGAGTCAGAACAGAGAACCGCCATGACGCCGGCAGACGCCAGGAAAAAGCCGCCACCAGAAATTTTTAATTTCTGATCTTTTTGGCGTCTGCGGCGGCATGGCGGTTTTCCCCTCTGGGAATCACGGCGCGAGCTCGGGGCTGAGCACGTGATCGGTGGCGTCGGTGCCGAGCGCGCCGTGGCACGCGCTGCAGAAGATCGCGCCGACCGAGCCGTAGGCCGCGCCCGCGTCGGTGGGATCGTCGAGCACCGTGCCGCGCGACAAGATCGCGATCGCGTCGTCGGCTTCGAGGCGTAAAAGAAAAAACTCCCAGTCGTGCGTGCCCGACGGATCGAAGTCGCCGCCGCGCTTGGCCATGGCGAACAGATCCCAGCCGTGCGGATCGGACGTGTTCTCGATCGCTTTGACGATCATCGAACCGATCGGGTAGCGGTGCGCGGCGGCGTCGGGCGCGGCGCTCACGAACGCCACGCGGCGGCCCGGCGGATCGGCGCTGTTCGGCTGCGAGCCGAGCGCCACCGAGCGCCACGAGCGGAACGGCTGGAAGTCGCCCGCCTGCGCCACGAACGTCGCGCCGCCGGCGCCCGCGTCGCTCACCGCCGCCGGCGAGCCGCGGCAACCTGCGAGCGCGGCGAGCGCCAGCGCGCCCGCGAGCAAGGTCGCGCGAGTCACCTCGAAGTCTTAGGCACCGCGCGCGAGAGCTACAAGCGGCGCACCGCGATCGATCCGCCCGAGGTGTGCGCGTTGAGCGAGCCCGACGAGCCGTCGCCGATCTGCCCGGTGAAGCGCCCGCCCGTCGCCGGCCAGCCGAAGTCGTTGGTCGCACCGCCGCCCGAGGTCGAGCCCTCGACGCGCAGCTTGCTCTTGTCGGCGAGCCGCACCTCGATCGCGCCGCCCGAGGTGGCGACGGTGTTGGCGCCGCGCAGGTTGCCCGCGACCTTGACGTCGCCGCCCGAGGTGCGCGCGTCGAGCGTGCCGTCGACGCCGAGCGCGCCGATCGATCCGCCCGACGTCTTCAGGCTCACCTCGCCGCGCAGGTTGGCGACGTTGATCGCGCCGCCCGAAGTATTTGCAGTGACGCCGCCGGTGAAGCCGTCGACGGAGATTCCGCCGCCCGACGTGGCGAGCGCGAGCCGGCACGAGGCGGGCGCCTGGATCACGAACGACACCGAGCGGTGCGGCTTGCCGTCCGACTGCCACAGGATGCGCACCACGCCGTTGTCGACCTTCGCGGTCACCTTGAGCGCCTTGGCCTCGTCGGCGGTGGGCGCGCGCCGCTTGACCTCGACGTGCACGTGCCCGTCGGTGCCGGGGCGCACGTCGATGCCGCCGCCGGCGGTCTGCACCATGATCCACGGCGCGCCGCTCACCGGGATGTCCTCGGTGGTGGTCACCGTCTCATCCGACGCCAGCGCGTCGAGACAGCCGCCGCACGAGATCATCAAGGCCAACGCCGACGCGGTCGTGATTCGCATGGTTCCTCCCCGGTGTGTGACTAAGGACGCCCGCATTGTATTTATTCCACGAGCAAGCGCGAGGGGGCGGGCTCGAAGGCGCGGCCGAGCGATTCGCCGATTCTCGCGGTTATACGCGGTTTGACGTCTTCGAGCGAGATCGCGCGGCCGGCTTCACGCGCGAGCGACGTCATCACCTGCGCGTCGAGCCCGCACGGATTGATCGCGGCGAAGCGCTCGAGATCGGTCGAGACGTTGAGCGCGAAGCCGTGCAGCGTCACCCAGCGGCGCACCGCGATCCCGATCGACGCCAGCTTGCGCCCGCCGGTCCACACGCCGGTGAAGCCCGGGTTGCGCTCCGCCGCCACGCCGAAATCGCCGCACGCGCCGATCAGCGCGTCCTCGAGCGCGCGCAGGTACGCGTGGAGATCGCGCTCGTCCTCGCCGAGCCGCACGATCGGATAGCCGACGAGCTGCCCCGGCCCGTGGTAGGTCACGTCGCCGCCGCGCTCCACCTCGAAGATCGGCATCGCATCATTGATGATGTTGCTGCGCGACGAGGCGCGGCGGCCGAGCGTGATCACGTCCGGGTGCTCGACCAGCACCAGCACGTCGGGGATCTCGCCCGCCTGGCGCCGCTCGACGAGCGCGAGCTGCAGGCGCCACGTCTCGGCGTATTCGCGGCGGCCGAGATCGATCCACCAGCCGGGCTTCACGCGCGGCGCTGGCCGCCTCCGACGAGGTGCGGCGATTCGCCCAGCGCCGCCTTGGCCGCCTCCATGATCGCCTCGCCGAGCGTCGGGTGCGGGTGCACGGTGAGCGCGAGGTCGGGCAGGAACGCGCCCATCTCCAGCGCCAGCGCGCCCTCGGACACCAGGTCGCTCGCCTCCGGCCCGACGATGCCGAAGCCGAGCACCTCGTCCGACGCCGCGTCGGCGATGATCTTCACGAAGCCGTCGGTCTCCGCCATCGCCAGCGAGCGCCCGAGCGCGGCGAACGAAAACTTGCCGACCTTGAGCTTGCGCCCCGCCTTCTCGGCGTCGTGCTGCTGCAGGCCGACGTAGGCGATCTCCGGATCGGTGAAGATGACCGCGGGGATCGCGACCACGTCCATCTCCGACTTGTGGCCGGCGATCACCTCGGCGGCGACCTCCGCCTCGCGGCTCGCCTTGTGCGCCAGCATCGGCTGCCCGCACACGTCGCCGATCGCGTAGACGCCGGCGACGCTGGTGCGCTGCTGCTTGTCGACGACCACGAAGCCCTTCTCGACGCGCACGCCGATCTTCTCCAGCCCGAGCCCGTCCGAGTTCGGCTTGCGCCCGACGGTGACCAGGATCTTGTCGACCTCGATCGTCTTCTTGCCCTCTTTGGTCTCGATGCTCACGCGCGCCGCGCCGCCCTGGTCCTCCCAGCCGAGCGCCTTCGCCTCGAGGAAAATCTCGACGCCGGCCTTCTTCAGCTTGCGCTGCACCACGCCGACGAGATCGGGATCGGTGCCGGGCAAAAGCTGCGGCGTGCCCTCGATGACCGTCACCTTGCTGCCGAACTTGGCGAGCATCGAGCCGAGCTCGAGCCCGATGTAGCCGCCGCCGATGACCGCCAGCCGCGCCGGGATCTCGCCGAGCGCCAGCGCGCCGGTCGAGTCGAGCACGCGCTTCTGATCGACGGTGAAGCCGGGGATCGCGATCGGCCGCGAGCCGGTCGCGATGATCACGTGGTCGGCCTCGACGGCGATGGTCGAGCCGTCCTCTTTCTTCACCTCGAGCTTGCGCGGCGCGGTGAAGGTCGCGGTGCCGAGGAGGAGCTGCCCGCCGGCGCCTTTGACCAGCTGCTTGACGCCGCCGGTGAGCTTGTTGACGACCTCGCTCTTCCACGCCTGCAGGCGCGCGACGTCGACCTTCACGTCGCTGGCGAAGATGCCCATGGTTTCGTTGTGCCGCGCCTTCTCGTAATTCTTGGCGGCGGTGATCAGCGCCTTCGACGGAATGCAGCCGACGTTGAGGCACACGCCGCCGACCTGCTCCTTCTCCACGCAGACGACTTTCTTGCCGAGCTGCCCGGCGCGAATCGCCGCGACGTAGCCGCCCGGCCCGGATCCGATGACCACCACCTCGGTGCGCAAAGTTTCCATGCGTGGCCTTATACCGTCGACGTACTATCGGCGCAATGGCGAGGCGGACCATCCTCCAGCTCGGCGACGCGCGCTTGTGGACGCCGTCCCGGCCCGTCGACGCGCGCGCGGCGGCGACGGCGGCGCTGGTGCGCGATCTCGCCGATACGCTGGCGGCGTTTCGCGGTGAGCGCGGGTTCGGGCGCGCGATCGCCGCGCCGCAGATCGGCGCGCTCGAGCGCGTGATCGTGGTGAACGTGCCCGGTGGTTTTGCCGCGGCGCTGTGCAACCCGCGCGTCGTCGACGAGAGCCGCGAGCGGTTCGAGCTGTGGGACGACTGCTTCAGCTTTCCCGACTTGATGGTGCGCGTCGAGCGGGCGCGCCGCGTGCGCGTCGAGTACGAGGACGAGCGCGGCGCCGCGCAGACGATCGACGCCGAAGAGGATCTCGCCGAGCTCTTGCAGCACGAGCTCGATCACCTCGACGGGATCCTCGCGGTCGATCGCGCGGTCTCGCCGCGCGCGTTCGCGATGCGCTCGGTGATCAAGGGATCGTGATTCGCCGGAGCGCGTGGTTGCCGGAGTCGGCGACCAGCACGCTGCCGTCGAGGGCGACGGCGGCGGCGCGCGGCATCGAGAAGCCGGCGGCGCTGCCTGCGCCGTCGAACAGATCCTGGCGCGCGCCGCCGGCCACCGTCGAGATGGTCGAGCCGGCGAGCGAGCGCACGCGGTAGGCGGCGGTGTCGAGCAGCAGCAGCTCGCCGTTCGGGCGCGCGGTGACGCTGATGATCTCGGAGACGCTCGCCGTCGAGGCCGGCCCGTCCTGCCAGCCGATGCGGCCCAGCTCGCCGGCGTACGTCGACACCGTGCGCTGCGCGTCGGTGCCCATCACGCGCACGAGGCCGGTCTCCGCCTCGGGCCACACCACGCTGCCGTCGGGCATCACCGTGAGCGCGATCGGAAAGTACAGCTCGGCCTTGAGCGCGGGCCCGTCGAGGAGGTTGCGCTTGCCGTCGCCGGCGATGCACGACGTGGTGCCGCTCGTCGTCACCGCGCGCATGCGGTTGTTCCAGGTGTCGACGACCAGCAGCGAGCCCGACGGCATCATCGCGATCGCCATCGGCGTGTCGAAGCGCGCCGCGGCGCCGGTGCCCTCGGCGTAACCCTCGACGGAGCCGGCGAGCGTCGTCACTACGCCGGCCGGCGTCACGCGCTTGATCTTGTGGTTGTTGGTGTCGGCGACGTAGATCGTCCCGTCGCCGGCGACCGCGACGCCGCGCGGGCCGTTGAACGCTGCCGCCGCGCCGGTGCCGTCCTGATCGCCCGCCTGGCCGCCCGCGATGAGCGTGACCGCGCCCGCCGCCGAGACGCGCACCAGGCGATTGTCGTCGACGACGATGGCGTCGCCGCCCGGCGCCACCGCCAGCGCGACCGGGTTCGCGAGCGCGCTGGTCACCGTCGAGACCTGCACGCCGGCGCGGTAGTCGTACGGCTGCGGGCCGGGCGGCAGCGACAGGTTGGCGAGCAGCGACGCGCCGAGCGTGCCGTCGCCGGCGAAGCGCGAGAACAGGTTCGCGGTCGCGATTTGCACGCGGCGATCCCACGCGCCGGGCCCGGCGAGCGCGTTGGCCCACGGCACCGTCCCCGACGCGAACACCTGCGCGCCCGACGGCGCGGTGTACAGCGTCGCCGCCCCGCGCCCGTACACGCCGTTGTGATTTTCGACGAGCGCGCCGCCGATCTCGGTCAGCCCGGCCGGCTCGGCGCCGTTCGCCTGGCGGCTGTCGATCTCGAAGCCGTAGAGCCCCGGCACCATCGCGCCCGCGGTCATGCCCGAGCCGGTCCACAGCCAGTGCGTCGCGTCGGCGGGGACGAACGGCGACGCGGTCCAGATCCACTGGCCGAACTCGACGCCGAGGAGCGCGTTCTCCGGCTGCGAGAGCGGCGGATCGCGCCAGCGCGTGGTCACGTGCGCCGGATCGTTCGCCTGCGCCGGATCGAGCGCCGCGTAGTCCTTGTAGCCGATGAGCGTGCGCCGCGCGTTCGACGCCCAGCGCACCTGCCAGTAGCAGTCGTTGGCGCCGAAGAACGCCAGGTTCACGCCTGCGGCGAGCGCGGCCTCGAGGTTCGAGCGCATGTTCGCGGTCCAATATTCGCTGTGGCCCTCGAGCACGACCAGGCGCCGCCACGACGCCAGCGACGCGTCGGCGTCGAGATCGGCGTCGGTGGCGTAGGCGAGATCGTAGCCCTGCGCCTCGACGAAGGTGATGAAGTCGCGATCGACGTTGAACAGCTGGCCCGCGCCGTTGCCCTGCGCGTACGGGCGATCGAACGACACCGCGTACGCGTGCGACGCCGACCAGTCGGAGCGCAGGTTGTCGTAGAGGCTGGTGCCGCCCCACGCGTTGTACGCCTGGTACGTGTCGACGGCGACGGGATACAGGATGGGCGCGGCGGGCGATGGCTCGCGCACGACGGCGAGGACGTACGACTGCGACGCGGGCGCGATCAGCTTGACCAGGTAGACGCCGGTGACCGCCTGCGGGTCGAGGGCGATGGTGAACGACGCGGCCCACGGCGCCGAGACCGCGCCGGTCGTCGGATCGATCTGCGCGGGCGCCGCCGCCGGCAGATTCACCGGGCCGCCGCTCGCGACGCGCCGGCCGCCGTCGCCGTTGTAATAGCCGAGCCGCCACAGCTCCCACGTCGCGGTGGTGGCGGCCGAGGCGGCGGCGTGCACGGTGATGGTGTCGCCGGGCGCGTAGCTCACGCGATCGGCGAAGCCGGCCACGCCGCTCGACGGCGCGGTCAGGCGCCAGCCGGGATCGCCGGCGAGCAGGTTCTCGGCGGCGATCGGCGACGGGCGCGGCGGGCCGGCCAGATCGGTCGCGGTGACGGACGTCGCGTCGCGCGCGCCGCCGTCGAGGCTCGCGCCCGCGTCGCCGCCGTTGAGGCCCGCGCCGGCGTCGCCGCCCGTCGAGAAATCGCGCGCCGCGCCGCCGTCGTCCGGTCCGCCGCCGCCGCGCGCGCCGTCCACGTTGTCCGAATTCGCGCCGCAACCGGCGAGCAGCAGGCTCACGAACAGCACGCCCGGTCCGCGCATCGACCCCTCCGCTCGCCCGAGGAGCAAGCGGCAGGCCGCGGTTTTTTCGCGGTGAATGGAACTCGCGCGCCGCGCGCGCGGAACTACGTGGTCGCGACGGGAAGCGCCGCTTCCTCGACGACGCGCGGCAGCTCGAACCAGAACACCGCGCCCGCGCCCCGCGAGGAGCGCACGCCGACCAGCCCGCCGTGTGCGAGCACGAACCGCTTCACGGTCGCCAGCCCGAGCCCGAGCCCCGGCTGCTTGGAGCCCGGCAGGCGCGCGTACGGCTCGAACACGTAGGCCTGCAGCTCCTCGGGCAGCCCCGGCCCGGTGTCTTCGACCTCGAACACCACGCGCCGCCGCCGCGCCGTCACCCGCACCGTGATGCGCCGCTCGACCGAGCCGCCCATGTACTTGATGGCGTTGCGCACCAGGTTCGACAGCACGCTGGTGAGCACGCCGGGCGAGCACGCCACGCGCGCGTCGGCGATCGGCTCGGCTGAAAGCTTCACGTTCGCCGATTCAGCCTGCTCGCCCAGCTCGCTCATCGCGCCGGCCACCACCTCGCCGACGTCGGCGTGCTCGCTCGACGGCTGCGCGCCCGAGCGCGCGAACTCCAGGATCCCGTCGACGATCAGGCGCACGCGCCGCAGGCTCGCGAGCGCGCGCTCGGCCATGCGCTGGGTGGTCTCGTCCTCGGGGTGGCGATCCTTGAGCACCGGCACCGCGATGCCCACCGCCGCCAGCGGGCTGAGCACGTCGTGCGCGACCGTGCCGGCGAACCACTCCAGCTCGCGCGTCTTGTCCTCGAGGAAGGTCATGTAGCGGCGCATGGCGCGCACGGCGAGCACGGTGGCGATGGCCGCGAACAGGATGCACACGCCGTCGAGCGCGAACTCGACCACCGCCGAGCGCAGCCACAGCTCCTCGATGCGATCGGCGTGCTGGTTGCCGTGCGCCGCGTTGAACAGCGTCAGCTCGCCGATGGAGGCGTCGGTGCGCTGGATCGCCGAGAGCAGCTCCTTGAGCGTGCGCTCGCGCTCGGCGCGCGAGCGGCTGGACGCCGCGGCGAGATCGTAGCCATCGATCTTGTCGTCGAGCGCTGCCAGCTCGCGGCGCACGCCGGCGAACAGCGCCTGCTCGCCGGGATAGTCGGGCAGCGCGTCGTAGGTGGCCAGCCCCTGGTCGAGCTGCCGCCGCGCGCGATCGATGCACTCGTTGGTCGAGGCGGCGTCGGTCGACTCGCCGAGGCACGCGGTGATCTGGAGCAGCCGGTTGCGCGAGGTGATCAGCCACTCGACGCTCGGCATGGCGTTCGAGCGCAAGCTGCGCGCCTCGGCGTGGATGTGGCGGCCCAGCCAGAGCGTGTACAGACTCGCGACGACGAAGCTGGCCGTCACGAACATCATCGCGATCACCAGTGATCGCCCGCCCGACTTCTTCATGGCCCGCCTCCCCGCGCGTACAAACTGCACCGAGCTTGGAGATAAGTCCAGGCGGGCCGAGTGCGCGTCAGGCGTGGACGCCGCCGAGCTTCTGGCGCGGCACCGGCTCGAGCTCGGCGAGCTGCTCGCGCAGGTGGGCCGGCACTTCGGCGAACACGTCCTCGACGAGCGACGCCAGCGGCGGCGGAGGCGCCGGCTCCTCGGCGGCGATCGCCTCGCGCACCTCGGCGTCGGCGTCGGCGTAGATCTTTTGTTTGGCCGCTTCGTCGATCAGCCCTTGCTGCAGGAGAAAGCGCTCGAGCCGCGCGATCGGATCTTTTTTCCGCCACGCCTCGGTGATGCGCTCGTCGCGGTAGCGCGTCGGATCGTCGGAGGAGGAGTGCGCCGAGACGCGGTAGGTGAGCGCCTCGACCAGCGTCGGCCCGTCGCCGCGGCGCGCGCGCTCGGCGGCCGCCTGCACCGCCGAGTAGACCGCGAACACGTCGTTGCCGTCGGCGCGCACGCCGGGAAAGCCGTAGGCGAGCGCCTTCACCGCGAACGTGCGCGACGCGGTCTGCTGCGTGCACGGCGTCGAGATCGCCCACTGGTTGTTCTGGCAGAGGAACACCACCGGCGCCTTGTAGACGCCGGCGAAGTTGGCGGCGACGTGAAAATCCTCCTCGCTGGTGGCGCCGTCGCCGAGACAGCCGAGCACCACGATCGGATCTTTCTTCAGCCGCGCCGCCCACGCCATGCCGACGGCGTGCGGCAGCTGCGTGGCGATGCACGACGACATCGTCACGTAGCGCGCCGCGCGCGTGCCCGGGTGACACGGGAGCTGGCGGCCGCGCGCCACGTCGTTGCCGTTGCCGAAGATCTGCGCCACGTACTCGCGCATCGAGAGGCCGCGGAAGATCGCCGCGCCCGCCTCGCGCAGCGCCGGCACGATCCAATCATTTTGTTGCAACGCAGCAGCGGCGCCGATGATCGCCGCCTCCTGCCCGCGCGCCTCGCCGTAGAAGCCGATGCGCCCCTGCCGCTGCATCGCCAGCAGCCGCTCGTCCATCACGCGGATGGTCACCATCCCGCGGTAGATGCGGCGCACCTCGTCGGCGGAGAGGCGCGGCACGCGCGTCGGATCGGGCACGCCCGACTCCGGCAGGATCTGGAGGAGGCCGAGCGACGGATCGGTGTCGGGCGGCTCGGCGACGGCGCCGCGGATCGTCGGCATCGACGCTAGACCATCTCCATGAACATCAGCGTCGGATCTTCCAGCAGCGAGATCACGTGCTGGAGGAACTGCGCGCCCTCGAAGCCGTCGACGATGCGGTGGTCGAGCGAGATCGACAGGTTCATCATCTCGCGCACTACGATCGCGCCGTCGCGCACCACCGGCGTCGGCTTGATCTTGTGGACGCCGAGGATCGCCACCTCGGGATAGTTGATGATCGGCGTGGCCAGCACGCCGCCGAGCGCGCCCAGCGACGAGATGGTGAAGGTCGAGCCGGTGATCTCGTCGCGCGACGCCTTGCCGATGCGCGCCTTTTCGCTCAGCTCGTCGAGCGCGCGCGCGAGGTCGAACAGCGAGCGCTGATCGGCGTCGCGCAGCACCGGCACGATCAAGCCGTCGGCGGTCGCCGCCGCCACGCCGACGTGGTAGCGCTTGCGCAGCACGATCTCCTGCTTGGCCTCGTCGAGCGTGGCGTTGACGATGGGAAATTTTTTCAGGCCGGCGCACACCGCCTTGACGATGAACGGCAGGAAGCTGAGCTTGAGGCCGCGCTCCTCGGCGCGCGCCCGGGCGCGTTTGCGGAGCGCGACCAGCTCGGTCATGTCGCACTCTTCGACGTAGGTGAAGTGCGCCGCCGTCGCGCGCGAGCGGTGCATGTTCTCGGCGATCTTCTTGCGCACGCCGCGGAACGGCACGCGCTCGTCGCCCTGCTGCTGCACGAACGGGCCGGGGCCGGTCGGGTGCGCGTCGCCGGGACCGCTCACCGGCCGCGCGGCCGGCGCGCCCGACGCCGCGCGCACGTCGTCGGAAGTCACGCGCCCGTTCTCGCCGCTGGCGATCACCGTCGACAGATCGACGCCGAGATCGCGCGCCAGCTTGCGCGTCGCCGGCGTCGCCAGGATCTTGCCAACGGCAACATGCCCGTCGCCGTTCACCTTCGTAGCCGTAGCCGTAGCCGTAGCCGTAGCCGTAGCCGGCAGCTTCTTCTCGAACTGCCGCTCCTCTTTCGCCGTCGGCGGCATCGCGTGCCTCTCGCTCGCCTTCTCGCCCGCCTTGCCGCTCTCGTCGATCACCACCATCACCGCCCCGACCTTGCACAGCTTGCCCGCCTCGGCGCGGATCTCGCGGATCGTCCCCGCGCGCGGCGACGGGATCTCGACGGTGGCCTTGTCGGTCATCACCTCGACCATCGGCTGGTCCTCGCGCACCGGGTCGCCGGGCGCGACGTGCCACTTGACCACTTCGCCCTCGACCACGCCTTCACCGATGTCGGGCAGACGGAACTCGAACATGTGGCCTCTCAGAAGCTGGCGGTTTGCTTGATGGCGAGCGCGACGCGATCGGGCGACGGCAGGTACTCGTTCTCGAGCGTGTACGGAAACGGCGTGTCGAAGCCGGCGACGCGGTTGATCGGCGCCTCGAGCGACATCAGCGCCTTCTCGGCGATCAGCGCGGCCAGCTCGGCGCCGTAGCCGCACGTCTTCGGCGCCTCGTGCGCGATCACCACGCGCCCGGTCTTGCGCACCGACGCGAGCACCGTCTCGGTGTCGAGCGGCATCAGCGTGCGCAGATCGATGATCTCGGGATCGAACCCTTCGGCGGTCGCCTTCTCGGCGGCTTCGACGCAGGTGTGGACCATCGCGCCGTAGCAGAGCACGGTGAGCTGCGAGCCCTCGCGCACGACCTTGGCCGAGCCGATCGGCACGGTGTAGTCGCCCTCGGGGACTTCGCCCTTGGCGGCGCGGTACACGCGCTTCGGCTCCATGAAGATCACCGGATCCTCGCCGCGGATCGCCGACAACAACAATCCCTTCGCGTCGTATGGATTGGAGGGAATCACCACCTTCAATCCCGGCGTATGCGCGAAATAGGCCTCGGGCGATTGCGAATGATAATGACCGCCGCGAATACCGCCGCCGTAGGGCGTGCGAATCACGACCGGCGCGGGATATTGCCCGCCGGAGCGATAGCGAAACTTTGCCAGCTCGTTGACGATCTGGTCATAGGCCGGATAGATGAAATCGGCGAATTGAATCTCGGGAACCGGCTTCAAACCATAGAGCGCCATTCCAATCGCCGCGCCGATGATGCCCGCCTCGGCGAGCGGCGTGTCGATCACGCGATCGGGCCCGAACTCGTCGAACAGTCCGCTGGTGGCGCGGAACACGCCGCCGAACTTGCCGACGTCCTCGCCCAGCACCACCACGCGCGCGTCGCGCTTCATCTCGATGCGCAGCGCATCGTTGACCGCTTGAATGATGTTGAAGACCGGCATTCGCTAATGTCCTCCGTGACCGGAGCGGGCGCGCGGCGACGCCAGCAACTCGGCTTTCTGCTCGGCTAAATGCGCAGGCAGCTCGGCGAACACGTCGTCGAACAGCGTGCCGACGTCGGGCGGCGCGACCTTCTCGGCGTGCTTGAGCGCCTCGAGGATCTCCTCGGTGATCTCTTTGGTGTACTGCTCGTGGAGCTGCTCGTTCCACAGGCCGCGCGTCACCAGATAGCGGCGCCAGCGCTCGATCGGATCGTGCGCCTCCCACGCGGTCACCTCGGCGGGATCGCGGTACTGCGACGGATCATCCGACGACGAGTGGCCGCCGCGGCGGTAGGTCACCGCCTCGATCAGCGTCGGGCCCTCGCCGGCGCGCGCGCGGCGGGCGGCGTCGTCGACCACCGCGATCACCGCCAGCAGATCGTTGCCGTCGACGCGCACGCCCGGCATGCCGTAGGCGACCGCCTTGACGGCGAAGCTCTTCGACGCCGTCTGCTTGTCGCGCGCCGTCGAGATCGCCCAGCCGTTGTTGCGGCAGAAGAAGATCACCGGCGCCTTGTAGACGCCCGCGAAGTTCATGCCGACGTGGAACTGCCCCGTCGAGGTCGCGCCTTCGCCGAAGTAGACAATGGCTAGATCGTCCTTCTTCGAGATCTTCGCCGCCCACGCCATGCCGACCGCTTGCGGGATCTGCGTGCCGACGGGCGACGAGATCGAGACGTAGTTGATCCAGCGCGCCGAGTGGTGCACCGGCATCTGGCGCCCCTTCACCGGATCCTCGGCGTTGCCGAACAACTGATTGGTGAAGTCGCGCAGCGAGTAGCCGCGCCAGAACGCCGCGCCCGGCTCGCGGTACGACGGGAAGATCCAGTCGCCGTCGCGCAGCGGGTATGCGCCGCCGAAGTGCGTCGCCTCCTCGCCGGTCGACTGCATGTAGAAGCCGAGCCGTCCCTGGCGCTGCAGCTTCATCATGCGATCGTCGACGAGCCGCACCTGCAAGAGGCTGCGGTAGAGGCGCAGCGCATCGGCGTCGGGGACGGCGGGCGCTTCCACGCCGGCTCGCACCCGGCCGGAGTCGTCGAGGATCGAAAAGATCTCTTGCGAGTCGCGCTGCGAATCGGCGTCGACCGGCTGCCCTTTTGCGAGCATCGAAGGGGTCTCCACGGGCGTTCGAGTTGCGGCCGATTTAACCGTCTCCACCCGTGAAGTCAAGCGATCCCCGACGGCGAAAACTAGCGCAATGCGTCGGGGCGCAGCACCGCGACGCGGATGTGGCCCTGCTCGGCGAGCGGCGCGAATTTGAGGCCGCGCGCGTCGCCGCTGTCGGCCACCAGGTCCTCCGGGCCGAGCACGCCGTCCGGTTTTCCGTCGGGGCCGCG
>DASREC010000431.1:0-4044 GCA_035652295.1 Polyangia bacterium
ACCGGCTTTCCCGTCGCGTACTCGGCGGCGACCACGGCGCTGCACATCCCGCTCACGCTGATGCTGCTCGGCATCGTGCTGCGCGGCTCGGCGTTCGTGTTCCGGCAATATTCGACGTACTCGGGCGACGTGCAGCGGCGCTGGGGGCGCGTGTTCGCCGTGTCGTCGACGGTGACGCCGGTGTTCCTCGGCGTGGCGCTGGGCGCGGTCACCGCCGGCGGAATTCGCGTCACCGACGGCGCGCCGCGCGCGGACACGTTCGCGGCGGCGTTCGTCGAGCCGTGGCTGGGCGTCTTTCCGTTCGCGGTCGGGCTGCTGGTGCTGTCGCTGTTCGCGTTCCTCGCCGCCGCGTACCTGACGGTCGAGACCGACGACGAGGCGCTGCGCGACGATTTCCGTCGGCGCGCACTGGCGGCCGAGGCGGGCGTCGTCGCGTCGGCGGCCCTCGGCGCGCTCACCGCGCCGGCGAGCGCGTCGCACTTCACCTCGGCGCTGCACCACGCGTGGTGGTCGTGGCCGCTGCACCTCTCGCTCGCCTCGGTCGCGCTCGCCGCGTGCGCGCTGCTCTACCGCCGCCGCTTTCGCGCCGCCCGCCCGCTCGCCGCGCTGCAAACCGCGCTGATGGTCGCCACCTGGGGCCTCGGCCAGCACCCGTTCCTCGTCGCCCCCGATCTCACCATCGCCTCGGCCGCCGCTCCGCCGCGCACGCTCGCGCTCCTGCTCGGCGCCCTCGCCATCGGCGCCCTCCTCCTCTTCCCGTCGCTGGCCTGGCTCTACCGCGTCTTCAAAAAAGCGGAGAGGGATTAAACGCCAAGACGCCAAGACGCCAATAGAGAGATAAAAATATTTAAATATTTAATATCGGAGCTGGCGTCTTGGCGTCTTGGCGTTTCAAATCTCCGTCGGCGCGTCAGCCGCCGTTGCGGCGCTTTTCGGCGGCGGCGAGGCTGGAGGCGGCTTCGACGTGGCCTTTGTCGATCTCGAGCACCTTGCGGTACTCGGCGATCGCCTCGTCGTAGCGGTTGAGCTTGAAGTAGCTGTTGCCGAGCACCATGCGCGCCTGCACGCCGCCGCCGGCGTCGACGGCGCGGCGGGCGATGGTGACCGCGTCGCCGAACTGGCGCCGCTGGAACTTCACCTCGGCGAGCCCGGTGAGCGCCGGCCCGCGCTCGAAGCCGGTGGCGTCGGCGTGGCTGAACGCCAGCTCGGCGTCGCCGAAGCGGCTGGCGCCGAGCGCGGCGCGGCCTTCGGCCACCGAGCGGCGCGCGTCGGCCAGGCGCGCGGCCTTGTCGTCGTCGGGCGCGCTCGGCTTCGACGGCTTGGGCACTGCGCTCGACGGCGCGGCGCTCGCGTGATGGTGCGACGGCGGCGCGACGGCGGCCGGCGAAGATTTTTGCGGCGGCTCGACGGGCGCGGGCACCGGCGCGGGCGCGGGCGCCGGCAGGGCCACCGGCGGCTCGCTGTTCGCCGACGGCAGCGCGGCGACGGGCGGCGGCGCGGGCGGCGCTGCGGGCGGACGCGCGGTCGCGTTCAAGCGCAGCACGATGAACGCGGTGATCGCGATCAGCCCGACGCCCGAGCCGAGCCCCGCCACCACGTAGCGGCGCCGCGCGCGCGGCGACTCGACGACGATCGGCACGCTCACCGACGACGGCGCCGGCCCGCCGAGCCGCCCCAGCTCCTGCGCCAGCGCGTCCATCGACTGCGGGCGAAGCGCGGGATCCATCGCCAGCGCCCGCAGCACCAGCCGCTCGAGCTCGGGCGGCACGTCGGGCCGGAGCGCCGACGGCTCCTTCGGCTTCTCGGTCGCCTTGCGCGTAAGGATCTCGAGGATGTTCGAGCCCTCGTGCGGCGGCCGCCCCGTCAGCATCTCGTACAGGATCGCGCCGACGGCGTAGATGTCGACGCGCTCGTCGGCCACGCCGTGCGCCGCCTGCTCGGGCGCCATGTACTCGGGCGTGCCCATCGCCATGCCGGGGTTGGTCAGCCGCCCGACCTTGTCGCTCGACTCCATCGTCTTGGCGATGCCGAAGTCGAGCACCTTGACGAAGTCCTGCCGCCCGTCGCGCGTGACCAGGAAGACGTTCTCCGGCTTCATGTCGCGGTGGACGATGCCGGCCTTGTGCGCGGCGGCGAGCGCCTGGCAGATCTCGCGCGCGATGGCGATGGTGCGCTGCACGGTGAGCGGCCCGGTCTTGCCGATCAGCTCGGCCAGATCGCTGCCGTCGAGGTACTCCATCACGAAGTACACCGCGCCGTCGACGGTGGTGCCGGAGTCGAAGACGTCGATGATGTGCGGGTGGCCGATGCGCGTGGCGGCGCGCGCCTCGGAGCGGAAGCGCGCCACCACTTCGCCCTGGCGCGTGTAGATGGCGTGCAGGATCTTGACCGCCACGCGGCGGCCGATCTCGACGTGCTCGGCCTCGTAGACCAGGCCCATGCCGCCTTCGCCGATCAGCCGCTTCACCAGGTAGCGCCCGTCGAGGTACGCGCCGATGATGCCGCCCGACGGCGGCGTGCGGTCGGCCAGCTCGGCGGTCTTCTGCTGCGTGGGCACGTTCTTCTGCGCCGCCTTTTCGTTTGCGGCAATTTGCCGCAGGGCGTGCATGCCCTCGACCAGCTTCTGCCGCGCGGCGCGCTCGTCGGCGATCTCGTCGCCGAAGAGCTGCGCCAAAAACGCGGCCACGCGCGCGTTGTCGGTGGTCGGCGCGGTCTGCGCCAGGTGCTCGGCCAGCGCCGCGCGGAAGGCCTCGCAGTCGGCGTAGCGCGCGTCGCGGTCGCGCTCGAGCGCCTTCATCACGATCGCGTCCAGCGCCGGCACCACACGGTGCGCGTGCTGCGACGGCGCGTCGAGCTTGGGATCGCGCACGCGCGCGATCAGGTTCGGCTCCGACTGCGGGAAGAGCTGCTTGCCGGTGAGCAGCTCCCACAGGATGACCGCCACCGCGTAGAGATCGGTGCGCCCGTCGAGCGGCTCGCCGCGCGCCTGCTCCGGGCTCATGTAGCTGACCTTGCCGTAGATGACGCCGGGCGCGGTCTTCTCGGTCTTCATCGTCGACGCGGCGAGGCCGAAGTCGGTCAGCTTCACCTCGCCGAAGAACGACAGGAGGACGTTCGGCGGCGAGACGTCGCGGTGCACCAGCGAGATCGCCGACGACGAGTGCGCGTGGTGCAGCCCGCGCGCGAGCTCACGAGCGATGTACACCGCCACGTCGACGGGAAAGGCGATGCCCTTCTTGGCGCAGCGGTTCCACACCGCGCGCAGATCCTTGCCGTCGACGTGCTCCATCGCCAGGTACAGCTCGTCCGCCCCGTCGACGCGCGCGGTCCCGGCGTCGAACACCGGCACGAGATTCCCGTGCGACAGACGCACGACCACCTTCGCCTCGTCGCGAAAGCGCGCCACGTACTCCTTGTCCGCCAGGTGCGGCAGCACGGTCTTGATGACGCACAGCTTCTCCATCCCCGGCTCGCCCTGGCAGGCGAGGTACAGCGCGCCCATGCCTCCCTGCGCGAGGTTCGCGAGCAGGGTGTAGCGGCCGAACGCGCGGGGGAAGGACTCAGCCGGCACGGCGAGTAGGCTAGCACGAGGGCGCAAACTTCTGATACCCTCACGCGGTGCCGGCCGATACCGTTCTGGTCATCGACGACAGCCCGACGATCTTAAAGGTCGTTCAGCTGGTGCTGACCAAGGCGGGCTTCACGGTGCACACCGCCGCCGACGGCGAAGAGGGGATCGCCAAAGCGCGCGAGTCGCGGCCGAGCCTGATCCTGCTCGACTTCGTGATGCCGAAGATGAACGGCTACCAGGTCTGTCGCGCGCTCGCCGAGTCCGAGCCGCTCAAGGAGGTGCCGGTCGTCTTGATGAGCGCCAAGGGCGATCAGGTCGGCGAGCGCTTCGTCAAGGTGATGGGCATCGTCGATTACATCACCAAGCCGTTTTCGCCCGAGGCCATCACCGCGGTCGTGCAGCACACGATCGAGAAGTATCCGAAGAAGGTGGTCGAGCAGCCGGGCGAGAAGACCTTCGACGGACGCGAGCCG
>DASREC010000432.1:0-24429 GCA_035652295.1 Polyangia bacterium
GAGTGCCCCGGAATCGACGAGCCGATGAAGATGAGCGCCGCGAACGCGATCGCGGGCGCCCACCGCTTCACATTTTCCACTTACCGAAGTCTTCGTCGTCGAGCTGCTCGAGGATGCCGGGCCCGTCGCCGTCGGCGTGCGCCGCGTCGGGCCGCTTGTCGAGCTTGCGCGCCTCGTCGATCACCTTGCGCGCGACGCAGATGCGCGCGCCGGTGCGCAGCGCCAGCGCGATCGCGTCCGAGGGCCGCGCGTCGATGGCCATGCGCTTCGGCTTGTTGGTCTTGCCGCTCTGTCCGCGCCCGACGAGGTGGATGGTGGCGTAGAAGGTGTTCTCGCGGACGTCGTGCACCTCGACGCGATCCACCTTCACGCCGCACTCGCCGATGATGTTCTTCATCAGGTCGTGCGTCATCGGGCGATCGAGCGCGATCTTCTCCAGCTCCGACGCGATCGCCGACGCCTCGATCAAGCCGATCCAGATCGGCAGCGCCTCGGTGCCGGCCTCGTCGCGCAGGATGATGATCGGCAGGTTGGTGAACGGATCGACGGTGAGCTTCGACACCTTCATGTCGAGCATCCCCCCTCGCGCCTTCATGCGAGCACGGGTAGGCGCTTGGTAGCGCCGGCGCCGGCGAATTCACCGACGAGCGTGTGCGAGCGCGCCGCGGTCACGCGCACCGGGAGCAACCGCCCGATGAAGTCGCGCGGCGCGCGTCCGGCCGGCAGCGGGAAGTTCACCATCTCGTTGCCGCGCGCGCGCCCGCACAGCGCCTGCGCCCCGTCGTTTCGCCGCGACTCCCCTTCCACCAGCACCTCCACCTCGCGTCCGATGAAACGCCCGAGCCGCCGCTCGGTGATCCCGCGCTGCAGCTCCTGAACGATCTGCAGCCGCTCGTCCTTCACCGACTCCGGCACGTCGTCGCACAACTTCAACTTCAGCGCCGGCGTGTCGGGCCGCGGCGAGTAGCCGAACGAGTAGATGAAGTCGTACTCGACGCGCTCGAGCAGCGACAGCGTCTCGGCGAAGTCGGCGTCGGTCTCGCCCGGGTAGCCGACGATGATGTCGGTCGACAGCGAGATGTCCGGCACGAGCGCGCGCAGATAATCGATCTGCGCGAGGTACTCTTCGCGCGTGTAGTCGCGCACCATGCGCTTGAGCGTGCGCGACGAGCCCGACTGCACCGGCAGGTGCAGATACGAGCACAGCTTGGGCAGGTCGCGGAACGCCTCGGCCACCTTGCGCGTGAAGTCGTGCGGGTGCGAGGTCGTGAAGCGCACGCGCTCGAGCCCGTCGACGCGGCACACGCGCGCCAGCAGCTCGGCGAAGTCGTCGCCGTCGGGCGTGCCGATGGCGTGGTACGAGTTCACGTTCTGCCCGATGAGCGTGACCTCGCGCGCGCCGAGCGCCACGAACCGCTCGACCTCGGCGATCACCTCGCCGGCCGGCCGCGAGACCTCGCGCCCGCGCGTCGCCGGCACCACGCAGAACGCGCAGTGGTTGTCGCAGCCTTTTTGGATCGTCACCAGCGCGGTGACCTTCACGTCGCCCGGCCGCGGATCCGCGTCGAGGAAGCGATAGTCCTCGACGTCGATCACGTCGGTTGCGGCAAAACGCCGCCGCTCGCCGCGAAACTTTTCGAGCAGCGTCGGGATCGCCGGAATGTGATCGGGCCCGAACGTGAAGTCGGCGAGCGGCAGGCGCCTCAGCAGCCGGTCGCCCTCCTGCTGCGCCACGCATCCGCCGACGGCGAGGACCAGCCCCGGCTTGCGCTCCTTCAGCTCTTTGTAGCGGCCGGCGGCGCTCGCGACCTTGTGCTCCGACTTCTCGCGGATCGAGCACGAGTTGAGCACGATCAGATCGGCGTCCTCCGCCGACGGCGCGCTCTCGAAGCCTTTGGCGCGCAACACCTCGACCATGCGCTCCACGTCGTACTCGTTCATCTGACACCCGAAATTCTGGATGTAGACGCGTTTGATCGCGGGCTCCGCAGGCTCCATTTACAGCCGTCAGGGTAGCCGCCGAGTGCTCATGGGTCAAGCAACGGGCCGCTCGTCCGCGAGCACGTTTTTGTGCATTTGCAAACCTTTGTTGGCCCGGCAAATGCTCATCTACCGTCGCCGGAGGTGGCTCTACATGGCAACCACGACAAGAGTCGGCGGCGCGCCGATGACCTCGGTCGCGCCCGCGCGTTGGTCGGCGTCGCTGCTCTCGGGATTGATCGCGGGCGAGATCGGCGCGGTGGTGATGGCGGTGGTGATGGCGATCGCATACGCGGCGATCTTCCAGAACGCGCTCGGCTTCACGTATCCGCTGAACGTGATCGGCGCGATCCGTTATGGCGACGTCGCGCTGGTGTCGCTCACGCCGGTCGGCTATCTCTGGGCGCTCGCGTTCCACCTCGGCGTGGCGGCGATCTGGGGATTGGTGTTCGCGGTGGCGGCGACGGTCCTGCGCTGCGATAAAGATCGCTGGGCGCCGATCATCCTCGGCCTCGCGATCGGCCTGGCGGCGCAGATCGTCGACGTCAACATCATCGGCCCCGGACTGCTCGCGCGGCTGCACGGCCACGACATCTGGGCCGAGCAGGTGCCGCCGTGGGTGAGCTGGTTCTCGCACGTCGCGTTCGGCCTCTCGTTCGCGGCGTACGGGCCGATCTTCCGCAAGCTGTGGCTGCGCTTCGTCGGCCGCGACGATCTGCTCGCGCGCGATCCGCGCCTCACGTAGTTCGCTCGCACGCCGCGCGTCGGATCGGTTAAAACGCGCTATGTCGCTTTTTGGCCGGCTGCGCGCGCTCGTCGACAATCCGCTGCTCGCTCTCGCCCGCGCCTTCACGTGGCCGGTGCCGCGCATGTCGGGGCGCGCCGCGCTCGCCGGGCTCTCCGCCGACGTCGAGGTGCTGCGCGACCGCTGGGGCGTGCCGCACGTCTATGCGCGCTCGCTCGAGGACGCGATCGCGGCGCAGGGTTACGTGCACGCGCAGGATCGCTTGTGGCAGCTCGAGCTGAACCGGCGCGTCGCGCACGGGCGGCTCTCGGAAATTTTCGGCGAGCTGGGGTTCGAGACCGATCGCATGCTGCGCACGCTGCGCCTCACGCGCATCGCCGAGCGGGCGCTCACCTCCTCCGACGACGAGACGCGCCGCCTGCTCGACGCCTACGCGCGCGGCGTGAACGCGTTCCTCGAGACGCATCGCTTTCAGCTCCCCCTCGAATTTACGCTCCTGCGCATCGACCCCGAGCCGTGGCGCCCGCTCGACTCGCTCGCGTGGGGCCAGATGATGGCGTGGGCGCTCTCGTGCAACTGGGACTCGGAGCTGCTCAACGGCGCGCTGGTGGCGCGGCTCGGCGCCAAGCGCGCGGCGCGTTTGATCGGCGAATATCCGCGCGACAATCCGATCGTCGTCCCCGATCACGAATGGGCGGCGGTGTTCGCGCGCGTGATGGAGCAGTTTCACGCCGCCGAGTCGTGGCTGCCGCTCGCCGGCTTGCGCGGCCTGAGCAACAACTGGGTGGTCGACGGCGCCAAATCCTCGACGGGAAAACCGCTGCTCGCCAACGATCCGCACCTGGCGCCGCAGCTCCCGTCGATCTGGTACGAGAATCATTTGATCGCGCCCGACTTCGAGGTCACCGGCGTCTCGATGCCGGGCGCGCCGGGCGTGGTCATCGGCCACAACGCCGACATCGCGTGGGGCTTCACCGCGGCGGTGCCCGATACGCAGGACCTCTATCTCGAAGAGTTCGATCCCAACGACTCGAAGCGCTATCGCTACCAAGATTCGTGGGAGCGCGCCACCGTCGAGCGCGAAGAGATCCAGATCAAGGGCGAGCGCGGGCCGCGCTTGGTCGAAGTGGTGTCGACGCGGCACGGGCCGATCATCACCGGCTTGAGCCCGCTCGCCGGCGGGCGCGCGATCGCGCTCAAGTGGGTGGCGCACGAGGAGAGCGGGATCCATCGCGCGGTGCTCCAGCTCAACCGCGCGCGCGACTGGGAGTCGTTCCGCGCCGCGCTCGGCGACTGGAGCGCGCCGGCGATGAACGTGGTCTACGCCGATCGCGCCGGCAACATCGGCTATCACCTGGCGGGCCGCGTGCCGATTCGCGCGCGCGGCATCGGCCTCGTGCCGGTGCCCGGCTGGAGCGGCGAGTACGAGTGGACCGGCACCATCCCCGTCGAGGAGTTGCCGCACGCGTTCAATCCGCCGCAGCACTACCTCGCGTCGGCGAACAACGTGCAGGTGGGCGCGAGCTACCCGTACTTTCTCTCGGCGGAGACGATGAACGGGTTTCGCGTGCGGCGCATCGTCGAGCTGCTCACCGCCAAGGACAAGCTCGACGCGGCCGACTTCGCGCGCATCCACGTCGATCAATATTGCGCGCCGGCGAAGGCGTTCTGCGCGCTTCTGGCCGCGCTCGCGCCGGCGCTCGCCGAGCGGCCGGAGCTGGCGGCGCTCGGCGATCCGGCGCAGTTCGCGCTGCGCGCGCTCGCGACGTGGGATCACGAGCTCGGCGCCGAGTCGGTGCCGGGCGCGCTCTACGAGCTGACGCAGTACTTCGCGCAGCGCCGCGTGTTCGCGCCCTGGCTCGGCGACTTGATCGATCATTATCTCGGCGTCGGCTATCACCCGCTGCTCAACCCGGTGATCCTCGGCCGCGTCGATCGCACCGCGCTCATCGCGCTCGAGATTCTCGAACGCGACGAGCGCGAGTGGCTCAAGAATGAGAGCGGGCGCGCGATCGATCGCGTCGAACTCTTGGCCGGCGCGCTGGCGGACGCGATCCGTTATTTGCAGACCACGGTCGGGCCCGACTCGTCGAAATGGCAATGGGGCGCGATCCACCCGGTGGCTTTCAATCACCCGCTCGGGGCGAAGAAGCCGCTCGACAAGATCTTCAACCGCGGGCCGTTCCCGTACGGCGGCGACACCAACACCGTGTGGCAGGCGGCGTGGGTGCCCAAGCTGCCGATCTCGGCGGAGGGCGGGTTCACCGCGTCGTGGCGGCAGATCGTCGATCTCGCCGACTGGGACGCGTCGCGCGGCGTGCACGCGCCGGGGCAGTCGGGCCACCCGGCGAGCCCGCACTACGACGATCAGATCGCCGCGTGGCGCTCGGGCGAGTACCACCCGATGCTCTGGTCGCGCGCCCGCGTCGAGCAGCACGTCGAGGCGCGCCTGGTGCTCAGTCACCGCTAGTGCGTCCTCGACACCCCACTTGCGCGCGCGTAAGTCCGCGATGGGCGTGAGGCGGCGGACGGCATCGTTTTTGTAGTTGCCGGGCGCGATGACCTCGCGACTGTTGTGCTTGCCGCTCGCGCTCGCGCTCGCGCCCGCCGGTTGCGCCCGCTCGTCCGATGCCGCGCCGACGCGCGCCGCGCCCGCCGCCACCGTCGCGCGCGAGCACGACTCCGAGGAGTCGGAGCGGCGCCTGCCCGAGCGCGCGCTCGACGTGCGCATCAACGGCAAGCCGGTGGCCGCGTGGCAGCCGGAGCAGATCGCCAACGTGCCCGCGGTGCGCGTGCAGAACAAGCAGGGCGCGGCGCGCGAGGCGTGGTCGATCGACGAGCTGGTGCACCGGCTCGCCGGCCCGACCGCCCGCGTGGTGGCGGTGCTCGGCCCGAACGCGAAGCGCGTCCCCGTCGAGGCCGCGCCCGGCCGCACGCTGGTCCTGCGCGTCACCCGCGACGGCGACTACAAGGCGCAGTGGGCCGAGGGCGCGCCGCTCATGCACGACGTGCGAGGCCTCGAGCTGGCGCAATAATTTGAAGGTCACCGCGCCCTCGCACCATTCAAGGTCATGCGCGCGTCTTTCTGTTTCGTGCTGGTGATGGCGGCGGGCTGCGGCGATCCGTCCAACCGCGGTAAGGGCAACGGCCACGGCGACGGCGGCGCGTCGCAGGGCGACGGCGGCTACGTCAACAACGGGCCCAGCTTCTCGACGATGTGCAACGGCACGCCGACGACCATCAGCGGCAACGTGATGGCGCCGAACGCGGTCGATCCGATCGCCAACGCGTTCGCCTACGTGCCGATCTCGACGGGCAGCTTCCCCGCCGGCGTCTCGTGCGACCTGTGCGATCAGCCGGTCGACGGCGCCGGCGCCACCGCCACCACCGGCGCCGACGGCCACTTCACGCTCGACATCAGCCAGCTCCCGCCGATGGCGCAGGTGCCGTTCACCGTCAACAAGGGGCGCTTCCGCCACACCGGGATGCTGCCGATCACCGCCTGCCAGGACAACAACATCGGCGCGCCGTTCACCGTGCTGCCCGGCAAGAGCGGCCCCGGCGACGACATCCCGAAGATCGCGGTCACCACCGGCGTCAAGGATCAGCTCGACGTGGTGCTGGCGGCGATGGGGCTCGATCAGAACGTCGGCTTCGACTGCTTCGAGAACCGCACCAGCACCACCAGCACGCTCACCAGCCCGTGCGGCAAGCGGCTCATGGCGCAGGGCGCGTCGGCGCCGACGCTGACGGCGCTGCTCAAAGATCCGAACATGCTCGCGCAGTACAACATCCTCTTCATCTCGTGCGCGCGCGGAAAGTTCAAGACGCTGTCGGCGGCCGACCAGATGACGGTGACGACCAACCTGCACGACTGGGCGGCCAAGGGCGGGCGCGTGTTCGCCACCGACAACGCGTACGACTACATCGCGCAGTCGTTCCCGAACGACGTGACGTTCCTCGGCGGCAACACGACCATCGACGCGGCCAACGTCGGCGTCGGCAGCGTGACCATGCCGGCGACGTACACCGGGCGCATCAACGACACCACCATGGCGGCGTGGCTCACCGCGGTGAGCGCGCTGCCGTCGGGCTCGAACACGCTGCCGCTCACCGGCTACCTCACGCAGTGGTCGGTGGTGCAGAGCGTGCCGATGTCGACCGCCGACGAGGTCGACGCCACCGACGCGCAGGTGCAGCCGACGGGCGGCACGGCGATGACCGGCTCGTATCCGCAGACCATCCGCTTCGACGTGATGTCGCCGACCACCAACATGGCGTGCGGGCGCGCCATCTTCTCGTCGTACCACACGCTCGAGGCGACCATGGGCGTCGACGCCACGCAGCTCTCGCCGCAAGAGCGCATCCTCGAGTACCTGATGTTCGAAGCCGGCGCCTGCTCCGGGCCGATCAGCTAGCCGGGACGCGAAGCGGACCCGGCTATCCGCGCAGCTTCCCCCTCACAGCACCAATTCGTCGACGACGTTCGAGAGCGAGGCGAGGTTGTTCACCACCTCGACCTTGTCGCAGTACGGCTCGTAGTCGCGCATCGCCGAGTCGCCGAACGCCCACGAGATCGGCGGCTCCGGATTCAGCCACAGCACCCGCTTCGCGCGCCCCTTGATGTCGGCGAGCGCGCCCGCCTCGGGCGGATTGTAGTTGTTGCGCGCGTCGCCGATGACGATCACCGTCGTCTTCTTGGTGACCACGTCGAGGTAGCGGTCGGCGAACATCTTGAACGCGCGCCCGAAGTTCGAATTGGCGTAGACGTTCACCACGCCGCCCGCGTACGCCAGGTCGACCGCGCGCTGCAATTCGTACTTCTTGAACAGGTCGGTGCACTCGCCGAGATCGGACACGAACACGAACGAGCGCACCTGCGAGAACAGCTCCTGTAGCGTGAACGCGAACTGCAGCATGAAGCGCGACACGTGCCGCACCGAATCCGAAATATCGCAGAGCACGATCAGGCGCGGCTTCTCGACGCGGCGGCGGCGGTGCTTGATGACGAACGGCACGCCGCCCGTCGCCAGCGCGCGCCGCAGCGTGCGCCGCGTGTCGAGCCGCCCGCGCCGCTCCACCTTGCGGCGCAACGACGCCATCTGCCGCAGCTTGCGCGCCAGCCGCGTCACCTCGCCACGCAGGCGCAACAGCTCCGCCTCGCTCATCGCGCCGAACGGCTTCTGCGACAGGATCTGCTTGCGCACCTGCTCGACGTAGTTGAGGTTGCGCCGCTCGAACTCGTCCGAGACGTAGCCGCGCACCGACGAGCGCACGCGCTCGAGGTTGGCCTGCGCCGCGCGCATGACCTTGTCCGCCTGCTCGGCGCCGATCTTTCCCGCGAGCCGCCCGCCGAGCGCGCGCAGCTCGTCGCCCGCGCCGCGAAAGTTGAGCGCCTCCAGGAGATGCTGCGTGAAGAACCCGATCTGCAGCGGGTTCACCAGCCGATCGAAGTCGACGCGGATCCCCGACAGCCGGATCAGCGCCTCCACCTGGCCGCGGCGCAGGCCGAGCCCCATGCGCGCGAGCGGCTGCATGCGCGACGCCTCGTCGGCGAGCATGGCGATCAGGTGCTCGATCTGCTCCTCGGTGAGCCCCTCTTTGAGCAGCGCCTCGACCAGCGGCGGCGCGCCTTCGCTCTCGGCGCGCGCGCGAAAATCGGCGCGGCGGAAGAAATAGAGATCGAACAGCTCGTTGAACGGCTCCTCGTCGACGCGCCGCTTGACCAGCACCGCCTGCAGCGCCGCGCGCAGGATCTCCGGATCGTCCGCGCCGATCAGTTCCGCCGCGCGCACGAGGTCGAGCATCTCCGCCGTCGAGACCCGCAGCCCGTTCTTGCGGCACAGGCGCACGAACTCGGCGAGCGGGTGCAGCATCAGCGGGCTTTGAGCGCGGCCTCGACGGCGGCGTCGACCGCGTCGGTGTCGGCGACCGCCACCTCGCGCACCACGCCCTGCCGATCGATCACCACCATGGTCGGCAGCGCGTACACGTGATAGCTGCCCGACACGCCCTCGTTCTCGTCGGAGGCGAGCGGATACGTCACGTGAAAGCGCCCCGCCGCCTGCGCCACGATCGCCGCCGACTCCGACGACACGCCGAGCACCTTGAGCCCGCGCGCCGCCAGCTTCTGGTGCATCTCCTCGACGTGCGGCATGGCGGCGATACACGGCCCGCACCACGTCGCGAAGAAATCGATCAGCACCACCTGCCCCTTGAGCGCCGAGATGCGCGGCAATTTGCCGCCGGCCTGAATCGTCGGCTCGAAGTCGGGCGCGGGGTGGCCGACCAGCGACGTGCGCTCGAGCGCGCTCATGCTCGGCCGCGCCTCGAGCGTCAGCTCGACGGTGCGCGGCTTCCCCTTGGCGTCGACGACGCGCAGCTTGGCGACGTGGCCGACGCCCGCCTTCTGCACCGTCTCGACCAGGATCTTGGCCGTCGTCGACGGCACTCCGTCGACGGCCACCACCTCGTCGCCCTCGTGCAGCCCGGCGCGCTCGCCCGGCGTGCCCTCGAGCACGCGCTTCACTTTCGCGCCGCCGTGCGAGCCGCGATCCAGCTCGATGCCGATCCACGGCATGTCTCCCGCGTACGCGATTCCCGAGGCGAAGAGCAACCCGAGGCCGAGCAAAGATTTCATCCGGCGTACCCATGGGCCCGAAACCAGCGGACCGACTTCTCAATGGTGGTCTCGAGCGGGGTCACCGGCAAGCCGAGCTCGCGGCGAGCCTTTGAATTGTCGAAGTAATGCGTCGTGGCGGCGTACTTGGCGGCTTTGTAGGTGGCGAGCGGGCGCTGCTTGCGCGCGACCGCGTACTTCTCCATCGCCCAGCCGATTCCGGACGCGGCCCAGATCGGGATCTTCCTCGTCGGCGCCGGCACGTCGGCCACGCGCGCCACCAGTTCGTAGAAGTCTTTGAACGTGACGTTGTGATTGGCCAGGATGTAGCGCTCGCCGACGCGCCCCTTCTCGGCGGCCAGCACGTGCCCCTCGGCCACGTCGTCGACGTCGACGGCGCAGAAGCCCGCGTCCATGTAGCCGGGCAATTTTTTTTGCAGCGCAGCAATGATGAACGCCCCCGTCGGCGTCGGCGCGCTGTCGCGCTCGCCGAAGGGGAAGCCCGGGTTCACCGCCACCAGCGGCAGCCCCTCGCGCGCGAAGCGGAGCGCGTCGACCTCCGACAGCCACTTCGAGCGGATGTACGCGTTGCCGTCGTCCCAGTCGCGTGAGCCGAACTCGTCGGCCTCGGTCGAGGGCTGCCCGTCCTCGCGGCGCCCGACCGCGGCGATCGACGACGTGTAGACGACTTTTTGCAGGTTTGCTTTATAAGCGGCCCAAAGCACGGTTTTGGTGCCTTCTACGTTGACCCGGTACATCAGCGCCGGGTCCTTGAGCCAGATGGCGTAGATCGCCGCCAGGTGATAGAGCGTGTCGGCGCCCTTGAGCGCCCCCGCGATGGCGTCGCGATCGTTCACGTCCCCGACGACGATCTCGACGTCGAGCCCGTCGAGGTTCGCGGTCTTGGCGCCCGGCTCGACGTAGCAGCGCACCTCCTTGCCGCGCTCGAGCAGCCGCCGCACCACCGACGATCCGATGAACCCGCTCGCGCCCGTGACCACTGTTTTCATCGCTGACTCACATGTAGGATATTTGACTTCATCTGACTACCAATCTAAGATTTTACCATGCTCAGCGCGAGGGATTGGATGAACAAGCGGCACGCGATGCGGTTCGAGAAGGTCTTCCCGGTGATCCTCTCGACCGAGGCGTTCGGCGAGTGCAACGCCATGGCGCGCAACATCTCGGCGGGCGGGATCCTGATCGAGATCTCCGAGCCGATGCCGCTCGGCACCGAGGTGCGCGTGCACTTCTGGATGCCCGACTCGCAGGCGACCATCGTCGCGCGCGGCGAGGTCAAGAACCACTACTTCCTCAACTTCGCCGACGGCGCCGGACAGCGGTCGCTGACCGGCATGGCGATCCGCTTCACCGAGTTCGAAGCCGAGTCGCGCGAGCTGCTCGGGCTCGGCCTCACGCGCATGCGCATCCTGCACTGACAGAACAGAACATCCGGGTCCGCTTCGCGTCCCGGCTGCTGATAGTTGCTCGTCCGCCCTCGCACTGCTAAATCCGAGGCGTGCTGATCGCGATCTGCCTGGCGCTCGCCGCCGCGATTCCCGAGACGCCGCCGGTGAGCGAGCAGGAGCTCGATCGAAAGCTCGCGCAGCTTCGCGCGCCGGATCCGCAGGCGCGCATGCAGGCCGCTTTGGCGATCGCGGCCCTTCCATCCGAGTCGATGGACGTCCTGGCCAAACGGCTCGAGCGCCCCTACTCCACGCACGTCGAAATTTATCGAAGGCTGTTTCTCGCCATGTGGGCGCAAGTTCCAAATTGGAAAGGCTTCGACCCGATGTGGATCAGCCGGCCGGAGCCGCCGTGGAAGCCGCCGCCGCGCGTGCCCGGCCAGCCGCGCGCCAAGCGGCCGCCGCCGCACGACCCGGAGACGCTCGACTGGCTCCGCGCGCTCAACGAGGTCGATCTGACGCTGCCCGAATTGGTCGCGCCGATCCCGATCGCGCCGACCGCGCCGGTGCCCGCCGGCTCGCCGCAGGCGCCGCTCGATCCGCTCACGCCGACGGTGGCCGATCTCGAGCGCGCGCGCGCCGAGGCGATGGAGAAGGTCGCGCTCATGCGCGGCATCGCCGGCTCGCGGCGGCTCGACGCGGTGGATCCGATCTTCAAGCTCGCGTTCGAGCTCGAGGGCGTGTACCGCGACGAGTGCGGGCGGCAGATCCGCGCCATGGAGAGCGCCGCGGTGCCGGCGCTGATCCGGCTCATGTACCAGAAGGGCCCGGCCGCGCTGCACCTCTCGAAGCAGCGGCGCTACGCCAGCTACCAGCTCGACCGCATGGATCGCGCGCGGCCGATGAAGGCGATCAACGCCGCGCCCGACGATCGCGTGCGCTCGGCGATCGTGCACGCGTACGGCGAGGAGCGCGCGCTCGACGCCGTCGAGGCGATCTTGAACCAGGTGGACTCGCCGTCGCACCGCGTGCGCAAGGAGGCGCGCTGGGCGTGGCTGCGCTACGTCACCGGCAAGCCGCCGCCGCCCGCGCCCAAGCGCAAGCGCAAGCTCCCCGGCGGCCGCGAAGAAGAAGAGGAGAAGCCCGACTACCTCACCTACCGCGAGATCGCCGAGCTGGCGCTGCGAAAACAGATCGAGGCGATCAACGGCGAGCCGGCCGATCCGAAGGCGAGCGCGGCGCAGCTCACCGACGAGCTGTTCGCCTACTACGACCGCCAGCACGCCGCCGAGTGGAACGCGCAGTTCGAAGCGGCGCGCGCCAAGGAGCAGGCCGGCGACGTCCGGAGCGCCACCGACGAGTACGGCTGGATCCTGGCGCACGATCCCAACTACGCGCGCCGCGGCGAGATGGCGCACGCGTTCGCGCGGCGCGGCGACGAGCTGCGCGCGGCCGGGCGGGTCGGCGACGCGCTCGGCTACTACCGGCAGGCGATCGATCTCGATCCGAAAGGGCCGGAGGTCGGCTACGCGGGGGCGCGCGTGGCGATGCTCGACGGGCTCGAGGCGCTCAGGCTCGGACACGCCGATCCGGGCCTCTTCAGCCGAGCGCTTCAGCTCGACCCGTCGCTGGCCGACGCGCGTGCGGGGCTGGCGCGCGCCGAGTCGATGCGCAGCCGGCGCGTGTGGCTCGAGGTCGCCGAGACGCTGGCGTCGGTGTTCGGGCTGGCGTTCGTGATGTGGCTGTTGTGGCGGCGCACGCTGCCGCGAAGACCGGCGACGTCGTAGGCGGGCGTTACGGCGCGTCGTCGGGCGGAGGCGGCGTCGGCAGGCGCGGCAGCGCGCGCTCCGGCTCGGGCCCCGGCGCATGGTGCGGCGTCGCGTGATGCGCGGGCGGCGCGTGGTGCGCGACCTTCGCCGGCTTCTCCGCCGCCGGCTTCTCCACCGCCGCAGGCTTTTCGGCCGCCGCAGGCTTCTCCGCCACCGCCGGCTTGTCCGCCGGTTTCTCGACGGCGACCGGCTTGTCGGCCGGCTTCTCCGCCGCCGGCTGCGTGCCGAGCGGCGTCACGATCGGCTTGTCGCCCGGCTTCTCCGCCGCCGCTTTCTCCGGGGAAGTAACTTCCTTCGGGGAAGTAACTTCCTTTTGGGTAGTAGCTTTCTCCGGGGAAGCGGGCTTGCCCTCCGGCTGCGCGTCGGCGCTCTTGGTCATGTGCCCCGACAGGTACCAGAAGCCGAGCGCCACCGCGATCACCAGCAGCACCACCACGTACTTCATCCCGCCGCCGCCGCCGCCGAGGTTGCGGCGCACGTCGTCGTAGTCGCCCAGGTGCGGCGACGACAAATCTCCGCCCATTCCCGACGGGCCGCCCGGCTCCGTCGAATCGGGACGATCGTGATTGAGGACGTTCGGCATGGTCGGGTCGGTCGCCTCCACCGGCAGCGCGGCCTCTTCCTGCGCCTGGCGCTCGCGCCGGCCGGGGAACAGGTCGTTGAGGTATGCCGCCACATCGTGCGAGGTGCAACGAATCCCGCTGCCGACGAGGAACTCCTCGAGCGCCTCCTGCAGATCGCGCGCGGAGGCGTAGCGCGCCTGCCGCTTCTTCGAGAGCACGCGCTTGAGGATCGCCGACAGCGCCTCCGGATAACCCTCGATCAAGATCTCCGGCGCCTGCGGATCGTCGTGCAGGATCTTGATCGACAGCTCCGCCGGGTTCTGCCCGTCGAACGGCTTCTGCCCGACGGTGAGCTCGTACATCACCGAGCCGAGCGAGAACAGGTCCGAGCGCGCGTCGATGGCCTCGCCCTGCACCTGCTCGGGGCTCATGTACGGCACCTTGCCCTTGATGACGCCGACCTCGGTGCGCCCCTGCTTGGCGACCGCCTTGGCGATGCCGAAGTCGAGCACCTTGGCCACGCCGTCGAAGGAGACGATCACGTTCGAGGGCGTGACGTCGCGGTGCACGATCCCGAGCGGCTGCCCGCGCGCGTCGGTGGCGCGGTGCGCGTGGTCGAGCCCCTCGGCGACGTTCGAGAGCAGGCGCAGCGCGATCGGCAGCGGCACGCGCCCGTGGCGCTTCGACTCGGCGTCGATGATCTGCTGCAAGTCGACGCCGTGCACGTGCTCCATCGCCAGGAAGTAGTCCTGCCCGCCGACGGTGCCGAGGTCGTAGATCTGCACGATGTTCGGATGCGACAGCCGCGCCGCGATGCGCGCCTCGTCGAGGAACATCTGCACGAACTGCTGATCCTGCGACAGCGACGGAAGGATGCGCTTGATGACGCACTCCTTCTCGAAGCCGTGCGGTCCGTTCTGCCGCGCCAGGTAGACCTCGGCCATGCCGCCGATGGCGAGCTGGCGCAAGAGGATGTACTTGCCATACGGGCGCGGGTAGCGGCTGGTCTCGTGCACGACTTCCAAAGTCTAACCCCGTCGCAAGGATGCCTCAAGCTTATGGTACGGTTTCGCGCGTGAACATTTTGCCGACGCCGGAGCAGCAGGCGATGGTGGACACGGTGCGCCGCTTCGTCGAGCGCGAGGTGCGTCCGACCGCGCGCGCGCTCGAGCACGCCGACGAATATCCCACCGCGCTGGTCGAGCGCATGCGCGAGCTCGGGCTGTTCGGCATGGGCGTCGCCGTCGAGCACGGCGGGCTCGGGCTCGACTACGTGACGTACGCGCGCGTGTTCGAGGAGCTGTCGCGCGGGTGGATGAGCCTGGCCGGCGTGCTCGGGACGCACGGCATCGTGTGCTACCTGGTGGCGACGTTCGGCACCGAGGCGCAGCGGCGCGCGCTCCTGCCGCGCCTGGCGTCGGGCGCGCTGCGCGGCGGCCTGGCGCTCACCGAGCCGGAGGGCGGCAGTGACGTGGCCGGCCTGCGCACGCGCGCGCGGCTCACCGGCGGCGCGTGGTCGATCTCGGGCGCGAAGCAGTTCATCACCAACACGCACGAGGGCAACCTGTTCGCCGTCGCCGCGCGCACCGGCGCCGCGGGCGCGGCGGGAATCTCCCTGTTCCTCGTCGAGAAGACCGCCGCGCGCGCGCACTCGATGATCGAAGGCGCGCCGCTCAAGAAGCTCGGCTACAAGGGCCTCAAGACCTCCGCGCTCACGTTCGATGAGTGCCTCGTCGAGGCGGAGGCGCTCGTCGGCGGCGAGCCGAACCGCGGCTTCGAGCAGGTGATGAGCGGCCTCGAGGTCGGGCGCATCAACGTGGCGGCGCGCGCGGTCGGCGTGGCGCGCGCCGCGCTCGAGGACTCGCTCGCCTACGCCAAGACGCGCGTGACGTTCGGCAAGCCGATCGTCGAGCACCAGGCGATCGCCCACAAGCTGGCCGACATGGCCACCGACGTCGAGGCGGCGCGCTGGCTGTATCTCGCTGCGGCGCACAAAAAAGATCGCGGCGAGCGCTGCGATCTGGAAGCGGCGATGGCCAAGCTGTTCGCGTCGACCATGTGCGCGCGCGCCACGCTCGAGGGCATCCAGATCCACGGCGGCTACGGCTACACCGACGAGTACGACGTCGAGCGCTACTACCGCGACGCGCCGCTGTTCACCGTCGGCGAGGGCACCAACGAAATCCTGCGCACGCTGATCGCGAAGCAGCTCGCGCGGCGCTCGTCATGAGCGGCAAATTCATCGTGCTCGAGGGCATCGACGGCGCGGGCACCACCACGCAGGCGGAGCTCATCGGCGAGCGGCTCGGCTTCGCCATCACGCGCGAGCCGTCGCGCGGGCCGATCGGGCGCACCATCCGCGAGCTGCTCTCCGGCGGCGACGTCGACGAGCGCGCGATGGCGCTGCTGTTCGCCGCCGATCGCATCGATCACCTGCGCGCCGAGATCCTGCCCGAGCTCGCGCGCGGGCGGCACGTGCTGAGCGATCGCTACGTGCTGTCGTCGATCGCGTACCAGTCGCTGGCGGTCGAGCGCGCGTTCGTCGTCGAGATCAACCGCTTCGCGCCGGCCGCCGACCTGACGATCTTCGTGCGCGCGCCGGTCGACGTCGCCGAGCGGCGGCGCGCCAGCCGCGGCGCGGTGGAGCGCTACGAATATCGCGCGCTGCAGGAGCGCATCGCCGCCAACTACGAAGCCGAGCTTTTGCACGTGCCCAACCTGGTGATCGTCGACGGCACTCGCACCGTCGAGGAGGTGTTCGCCGAATGCCGGCGCGCCATCGAAAGTTGCATCGGCGCGGGCGGCGGCTCATCCTCGGCCTGACGATGAACACGACGATGACGCGCAATTTTTTGATCGTGGCGCTGCTCGCGGGCGCGCCGGCGCTGGCCGACACCGCGCAGCCGCCACCGCCGGCCGCGCCTCCCGCGGCGACGGCGCCGGCGGGCGTGATCGCGCGCCGCGAGCTCGTGCGCATGCTCGACGCGGCGCCGGGGATGTTCCTGCAGAAGGTGGTGCCCGAGCCGCGCTTCCGCGGCGGGCGCTTCTACGGCTGGCGGCTGGCGCAGTTTTTTCCCGGCGACGCGCGCTTCGCCGGCGTCGACGTGCGCGCGGGCGACGTGATCCTGCGCGTCAACGGCTCGTCGGTGGAGCGGCCCGAGCAGCTGATGGAGGTCTGGGACGGCCTGCGCAAGGCGCGCGAGCTGGTGGTCGAGCTCGAGCGCGCCGGCGCGCCCAAGCGGCTGCGCTGGATCATCTCCGAGTAGCTTTCGCCGTCGAGAATCGCTAACATCGGTGCGCCGAGGAGGTGCCCATGATCTCGTACGAGGAGCTGAGCGCGGCGCTCGAGCGCTACCGGGCGCGCACGCACGGCGAGGCCGCTCCGCCCGCTCACCTGTCCGCCCCGCCGGCCGCGCACGCCTACTCCGCGCCGCCCGCTTTCGACGAGCCACCGACGGGCGAGGTGCCGATGCCCGAGGAGACCGCGCAGCACCACCCGCTCGGCGCCGACGACGAGAGCACGCAGGTCGGCGGCATGCCGGGCACCGCGGGCGCGCCGCCGCAGGCCCCGCTCTCCGACGAGCATTCGAACGAGCTCGACATCCACGACGTCCTCTCCGACGAAGAAGTCCACTAGCCGCGAAATGATCGGCGCCCTGCCGGAGCACGTCGAGCGCTTCACTCTCGACGGGGAACGCGTCACGCGCGCGCGCGTCCCGCCGCGCCTGCCGGGGCCGGCCGAGGTGGTGGTGCGCGTCGACGGGTGCGCGCTCGGCGTCGAGCCGCGCGCCGAGATCGCGGGCGAGGTGATCGCGGCGGGCGACGCGGCGGCGGAGTGGCTCGGGCGGCGCGTGGTGGTGCCGCGCGCGCTGCCGTGCGGCGACTGCGAGCTCTGCCGTCGAGGACGCGCCGCCGTGTGCGCCGCGCGCGCGCCGCGCGACGGGCTGGCGACGCACGAGACGGTGCCGGCGCGCTTCCTGTGCTCGGTCGAGCCGCCGCTGTGGCCCGACGGTGAGGAGCTTTGGAGAATGGCGGCGCTGGCCGACGCGGCGGCGGCGCCGTACGCGGCGCTGGTGCGCGCGGGACTGGCGCCGGGCGATCCGGCGGTGGTGATCGGCGGCGGCGCGCGCGGCGCGTTCACCATCGCCATCGCGCGGGCCAAGGGCGCGCACCCGGTGATCGTCGACGGCGACGCGCGGCTTCGCGAGCGCGCGCTCGGGCTCGGCGCCGCGTTCGCGCTCGACGCCGCGCTGGCGCCCGACGAGGCGCGCGCCGACTTCGAGCGCCAGGCGCGCGAGCGCGGCCTGCGCGTCGAGGGCACCAAGATCCTCGAGACCACCGGCACCGCCGCCGGCCGCTACCGCGCGATCGCCATGCTCCCCGACGGCGCCACCGCCGTGCTGCTCGACGGCTCGCGCGGCGAGCCCGCGCCCGCGCCCGCGATCGACTGGGAAAATTTCGCCGCGTCGGAGCGCACGGTGCTCGGCGCCGCCGCCGCGCACCCCGATCTCTACCCCGAGCTGTGCGCGCTCCTCGTGCGCGGCGAGCTCGCGCTCGCGCCGCTGGTGCGCGCCGTCTCCGTCGACGAAGCCGGCGCCGCCCTGGCCGCGCGCCGCGCCGGCACGCTCGTCGAGTTGCCGATCATCCGCCCCAACATGCGTTGACACTGCCGGGGCGGCGCGAGCATACTCCGCCCCCATGTTCCCGGGCTTCACCGTCGCAGACTTCGAGGCATTCGCGCCGAAGAAGTGGAAGTCGAACGCGTTCAACCGCGAGCGGCTCGAGGTGAAGCAGAAGCTGCTGGCGCTCGGCCGCGAGCTGCAGTCGATCATGCTGAGCGCCGACGGATCGCCGCTCGCCGTCGAGCCGTCGGTCGAGCACCCGGCGCTGTGGAACCACAAGCAGGTCGAGGCGCAGCACCTGTTCTTCTCGCGCAACGAAGGCGCGCGCAAGGAGCTCGACGCCATCATCGATCGGCAGAAGTCGCTGGCGTCGATGATCGACGACCCGACGCCGCTGCGCAATCACGTGTTCCTGGTCGCGTCGGTCGGGTTCGATGCGCTCGATCTCGCGGTCAAGCTGCACCCCGACGCGCGCGTCGATCGGCAGAACCTCGAGCGCAAGTGCGAGGACCACTTCGAGCGCGAGAAGCTGGTGCGCGCGCTGCACCATCTCGGCGCGCCGTTTCGCGCGGGCGTGACGCCGGGGCTCGCGCCCGTCGGAGAATTGGACGACGCGCGGCTGGGCGAGATCATCGCCGCGCTGGCCGCGCCGCAGGGCCTGGTGCCGCCGGGCGCGCCGGCCAAGCTGCTCTACATCGGCCGCGCGGTGGCGCGCGACGAGGCGATCGCCGCCGGCGCCGCGATCGTCGAGACCGCGCGCGCGGCGATGCAGTCGCTGATCGAGATCTATCGCTTCATCGCGTGGTCGCGCGACAACGACTTCGTGTCGATGCGCGAGGCGCTGCAAAAAGAGAAGCAGGCGCGGCGGCAGAAGGGCCTGGCCAAGAACGACGCCGTGCGCATCGTGCGCGGCATGTTCGCCGGCAAATCGGGCGTGGTGCAGGAGATCGACGCCAAGGGCGGCCTCAAGGTGCTCGTCGGAAAAGTGGCCGTGAAGATCGACGTCGAAGACGTCGCCAAGAACTGACGCGCGCCGGCGTCCGCTAGCGCTTCTTCGCGCGCAGCGCGCCGAGCTTCGCCGACGCGCTCTTCAGCTCGTTCATCGCCGCCTTGTCTTTGTGCTTCTTCGCCAGCTTCATGCGCGCGGCGATGCTCTTGCCGAGCTGCGCCTCGAGCTTCTTCACCGCCGCCGGGTTCGCGCCGGCGTCGGCGGCCTTGCCGAGCGCGTCGACGGCGCCGGCGAGATCGTCCTTCTTCGCGGCGGCCGCGGCCTCGGCGAGCAACTTGTCGGCGCTGGGAGCGGGCGGCGCGGCGGCGGGCGGTGCGGGAGTCGGAGCGGCGGGCGGCGGCACGGCGGCGGGCGGAGTCGGAGGCGGCGGCGCCGGCGGCGAGGCGGCGACCGCTTCCGGTTTGGGCGGCGTGGGCGCCTCCGCTCCCGACGAGCCGCGGCCGAGCACGAAGTACAAAACCACGGCGAGGATCGCCACCCCGACGATCACGCCGGCGATGATGAACCACTTCTTCGACGAGTCGATCTCGGCGAGCATCTCGTCTTCGCTCATGCGATCGCCCGGCACCGCGACCGCCGGCGGCGCCGCTTTGATCACCGGCATCGCCTGCGTGGCGCCGGTCTTGAGCGAGAGCCGCGCGCGATCCTGCGCGCTCACGTCGACGTTCTCGGTGTCGACCGCCGCCTGCTTGCCGGTGGTCCCCGTCGTCGCGAGCGGATCCTCGGTGGCGTGCGCCGCCTGCGCCTTGGCCATCTCCTCCTCGATCTCGCCCTTCTTGAACCAGGCGGTCTCGCGGAATCCGCCGCCGGCGGCTTTCTTTTCGGTGGCGGCGGCGACGCGGTTGGCGGCGGCCGTGGCCATCGCGGCCTGCACCGCGGGCGGCGGCTGAAGCGGGCGTTTCTCGACGGCGGTGGCGATCGGCGCGGCGGCCGGCGGCGAGGGCATCGCGGGCGCGGGCCGCGCCTCCGCCATCGTCGGCGCTTGCGGCGCGCTCGGCGCGTGCGCGGGCGCCATCACCGGCGGCGACGGCATCGGCTGCGCATCGGGCACCAGCGTGCGAGCATCCGGCGCCGCCAGCGGCATCGACGGCGTGGTCACCGCCCCCATCGACGGCGTAGTCGGCGCGGCCAGCGGCGCCATCGACGGCAGCCCCATCACCGTCGCCGCCATGGCGCGCGGCTGCGCCGCCGGCATCGACGGTGTGGTCGCCATCTGCGTGCGCGCCATCGCCGCCTCGTCGCGCAGCCCCGCCTTGTTCGACGCCGCCTCGATCTCGCCGAGCAGCTGCCGCAGCGTCAGGTGGCGCCGCCCGCCGCTCTTCTCCAGCGCCTTGAGCACGATGCGATCGATCTCCGGCGACAGCCCGCCCGGCCGCTTGGTCGACGGCGCCGACGGCGTCGCGCTCACCTGCTGCTCGAGCTGGCTCTGCGCCGCGCCCTCGAACGGCGGCCGGCCGGTGAGCGCGGCGTAGAAGATCGCCCCGAGGCTGTAGATGTTCGAGCGCTGATCGACCGGCTTGCCCTCGACCTGCTCGGGCGACAGGTACGCCGGCGCGCCGAAGACTTTGTCGGTCACGCGCTCGGCCAGCCCGAACTCGCCGACCTTGACGCGCCCGTCGGGCCCGACCCAGACGTTGCGCGGCGCCACGTCGCGGTGGATGACGCCGACCTTCTGCGCCTCGGTGAGCGCCTCGCCGATCTGCAGCACGATCGAGGTCGCGCGCTCGACCGGCAGCGCGCCCTCGCGCGCGATCAGCTCCTCGAGCGTCGAGCCGGCCACCGTCTCGGTGGCGACGTAGATGCGCCCGTCCTCGGTGCGGCCTTGATCGATCACGCGCACGATCCGCTCCGACGCCACCTTGCCGAGCTGCTTCAGCTCGCGCAGCGCGCGATCGGCCATGGTCGCGCTCGGCAGCGTCTCGGGCGCCACCAGCTTGAGCATCACCGGCGCGCCGCCCGACTGCGCGTCCTGCGCTTCGGCCACCGCGCCGGTCGGCGTCTGCTCCTGCGGACCGGTGATCAGGAATCGCCCGGCGATGGGGCGCGGCTGGTTTTGCAGCGTCGAGGCGGCGGGCACTTCGGCGACCACGGGAGCGGGAGCGGCGGCGGGCGGCGGCAGCCTGGTGGCATCCATCGGGCAGAAATTCGCGTCGTCCGGATACTGATTGCCGCACGCGGGACAGAGTCGCATCCGCTACCCCATTCTCAGGTCGCCAAATTGTATCGTCCCGACGTGGGGACGGCAAAATATAAATGTGCGGCGGTAGCGGCGGGAAAAACTACTTCGCGGAGGTCTTGTGCGCGGACGTCTTCGTCGCTTTTGGCGCGTGCGCCTCGTGCGCCGGCTTGCCGGGCTCGCCGAGACCGGCGAACAGCTCCGCGTAGCTCGGCGTCGAGTGGCGAGCGTCGGCGTTCTTGCGCTTGCGGCCCATGTTGACGTGCGCGCGCACGCGCTTGTGCCAGGTCGCCATCGTGTTCGAAGCCATGGGAAACGTCCTCCGAAAGAGGCGGTTACTTAGCCCGATCCGTCGGCAATGTCAAGGCGCTACATCCGCGAGACGGAGTAGACGCCGTCGATGCGCTGGAGCGCGCGCATCACCGTCTTGAGCTGCTCGAGATCCGAGACCGAGAACTGGAAGGTGTTGATCGCCTTGTTGTCGTCGAGCGAGCGGCAGTTCGCCTGCGAGATGTTGACGCCGAGCGAGTTGAACGACTGCGACAGCGACGCCAGCAGGCCCGGCTTGTCGGCGCACACCACCTGCACCGAGACCGGCCGCGGGCTCTTGAGCTTGCCGTCCCACTCGACCTCGACCTTGCGATCGGGATCTTGATCGACGCCCTTGGAGCAGCCGAGCGTGTGCACGGTGACGCCGCGCCCGCGCGTGATGAACCCGACGATCGGATCGCCCGGCACCGGCGAGCAGCACTTGGCGAAGCGCACCAGCACGTCGTTCTCGCCCGCGACCTTGATGCCGACGGTGTGCCGCCCGGTGACGCGCCGGATCAGGTTCGACGCCAGCTGCGCGATCGGATTCGTCGACGGCGCCGCGGCGTCCGGATCGACCGGCTCCTTGCGCTTGTCGGCCGGCACCACCGCCTCGATCACGTCGGCCGGCAAAATCTTTCCGTAGCCGATCGAGACCAAGAGGTCGTCCTCGGTCTGCACCTTGAGCTGCTCGGACGCGCGCGCGAGGTCGCCCGACTTCTGCGCCTTGTTGAACGTGAGGCCGTACTTTCGGAACTCGCGCTCGAGCAGCTCCTTGCCGAGCGTCTTCGACTTCTCGCGCTCGGCGGTGCGCAGGTAGTTCCGGATCTTGGCCTTCGCCGACGAGGTGATGACGTACTTGAGCCAATCCTTGTTCGGCTTCTGGTTGGGCGAGGTGATGATCTCGACGGTGTCGCCGTTGCGCAGCGTGTAGCGCAAGGGAACGATGAGGCCGTTCACGCGCGCGCCGGAACAGTGGTGGCCGACCTCGGTGTGGATCGCGTAGGCGAGATCGATCGGGATCGCGCCCTTGGGCAGCGCCTTGACGTCGCCCTTCGGCGTGAAGACGTAGACCTCGTCGGCGAACAGGTCGATCTTGACGGTCTCGATGAACTCCGTCGGGTCTTTCAGATCGCGCTGCCACTCCATGAGCTGGCGCAGCCACGCGAAGCGTTTTTGATCTTTTTCTTCCTTGCCGCTCGCGCCGCCGGGCAGTCCCTCTTTGTAGCGCCAGTGCGCCGCGATGCCCTCCTCCGCCACGCGGTGCATGTCGGCGGTGCGGATCTGCACCTCCATGCGCTCGCCGCGCGGCCCGATCACCGACGTGTGCAGCGACTGGTACATGTTCGGCTTGGGCAGCGCGATGAAGTCTTTGAAGCGCCCCGGGATGGGCGTCCACTTCGAGTGCACCACGCCGAGCGTCTCGTAGCAGGCGCGCACCGACGGCACGATCACGCGGAAGGCGACGATGTCGAACAGCTGCTCGAGCTCGCGCCCGGTCTTGGCGATCTTCTGGTGGATCGACCACAGGTGCTTCGGCCGCCCGTACACCTGGCACTCGATGCCCGCGTCGATCAATTCCTTGTGCAAAATGACCGATACTTCGTCGATATATTTCTGCCGTTCCCTATGATATTCAGTTACGCGCTTCGATAGTCCTTCGTATTCCTGTGGATACAGGTACTTGAATGATAGATCTTCAAGCTCCGTTTTTATCCACTGAATTCCCAAACGATTGGCTAATGGAGCGTAAATCTCCATCGTTTCGCGCGCGATGCGCTCCTGTTTTTCCGGAGGCATGGCGTCGAGCGTGCGCATGTTGTCGACGCGATCGGCGAGCTTGATCAGGATGACGCGGATGTCGCGCGCCATCGCCAGCAGCATCTTGCGAAAGTTCTCGGCCTGCCGCTCCTCTTTGGTGTTCCACGGAATCTTGCCGAGCTTGGTCACGCCCTCGACGAGAAACGAGATCTCGGAGCCGAACGCCTCGGTGATCTCCTCGGTGGTCGCCGACGTGTCCTCGACGCAGTCGTGCAAAAGCCCGGCGCAGATCGACGGCACGTCGAGCTTGAGCTCGGCGATGGTCGTCGCCACGCCGAGCGGATGCACGACGTACGGATCGCCCGAGCGGCGCAATTGCCCGTCGTGCGCCTTGGCCGCGTACGCATAGGCGCGCTGCACCAGGCCGAGATCGGCGGCTGGATGGTAACCCTCGACCTTGGTCAGGAGATCCTGTAGGCGAAGCTGCATCACCGACGGAACAACTTAACGCATCGAGCCGGGGGTATCAACCGCCGCCCGTCGGGTCGGACTCCGCTTCCTTGACCAACTGCTCGGCCACCGGCCCCATGCGATCGATGCCGCTCTGGGCCGCGAGGTAGATCGCGCGCAGGCGATCGTAGGCGCGCGCGATGTCGTCGTTGACGATCAGATACTGGTAGATGCCGTACTGCTTGAGCTCCTCGTGCGCCTTGCGCAGGCGGCGCTCGATCACCTCGGGCGCGTCGGTGTCGCGCTTGTGCAGGCGCCGCTCGAGCTCGTCGAGCGACGGCGGCAGCACGAACACCAGCACCGCCTCCTTCTCGAACTTGGCCTTGATCTGCCGGCCGCCCTGATAGTCGATGTCGAACAGCACGTGGCGCCCGCCCTCGAGCGCCTGGCGCACCGCCTCGACGGTGGTGCCGTAGCGGTGCTGGTGCACGTCGGCCCACTCGGCGAACTCGCCGTTCTCGATCATGGCGTCGAAGCGCGCGCGATCGACGAAGCAGTAGTCGACGCCCTCCTCTTCGCCGCGGCGCCTGGGGCGCGTGGTGTACGAGACCGAGAAGATCACGTCGGGGAACTCGGAGATCAGGCGCCGGCACAGCGTGGTCTTGCCCGCGCCCGACGGAGACGAGACGACGATCAAGAGCCCGCGCGGCTTGGGGAGATCTTCACTCGACATTCTGGATCTGCTCGCGCAGGCGCTCGAGCTCCGCTTTGGCGTCGACCACGCGCGCGGCGCACGACGCCGATTGGCACTTGGAGCCGACGGTGTTGACCTCGCGGTTCAGCTCTTGCGTGAGAAAATCCAGGCGGCGGCCGCTCGGCCCGCGGTCGTCGACCACGCGCTCGAGCTCGGCCAGGTGCGCGGCAAGGCGCGTCAGCTCCTCGGTGACGTCGACCTTGTCG